>NZ_CP054044.1:309088-618177 GCF_013282745.1 Yersinia bercovieri ATCC 43970
TGTGTATTGAAAGCATTGGACGAAGTTGCGGCTAACGACGCACTCCCGTCCTCCGTTAGGGAACAGGCGGCCTATGCCGCCGCTAACTTATTGGTGAGCGATTATGTCGATGAGTGAAGAGTATCAACCCATCAACTGTGATGACTACGATAATCTGGAACTCGCCTGCCAACATCACCTGATATTGACGTTGAAGTTGAGAGGCGGTGAGATCGTGGAAGGTAAAGCTAGCGATCTGCTGCTGAGAAAAAAGGTCGAGTACCTGATTGTCGAACAAGACGGAGCTATGCGCGAGTTACGTCTGGACCATATTGCCAGTTTCAGTCATCCCGAAATCGGGACTGTCGTGGTGAGTGCATCATAATTTCCACGCTTTATATGGGCCGCTTTACAGCGGCCCTAAAGTTTAAGTGGTTAAATCGGCATATTAAGGTTTAAGACTGGCATAGTAAGCGGCCAGGTCAGAAAAATCCTCGTCAGATAAGTTAGAGACATAAGCCCGCATCACTTCAGCCTGCCCTCCTGTACGCCCACCTTTTTTATACGCGGCCAATGATTGCTCCAGATAGAGTGCATTCTGCCCGGCCAGATTGGGGTACATCGGCACTGAAACTTTGCCATTCATACCATGGCAAGCCACACAACTGGCTGACTTCACTCGCCCCGCCTCAATATCATTTTTTGCCAACGCCGAAAAACTGCATAGGCCGAGAACGACCAATGTACTGACGACTAATTTCATCATTGCTCCTCACACAGTATCTTGCCAATTTCGGGCCTGTTGGCGACGTCTGTTTGCCGCCTTCCCGCCCGCTGAAATCTATTGGGTCTATTTATTATTATTCCGTTTTGGTCCAATTCAGGCACCAGCACGGCTCGCCTTCTTTAGCCTGCCCCGCCTGAGTCACGAAAACCCCAGCTGCGGCAATCAATTGCTCGCCAAAATAGAGCAATGGAATACGTTCCCGCTGCCATGGCGGAATGCCTAACTCCTGCCATATCTTCTTGCCTTGGCGCGAATGGTGCCGCCCGACAATTTTGACGTCGCCATGTAATCCAAAACCTATACTGATTTCGTCGCCGATAGCAGCAGCTCTTATCGCTTGCCCACCATGGGCAGTCAAGCTCAGTACACCTAGTTTGGCGGGCAGAACCAATGGTTCAGGTGGCAGCTCTTTATCCTCAACTGTTGCCCAAAAGATATGCGCGACACCTATCTCTTGCAGCGCCGGCACCAAATAGAGGTGTTGCCGGAAACGGCGAACCTGATAAGCACCGAGGGTTAATTGAGGCTCTGCATCCTGCCTGGCCATCGCGACCTCCAACCACAATCTCTGTAGCTGGCTCTGCGACGGCATTAAGGCTCCTCTCTCTGCTAACCAACGGCGCACTATTGCCGCTCGCTTAGCCTCTGACGCCAGCAGCAGCCCCTCAATAGAGAGCGCGCCATGGTGATTTTTTAGTTGTTGCACACTCTCAGCCAACAACTCATCCAATAGCTGTTCTTGCTCAGCACACAAACCCGCACTGCGTGCCGTGGCCTGTGCGAAATGCGGCCAACGATGATGAAGTAAAGGCAGAACTCTCAAGCGCAGGAAATTACGATCGAAGCGATCGTCCTGATTGCTGTCATCTTCAATCCACTGTAATTGCTGGATTCGGGCATAGTTCTCCAGTGTTTCGCGGGAGAGTGTCAGTAAAGGCCGCAATAACTGACTGTGAGCAAAGGGCATTCTGGCAGCCATTGCAGATAAACCTGCCG
Source organism: Yersinia bercovieri ATCC 43970 (assembly GCF_013282745.1). Lineage (NCBI taxonomy): Bacteria > Pseudomonadati > Pseudomonadota > Gammaproteobacteria > Enterobacterales > Yersiniaceae > Yersinia > Yersinia bercovieri. The sequence goes on from NZ_CP054044.1 coordinate 310,851, forward strand.
GGCCACTACCCCGCTTAAGTGCGAGCAGGAAGGTCTCACATTGGTCATCCAGATGTTGGGCTGTAAGTAACACTTCATCGGCGGCTAAATGTGAAGAGAATGCCTGATAGCGAGCACTCCTGGCTGCCGCCTCAATACCATTGTGACGGGGATCAATACTCACTCGAACCACTTCGAGTGGAATTTGCCATCGCTCACACTGTTGTTGGCAATGCTTTACCCAACCATCTGCCCGCGGATTTAAGCCGTGGTGAATATGAATGGCGCGTACTTTCAGTTCAGGAATGAGTTGGTCACGTATACAGACCAATAGATGCAGCAATACACTCGAATCCAAGCCACCACTGAATCCCACCAGAAAATTGCGCTGCCCCCCCAATTGTGCGAACACGGGGTTAAGTAAAACATTTGGCGTAGCAGGGACTGGGTTCATGTTATTCCGGCATCAATTCATAGAGCTCCAGTGGTAAACCATCTGGGTCATTAAAGAAAGTAAAACGTGATTGAGTATAAGGATCAATGCGAACTGCTTCGCAAATCACCCCGGCGGTGCCGAGTTCACTGACCGCCTGTTCAATGTCATCAACCTGAAAAGCCAGATGTCGCAAGCCACAAGCCTCCGGGCGACTCGGGCGCGGTGCCGGTGAAGGGAAGGAGAATAATTCAATGGTGTATTGCCCATTTAACGCCAGATCAGCTTTCCACGAATCGCGCTCTGCACGATAAACCTCACTGAGCAGATTGAAGCCCAGCAGCTCACAATAGAATTTTTTGCTGGCCTGATAATCTGAGCCAATGATCGCAATATGGTGAACCTGACGTATTATCAGCATGTATCCTCCGTTAAATTAAGTATCCATGCCCATCATGCTTCGGGTTACCTGTGCGTTGGCGACCCTCCTGCACTCAAGCTATTTAGGCTATATATGGTTTAGCCAAACTTAGCTATTCGGCAAAAAATAGCTAAAAAAAAACCGATGCTTAAATTCTGCACCGGTTTTTCTCAATGAGCAATAAACTCAGCAGTAGCCGTAGTTCATCAAACGCTGATAACGACGATTCAACAGCTCTTCTTCATTCAGGACATCCAAATCACTGAGGTCCGCCAGCAATTGTGCTTTCAGTGAAGCAGCAATCGCTAAGTAATCACGGTGTGCGCCACCTAACGGCTCAGCGATCACGGAGTCAATCATCTTCAACTCTTTGAGACGATGTGCGGTGATGCCCATAGCTTCTGCGGCTAATGGCGCTTTATCGGCGCTTTTCCACAGGATAGAAGCACAACCCTCTGGAGAGATAACGGAATAGGTGCTGTATTGCAGCATATTCACTTTATCGCCAACACCGATGGCGAGTGCACCACCAGAACCACCTTCACCAATAACGGTACAAACGATAGGTACATTCAATCGTGACATCTCACGCAGGTTACGTGCGATGGCTTCAGATTGACCTCGCTCTTCTGCGCCAACCCCCGGATAGGCTCCGGGTGTATCGATGAAAGTAATGATTGGCAACTTAAATCGCTCAGCCATCTCCATCAGACGCAGTGCCTTACGATAACCTTCCGGTGCAGGCATACCAAAGTTGCGGCGAATCTTCTCTTTGGTTTCGCGACCTTTTTGATGACCAATGATCATCACTGGGCGACCATCCAAACGAGCAATGCCACCGACGATAGCTTTATCGTCAGCATAGGCACGATCGCCAGCCAGCTCTTCAAAATCGGTAAAGATATTAGCGATATAATCCAGGGTATAGGGACGACGAGGATGGCGTGCCAGTTGGGCAATCTGCCATGCGCCGAGGTCCGAGAAAATCTTCCGCGTCAGCTCGAGACTTTTCTCACGCAGACGCTGGACCTCTTCATCCAGATTAATATCTAATTTTTCGTCTTGACGGCTGACTGCAGTCAGCGAGTCAATTTTCGCTTCCAGCTCTGCAATCGGCTGTTCAAAATCAAGAAAATTCAGACTCATAGCATTCCTATTTTAGTCAAATTCCAGTTCCACCTGCTCATTACCTACCAGCGTCCGCAAATCTATCAATAAGCGATCGGTGGGCGTCACGCGCCATGTGGCTCCAAACCGCAGCCGGGCGCGAGCATCTTCCCGTTGGTAATAAAGATGCACTGGGATCGTCCCCGCTCGATGGGGTTCCAACGATTGACGGAGACGGTTCAAAAGCTGGTCATCAATTTGCCTGTCGGTCAGCGATATAGCAAGCCCACGGGCATATTTTTCACGAGCTTCACTGATGTCCATTAACTCACGGGCGGTCATTTTAAGTCCACCACTAAAGTCATCAAAGCTGACCTGTCCGGTGGCTATCAGGATACGGTCTTTTTCCAATAAATGCTGATATTTTTCCAACGCATCGGTGAATAGCATCACCTCCAGACGCCCGGAGCGGTCATCCAAAGTACAAATACCAATGCGATTCCCGCGTTTTGTTACCATAACCCTTGCCGCGATAACCAGCCCCACTGCAGTGGTCATTTTGCCCCGATCCGTCGGATGCATATCTTTCAAACGCTGCCCGCCGGCATAACGCTCTATCTCCTTGAGATATTGGGTGATCGGGTGACCGGTCAGGTACAGCCCCAGCGTTTCCCGCTCACCGTCTAAGACAATTTGCTCCTGCCACGGCGGCACATTAGCATAAGATTGCTCAACCTGCTCAGGCGCATCAGCCAATACACCAAACATATCTGCCTGACCAATAGCTTCGGCCTTGGCATGCTGGTCAGCAGCTTTTAATGCTTCGCCCAACGAACTCATCAATGCGGCACGGTGCGGCCCCAGACGGTCAAAGGCACCGGACATAATCAATTTTTCTAAGATGCGGCGATTGAGTTTTTTGGTATCGACTCTGGCACACAAATCAAATAACTCTTTGAAGTGTCCGCCCTCTTTACGGGCTTCCAGCATGGCCTCAATCGGCCCTTCGCCCACACCCTTGATGGCCCCGATGCCATAAACGATCTCGCCTTCATCATTAACATGGAAATGATACAGGCCGCTGTTGATGTCAGGAGGCAGAATTTTCAGCCCCATACGCCAGCATTCGTCGACCAAACCAACCACTTTATCGGTGTTATCCATATCAGCGGTCATGACTGCCGCCATAAATTCAGCCGGATAATGCGCCTTCAACCAAAGCGTTTGGTAGGAGACCAATGCATATGCTGCGGAGTGAGATTTGTTGAAACCATAACCGGCAAATTTCTCTACCAGGTCAAAAATCTTAATCGCTAGTTCACCATCAATGCCCTGATTTTTTGCACCATCTTCAAATACAGAGCGCTGTTTAGCCATCTCTGCCGGGTTTTTCTTACCCATCGCACGGCGCAACATATCTGCGCCGCCGAGTGAATAACCAGACAGAACCTGGGCTATCTGCATAACCTGTTCTTGATACAAAATGATGCCATAAGTCGGTTCAAGCACCGGTTTCAAGGACTCATGTTGCCACTCAATATCCGGATAAGATATCGCTTCACGGCCATGTTTGCGGTCGATAAAGTTATCTACCATCCCTGATTGCAGCGGACCGGGGCGGAATAACGCCACCAGTGCTATCATATCTTCGAAGCAGTCAGGCTTCAGGCGCTTAATAAGATCCTTCATCCCTCTGGATTCAAGCTGGAATACCGCTGTCGTTTCCGAACGTTGCAGCATATCGAAGCTTTTTTTATCTTCCAGCGGAATAGAGGCGATATCTATTGGCTCTAACCCGGTTTTGGCGCGCCGGGCGTTAATCATCTCCAGCGCCCAGTTAATGATAGTGAGTGTTCGCAAACCGAGGAAGTCAAACTTCACCAGCCCGGCATATTCCACATCATTTTTATCGAACTGGGTAACGGGGTTGTTGCCTTCTGCATCGCAATATAGCGGTGCAAAATCAGTAATTTTAGTCGGCGCGATCACCACACCACCGGCATGTTTACCGGCGTTACGCGTTACCCCTTCCAGCTTGCGCGCCATATCAATCAGCGCTCTAACCTCCTCATCTGCCTCATAAATTTCAGGCAATTGGGGTTCAGCTGCGAAGGCTTTTTCCAGGGTCATACCTGGGTCTGGTGGAACTAATTTGGAGATTCGATCGACAAAACCATAGGGGTGGCCCAGTACGCGACCAACATCGCGAATGACGGCTTTAGCCGCCATGGTACCAAACGTAATAATCTGGGAAACCGCATCACGACCATACATATCCGCCACGTGCTCAATCACCAGATCGCGTTTCTCCATACAGAAGTCAACGTCGAAGTCGGGCATTGAGACACGTTCTGGGTTGAGAAAACGTTCGAACAGCAGGTCAAATGCCAATGGATCAAGGTCGGTAATTTTTAGCGCATACGCCACCAAAGAGCCCGCACCCGAGCCTCGCCCCGGCCCTACTGGTACACCATTATCTTTCGACCACTGGATAAATTCCATTACGATCAAGAAGTAACCAGGGAAGCCCATCTGGTTAATCACTTTCAGCTCAATTTCCAGGCGCTCGTCGTACTCTGGTCGTTTCTGCGCCCGCACTTCAGGGTCAGGGAAGAGTAGCTCAAGCCGCTCTTCTAAACCTTGTTTCGACTTCTCGACTAGAAAATCTTCTGTACTCATCTTCCCGGTCGGGAATTGCGGTAAGAAATACTCCCCGAGACGGATGGTCACATTGCAACGTTTGGCGATTTCAACACTGTTGATCAGTGCCTCAGGGATATCCGCGAACAGTTCACACATCTGCTCTTCATCGCGCATAAACTGCTGAGGGCTATAATTTTTGGGCCGCTTAGGATCAACCAGTGTAAAACCGTCATGGATGGCGACGCGGATCTCATGGGCATCAAAATCGGATTCATCGATAAAACGCACATCATTGGTTGCCACTACCGGCAAGCCACGCTCAGTAGCTAATGCTACAGCGGCATGCAGATAATTCTCTTCATCCGGCCGACCGGTACGAATTAATTCCAGATAGTAGCTGCCAGGAAAATGCTCCTGATAAAACTCAAGACACTGATCAACCTGAATCTGATTACCACGCAAAATAAATTTGCCGACATCCCCCATCCGGCCACCAGATAGCAGGATCAGCCCCTCTTTATGCCGGATCAACCAATCACGATCAATGATAGGCCCAGCAGCGCCATAACCACGTTGATAGGCTTCGGAGATCAGTAAAGTCAGGTTTTGATAACCTTCGTTATTGCGTGCCAGCACAGTGAGATGGGCTAATTCATCACCCAGAATTTCGCTTTGCACGTAGAAGTCGGCGCCAATGATGGGCTTAATCCCAGCACCATGAGCGCTACCGTAGAATTTCACCAAGCCGCAAAGGTTAGTGAAGTCGGTAATGGCCAGAGCGGGCATACCTAGCGCAGCAGCTCTTTTCACCAATGGCCCAATCTTGGCTAATCCATCGATCATGGAGTAGTCGCTGTGAACACGCAGGTGGACAAAACGAGGTTCGGCCATATCCAGATACCAGAAATTAGTGGATTGAATCATGCCCTCAGCGATTCACTGCTGAGGAATCATATCGATACGTTATGGATGTTGCTTGGTGGCTTACACCAGACCCAGCACACGTTTAACCGGACCGAAACTACGTCGGTGATGCTCTGTCGCACCGAAGGCGGACAATTTTTCCAAATGGACAGCGGTTGGATAGCCTTTATGTTGCGCAAAACCATATTCAGGGAAATGGCGATCCAACTCAGTCATTTCACGATCTCGCGTCACTTTAGCCAGGATCGAGGCAGCGCTGATCTCTGCCACTCGGCTATCGCCTTTTACCACGGCTAATGACGGCATAGCCAGTTTCGGGCAGCGGTTACCGTCAATCAAAACATAATCAGGGGTGATATGCAGCCCTGCAACCGCCCTCTGCATAGCCAGCATCGTCGCGTGCAATATATTCAGGCGATCTATCTCTTCTGGCTCTGCGCGACCAAGGCTCCACGATAATGCCTTGTCGGTAATTTCATCATAAAGTGATAAGCGGCGCTTTTCACTCAACTTTTTCGAATCAGCAAGGCCTACGATTGGCCGCTTAGGATCGAGGATCACGGCAGCAGTGACAACCGCGCCGACTAAAGGGCCACGGCCAACTTCATCCACACCGGCAATCAGATTTGCCTGCGGATATATAAAAATATCAGTCATCGTCCTGCCAACTCCAAAACCGCTTGCGCAGCTTGCTCATCTGCGCCACAGCGAATGCTCTGATGTAAGATCAGAAAACGCGCTTTTAATATCTCAACCGCTTCACCACCTTGCAACAAAGGCAGCAGTGCATCGGCTAATTTTTGCGGCTGACACTCTTGTTGTAGCAGTTCAGTCACCAACTCTTCGCCCGCTAACAGATTCGGTAACGAAACATAGGGCGTTTTGACCAGACGCTCTGCCAACCAGAAGGTGAAAGGTTTCATCCGGTAACCGACCACCATTGGGCATTTAGCTAACATGCACTCCAACGCCGCAGTACCGGATGCCAGCAGTGTTGCGTCACTGGCGATCATCGCCGCACGGGCATTACCATCGAGTAAATGCACGGATAAATCAGGGGCAATCTCGGCCTTAATTCGCTCAAACTGCTCGCGTCGTTTGCTGTTAACGAGGGGAACCAGCACTTCCAGTTCAGGCAGTTGCTCCCTCAGGAGCACTGCTGTACGCAGAAAATCGCCACTGAGCATTTCAACTTCAGAGTGACGACTCCCTGGTAATAAGGCTAAGCAAGGCACATTCGGCGCAATAGCCAGCTCTGCTCTTGCGGCTTGTTTATCAGGGGTTAACGGCATGGCATCGGCCATGGTATGACCGATAAAGCGGCAAGGAACATTAAAACGATCGTAAAACGCTTTTTCAAAAGGGAGAAAAGCAAGCACCATATCAGTCGCTTTGCCTATTTTGAAAACACGTTTTTGTCGCCAGGCCCACACTGACGGGCTGACATAATGAATGGTTCGGATACCTCGCTGTTTCAAGCGCCCTTCAAGGGTGATATTGAAATCAGGTGCATCGATACCGACAAAAACATCCGGGGATAGCTCACTAAAACGCTGGGTCAGATCTTTTCGGATTTTCAGCAGGCGTGGCAGTCGCTCTAGTACTTCAACAACCCCCATCACTGCCAACTCTTCCATCTCAAACCAGGCTTCACATCCTTCAGCTTGCATCAGAGGCCCTGCGACACCGACAAAGCGCGCATCAGGCACCTGAGCTTTCAGTGCACGAATTAACCCTGCACCCAGAATGTCGCCAGACGTCTCTCCGGCGACTAAACCTATCGTTAAAGGACGCCCGCCACTTAATGGACGATCAACAGATAATGGGCTATTTTGCATAAATCAGCGAATAATGCCGCGAGTGGAGCGAGCAAAGAAGTCACTGAATGCCTTAACCGCCGGATATTGTTCCGCCAATTCGGCAATTTCGGGCTTCACTTCATCCAATGTCCGGCCACTGCGATACAGCAACTTATACGCATTGCGGATAGCGTGAAGTGATTCTTTGTCGAAGCCACGGCGTTTCAACCCTTCGATATTAATACCGAACGGTGTCGCATGGTTACCCTGAGCAATGACAAACGGAGGCACGTCCTGAGCAACACCAGAACAACCACCCACCATAACATGCGCACCGATCACGCAGAATTGATGAACAGCTGTCATACCACCAATAATGGCATAATCGTCAATTTCCACATGACCACCCAACGTTGCATTATTCGCAAGAATACAACGATCACCAATGATACAGTCATGGGCAATATGGGCATTGATCATCAGTAAATTATCGTTGCCTACTTTTGTCAATTCACCACCTTGCACTGTGCCACGGTGGATAGAAACGCTTTCGCGGATACGGTTACGTGAACCGATCTCGACTCGAGTTGGCTCGCCTGCATATTTCAGATCCTGATTTGCTTCACCAATAGAAGCGAATTGATAAATCTGATTATCGCAGCCGATTTTTGTTATTCCATTAACGACGACATGGGACTTCAGTTCCGTGCCAGCGCCGATTTCCACCTGGGATCCGACAAAGCAGAAGGGGCCAATATGAACGCCAGCGCCAATAACTGCGCCTTCTTCAACAATAGAACTTGGATGGATAACGGCCGTTTTGTCAATCACGTATCAGGACTCCTTTGCAACTACAGGTTCTGCTGGCGGTGTCGCGGGTTTGCTACGAGCACACATCATAGTGGCCGTACAAACAATTTCACCATCTACTTTCGCAACACCAGTAAAACGAGTCAGACCACGGCGCTCTTTAACAAACTCAACTTCCATGATCATTTGATCGCCAGGGACTACCGGACGTTTGAAGCGAGCTTCATCGATACCAGCAAAATAATAAAGCTCACCCGGTTCAAGTTTACCACGGCTCTTAAAGGCCAAAATCCCGGTAGCTTGAGCCATCGCTTCTAAAATCAGCACACCCGGGAAGATTGGCTTGCCCGGAAAGTGGCCTTGGAAAAATGGCTCGTTGAAAGAGACGTTCTTCACTGCACGCAGAAATTTTCCTTCCTCAAAATCAAGGACGCGATCTACCAGCAAGAACGGAAAACGGTGCGGGAGTAGATCCAAAATCTCTTCAATATGCAGAGTATGAGTGTCAGTAGTCAAAATACTCTTCCTGTCTAAAAAACTGATGCTATCAACAACACGGCCTGCACTGCCCCAAAAGGGAGGCATTAGGCAGGCCGCAAATTAGGAACTCTGTATACCCTTCGAACTGAAACTGCGGTGATACTAGCTGCAACACCAATTTCTTTGGGTATCTACTTTTGGCATCAATTGCCAATAAGTTTAATTATTCGCTCAGAGTGTCGGGCTTGAGTGATTATTCTTTATCGATTTTACGCTCAATAGCTTTTAATCGCTTATTAATCCCATCAATATTCATCACTAAAGCAGCTGTCTTGCGCCAAACTTTATTCGGTTGTAGCGGAATACCGGAGGAGTATAACCCAGGTTCAGTGATTGGGCGCATCACCATTCCCATTCCAGTAATTGTGACTTTGTCACAAATCTCCATATGACCATTGATCACGCTGGCACCACCTATCATACAGTAGCGGCCAACTTTCAGACTACCCGCCATGATAACACCACCCGCAACTGCGGTATTGTCGCCAATCACAACGTTATGTGCAATCTGACATTGATTATCAATGATGACACCATTACCAATAATCGTATTATCCAGTGCACCACGGTCAATCGTTGTACAAGCACCAATCTCAACGCGGTCGCCAATATGTACAGAACCGAGCTGTGGTATTTTTATCCAATTGCCACGATCATTTGCATAGCCAAAACCATCTGCACCAATGACCGTACCGGATTGAATCAGACAGTTTTGTCCAATCACAACTTCATGATAAACGGAGACATTGGCCCACAAACGGCTACCAGCACCTATGTGAGTATTCTTACCAATAAAGCAGCCAGCACCGATAACCACGTTATCACCCAGCACAACACCAGACTCTATCACCGCATTAGCACCGACAGAGACATTATCTCCCAGAGTTGCCTGCACGGAGATCACCGCGCTTGGTGCAATATCTTGCGCCGGTTGAGGTGTGGTATCCATTATCTGCGCCATACGTGCATAGGTTAAATAAGGATTTTTAACCACCAAAGCCGCAGATTTACAAAAAGGTAAGTCAGCTTCTGTCAGCACCACAGCACCGGCATGGCAAGTGGCGAGTTGTTCCTGATAACGGCTGTTTGACAAGAATGTGATTTGCGAAGGCTCGGCAGAATGCATAGAAGCGATGCCGGTGATGACAAGATCGCCATCACCGTGCACCTGTGCATCCAACTGCTGGGCTAAATCAGCCAGTCGAATTGAAGGCATGTTTTATTTAACCTGTTTCAGCACGTCAGCAGTAATGTCTTTAGCAGGATCTGCGTATGCAACAGCATTCGCATCAATCACCACATCATAACCGCCTTTGCTAGCAACAGATTTCACAGCGTCCTGAATACGACTCAGAATTTTGTTACGTTCTTCCATCTGACGGCGGCGATTGTCTTGCTCAAAAGCCTGGGCTTTAGTTGAGAAAGTTTCACGCTGTTTCATTACGTCATTTTCCAGCTTAGTACGATCACTGGCCTTCATGGTAGAACCGTCACGTTGCAGTTTCTGCATTTTAGTCTGCAGATCTTTCTCCATCCCTTGCAATTCGGTTGCACGGCCTTTGAATTCATTCTCCAGCTGCTTAGCTACGGTTTCACGCGCAGGTAATTGTTGGAAAATGCTGGAAACATTAACAATAGCAATCTTGTCAGCGGCTTGAACGCTGGCAGAAGCTGCCAATGCTAAACCAAGACTTGCGGCACACAACCACTTTTTCACTATAAACTCCTTACCATTACCCGTTTGTGTCAGAGACACCTTGAAGTGCACTTAATGCTGAATAATGCCTAAGATAGCGCCGACCTAGGCCAACGCTACTTTAGGTTTTTCCAACTACCAGTGCTGTCTTGAAAATTCAGTACTGCTTTGCCAATCAATTACCAAGTTTTACCAATGTTAAACTGGAATTGTTCTGACTTATCGCCTTCGTAATCTTTAACCGGTTTAGCATATGAGAACACTAATGGCCCCAATGGAGACATCCATTGCAATGACACACCGGCAGACACACGAATATTACTCGCTTTACTGTAATCAGGTATGCCAGCAGCTCGTGTAGCTGCGGTATTTTCCCAATTGGTATCCCATACCGTACCGGAATCAATAAAGAATGAGGTACGTATAGAGTTAGCGTATTTCTCACTGATAAACGGTGTCGGTGTAATCAGCTCTAAACTGGCCACCGCCATCGCGTTACCCCCGACAGCATCGGTAGAGTCTCTAACAGTTCCATTAGCATTATAGTATGCAGCTTTAGGCCCGATGTTATTTGATCGGAAACCACGAACTGTACTAGAGCCACCGGCATAGAAGTTTTCGTAGAATGGCATCTCTTTAGAGCCAATACCGTCGCCATAACCCAAGCGGCCACGCCCCAAGAGCACCCACGAATGATCTTCATCTAACGGCTGATACGCAGAGGTATCGAAAGTCACTTTATAGAACTCGTTATCAGAGCCCGGCACAGTGACTTTGGTATTTACTGATGATTTAACACCCTTGGTTGGGAAGAAACCACGGTCAAGGTTGTTATATGTCCAACCCAGATTCAGTGTGAAATCGTCGGCAGTGAAACCTGCACGGTCAATCAGATTAGGATCTTGGCCAACAGAGTCAAGATATCGCCACATTGCAACTTGCGGTTCCATATCTGACAGATCGTTATGGACGTAACCTAAGCCGACACGCAATGAGTTATTCTCATTGATTGGGAAGCCTAAAGTACCATCAACACCATAACTGCTGTTGGTATAGCCAGATAGATCTGCATTGTCTGCTTTAAAATCATTATAGAAGATACGCCCGCCCAAACTGACACCATCAACGGTGAAGTAAGGGTCGGTTAAGGTAAATTCAGCATAGGTCTGGTAGTCGTTCTTCGTACCGTTAATGCCAACAGTATTACCCGTACCCAGCCAGTTATCCTGTTGAACACCAACCTGGAAGCTCACGCCACTTTCAGTACCGTAACCGATACCAAAGTTTAGGCTACCTGTGTTGCGTTCTTTAACTTTGTAGGTCACGTCGACCTGATCAGCAGTTCCTGGCACACGTTGAGTTTCAACATCAACGGTTTCAAAATAGCCTAAACGGTTCAAACGCTCCTTACCCGCTTCGACCTGATCATTACCTAGCCATGCACCTTCCATCTGACGCATTTCACGGCGCAATACGGAGTCTTTACTGGTGTCATTACCTTCGAAACGAACATTACGGACATAGAAACGGTTACCCGCATCTACATTGATATGCAGTTTGACGGTTTTATCAGCATCGTTAATTTCAGGCTGAGACACGACACGCGGATAGGCATAGCCATAACGGCCCAACATCTTCTTGATGTCCTCTTCCATGCGCGTGACTTTACTGCCGTTATATAACTCACCCGGCTCAATCTTGACCAGCTTGTCAGCATCAGATTGATGGCCTGCAAGATTACCGCTCACAACTACGCTGTTAAGCTTGTATTGATCGCCTTCGGTAATATTGATGGTGATATAGATGCCTTTTTTATCTGGCGTCAAGCTCACCTGGGTTGAATCAATGTTAAAGCGCGCATAGCCGCGATCCAGATAGAAGCTGCGCAGGATTTCAAGATCGCCCGCCAGTTTCTGCTTCTGATATTTACGATCACCGACCACGTTCCACCATGGCACTTCATCACGCAATTGGAAGCGCGAGATTAGCTCATCGGTGGTGAAACTGTGATTGCCGACGATGTTAATCTGCTGAATTTTTGCAGAGACACCTTCGGTAAAGACCAATTTAAGATCGACACGATTACGTGGCAGTGGTGTAACAACAGCCTTCACTGAAGCGCTGTATTTACCCACACTGTAGTAGAAATCTTCGAGTCCTTTTTCAATGCTGGATATAGTGGTACGGTCCAGGGCTTCGCCAATCCGGACGCCAGAGGCTTCCAGATTCTGCTTAAGCATGTCATCTTTCACCGCTTTATTACCGGAGAAAGTGATGCTGGCAATCGTTGGGCGTTCTTTGACTTGAACAATCAGCGTATCACCATCGCGCAGGACACGAACGTCCTCGAAGTTGCCTGTAGCAAACAACGCACGGATAGTTTTACCGATGTCATCATCACTGACGGTATCGCCTACGCGAACCGGCATATTAAGTAACGCCGCACCGACGGCGACCCGTTGCAGGCCTTCGAAATGAATATCTTTCACTACGAACCCGTCTGCACCGTATACGGTGGCGCTGCCAAACAGCAGCGACGCTATGAGCAACTTTTTCATCGCCATCGTTGTTATGCGTTCTTCCTAACCTATCCCCTGCCGTTAAAGACGGGAGAAATCATTGAAAAGTGCAAGCCCCATTAATAACACTAGCAAAATAGAGCCAATGCGATAACTGAAGTCCTGTACTCGCTCAGAAACCGGCCCACCCTTGAGCTTTTCTATCGCCAGGAAGAGCAGATGTCCACCATCTAATACCGGTAACGGGAACAGATTGATAATACCTAAGTTGACACTGATCAGTGCCAAAAACATTAGGTAATACACCAACCCGTACTCAGCTGAAACCCCAGCACCTTGTGCAATAGATATCGGGCCACTCAGGTTATTCAGCTTAACATCACCAGTAATCAGTTTACCCAACATGTTTACCGTCAACCGCATCAACTGCCAGGTTTTATCCCCAGCTTGGTAGAGTGCCGTGAACGGGCCATATTGGCGAATCGTTCTATATTCATCCGGAAGCGGTATAACTTTCGGCACTACGCCCGCAAAACCTTCACTGCGGTTTGCTCCCACCGATTTTGTATCTGGTATCAAGGTTAAAGACAAGGGGGTACTTCCCCTTTCAATATCTAACACCAGTGGCTTACCGGGGTTATCACGAACCTGCAAAACAAATGTTTGCCAACGATCCAGTGATTGACCGCCAACTTTAACGATCCTATCCCCCGCTTGTAAACCCGCCTTTTGTGCCGCTGACCCTGGTTGAACTTCTGCCAGGACGGATTCAATCTGCGGACCACGAGGAATGATACCCAGCGCAACGACAGGATCTTGCTTATCAGGTTCAAATTGCCACTGACGCAAATCTAACGTCTTTTGCACTATGTTGTTGACAGAATCCGGGTTGTTAACAGAATCAGGCGCATTGACAGAACCAAATGGAGCTACACCAACTTGTGTTTGCTTGTCGCCAATTTTACTAACTAATGCCAAACGAACAGAATCCCAGTCAGGCGTTTCGATACCATCTACAGACTTAAGTTCCATTCCCGGAGAAATATTGGCTTGTGCAGCAATAGATTGTGGCGAAATATCACCCACAACCGGACGCACACTTGGCACGCCAATGATAAACACTAGCCAGTAAGCAATGACAGCAAAAAGGAAGTTAGCTATAGGACCCGCGCTGACGATTGCCGCGCGTTGTAAAACAGTTTTATTGTTAAAAGATTGATGGCGAAGCTCCGGTGCAACAGCCGCCACACGCTCATCCAACATCTTAACATAGCCCCCCAACGGGATAAGGGCGATAACATACTCAGTACCCTGGCGATCAGTCCGGCGCCATAAAGCTTTGCCAAAACCAATAGAAAAGCGTTCGACACGGACACCACAGCGCCGCGCCACCCAAAAGTGGCCAAACTCATGCACTGTAATTAAGATCCCCAGTGCGATAATAAACGCGGCCAGGCTCCAGAGTATGCTCATCATATTCCCTAAACTCCCCGTCAGCGACGGATTAAAACACTAACAGCATTAAGCAGGCAAATACCGGCACAGCTGCGGTCAGGCTATCGATACGATCCAGTATCCCACCATGACCAGGAATCAAATGACCACTGTCTTTAATTCCCGCTTCACGTTTAAACATACTTTCGGTCAAATCGCCGAGTACCGAGGCCAATGCAGCAACCACGGAACAGATTAGCAGCTTTTCTGGGATGATATCCAATGGAGCATATCGACCAAACAACCATGATATCAGAGCTGATGTCAGTAAACCGCCAATTAATCCTTCCCACGTTTTACCTGGTGAGACTTTAGGCGCTAATTTATGTTTACCGAATAACTTACCGAACATGTAAGCACCAGAATCTGCGCCCCACACCAAAAGCATCACGTATAACAGCCACCAGGCACCAATATTGTGGTGCTGGTCATAACCATACTGGCGCAGTGCCACCATGCCCCAGAAAAAGGGGACAATGGTCAGAATGCCGAAAATTATACGTAAGAGACGTGAATCGCGCCAGAACACGGCAGAGCGTGGGTATGTAAGCACCAACAGCAATGCAGCGAACCACCAGCCCATAGAGAGCCAGAGAGGAACACTCACTTGTGGAAGATGAGCTGAATGCTGATAGGCTGGAAGGCTAAGCAGCATCAGAACAAGTAGAAAACCACAAAGTATAGCTAACCAAATACGCTGTGAACGACTGGCAAATCCAGCTAATTGACCCCACTCCCATGCTGCAAGCATACAGACAAAGAGAGTAACAATAGCAAAACCAACCGGCGGAAGCAGGAACAGTGCACCAATGACAACCGGAATCAAAATCAAAGCAGTTATGAGACGATACTTCAGCAAAAGTTCCCCCTAGGATGCAGTGGCATCGATAGGTGTAGTTCCCCCGAAGCGACGCTCGCGTTGTGCAAATGCATTCAGCGCACCTTCAAAGACATGTTCATCAAAATCAGGCCAGAGTACATCAGTAAAGTAAAGTTCAGCATAGGCAATTTGCCACAACAAGAAATTACTGATGCGATGTTCACCACCGGTTCTGATCACTAAATCCACCTCAGATTGCTCATGCAGGCAGATATGCGAGTTTAGCGATTCTTCATTGATATCTGTGGGTTGCAGCTCCCCTCGCTGTACTTGTTCAGCTAAATGGCGCACACCCTGAATAATATCCCAACGCCCACCATAATTGGCAGCAATGTTAAGTTTCAGACCGTCATTATTTGCTGTTAACACTTCTGAGCGACGGATCCGTTGTTGCAAACGTTCACTAAATCGACTGATATCACCAATAACCGATAAACGCACATTATGTTTATGCAGGCTTTTTACTTCGCTGTCCAGCGCACGAACAAAAAGCTCCATCAGGGCGGTGACTTCTTGAGCAGGGCGGTTCCAGTTTTCACTACTGAAAGCATAAAGCGTGAGCGCATCCAAATGATGAGTAGCCGCAAAACTCACTGCCCGGCGAACTGACTTCACTCCTGCTTTATGACCGAAAACCCTCAATTTACCCTGATTTTTAGCCCAACGCCCATTACCATCCATAATGATAGCGACATGGCGTGGTATCAGGGGGGACAAGTTAGCCCTATCTTCATTTACAGACGACATAATGCGAACTCATTTCCTCAATAAACCAATTGTTCGTCCCGAACATTAGGCAGTAAGAGCACAAAAAAAGCCGTGTACCAAGTCACGGCTTCTTAAGTGACAGCCAAAATAGACGGTTTAAATACCTATTGGGCCACTAATCAACAGTCTATCTCTCCATCGACGGTGCAGACTATACCATCTCAGCCTTGCCCTAACAAATTCCCAAATCAGGCAGTAGCTCTGAATTATTCAATTTTGCGATTGCATTCGCAGCTGCATTACGGGCTTTACGATCAATCACCAGCACCTCATCCACACAGCTGGGTTCTGGCAATGACAAAGACTCCACTACCACTCGATTAATGGCTGCAATATCAGTGAAGCGAATCTGTGAATCTAAAAATGCCATGACAGAGACTTCGTTAGCCGCATTCAGTGCAGTAGTAGCGGCCTGCCCGGCATTACATGCGTCGATCGCCAATTTCAGGCATGGATAACGTTGATAATCCGGTGTAGCAAAGGTCAGTTCACGTATCTTGCAGAAATCCAGTGCTGTTACACCAGAGTTAACCCGCATTGGGTAGGCCATGGCATGCGCAATCGGTGTGCGCATGTCAGGTGTTCCCATTTGTGCCAACACGCTGCCATCATGATAGCGCACCATCGAGTGAATGACGGATTGAGGATGTAAAATCACCTCAATTTGTTCTGCGCTAGCATTAAATAACCAACGGGCTTCAATATACTCCAGCCCTTTATTCATCATTGTCGCAGAATCGACTGAAATTTTACGCCCCATAGACCAGTTTGGATGAGCACAAGCTTGATCCGGGGTGACATCGGCGAATTGCGACAACGGGGTTTCACGCAATGGACCGCCAGAGCCAGTCAAGATGATGCTAGAAACGCCATTCTCACTCAATGAAGAGTAGCCTAATTGGCGCTGAATTTTTTCAGGTAAACTCTGAAAAATAGCATTATGCTCGCTGTCAATTGGCAGCAGTTGCGCTTTACTGCTCTTAACTTCATCCATAAACAGCTTGCCGCAGGTAATCAGTGACTCTTTGTTAGCCAGTAATACCTGTTTACCCGCACGAATCGCCGCTAATGTAGAAGATAATCCGGCAACACCGACAATCGCCGCCATCACTTGATCAACATCATCTAACGCCGCCAGTTCACAGGCAGCTTTTTCGCCAGCGTATACTTCGGTTCTTGATCCCTTTTCAGCCAATAGCAGGCGCAGCGCTTTAGCCGATAGTTCATCGGACATTGCAGCGTAACGGGGAGCGAATTCAAGACATTGCTGAGCCATCTGCTCGACATTGCGGCCAGCAACCAACGCAGTGACTTTGAATAATTCAGGATTAGCGCGCACAACACCCAAAGTGCTGTTGCCGATGGAACCAGTAGAACCAAGAATAGTCAGTTGCTTCATGAGAGTGCTCTGAATAACTGTTTTTATGATAGGCGAGGCGTTAACCATCTGTATGACAGGCGGTATTATTAATATCCTCGTGCCCAATTTTATGGCGCTTTATGAGCTCATAACAGATTGGCCGAAAGCAGAGCGCCACCTAAGCAGCGCTTTGCAATTATGAATGAGGATTAGAAATCCATTAGCTCGGCTTCTTTCGCAGCCAATGCAGCATCAACTTTCTTGATAAAGGCATCAGTCAGCTTTTGTACTTCATCTTGAGAACGACGATCTTCGTCTTCACTGATCTCTTTATCTTTCAACAAAGCTTTCACTTTCTCGTTAGCATCGCGGCGCACGTTACGAATAGAAACACGGCCCTGCTCTGCTTCGGCGCGAACAACTTTGATCAGGTCTTTACGGCGCTCTTCAGTCAATGCTGGCAGTGGAACACGAATAACGGTGCCAGCAGAAGAGGGGTTCAGGCCCAAATCAGAGGTCATGATCGCTTTCTCAACTGCTGCACTCAGGCTGCGGTCAAAAACAGTCAACGCCAAAGTACGGGAGTCTTCAACAACGATGTTAGCCAACTGGCGCAGTGGTGTAGCAGTACCATAGTACTCAACCTGAATGCCATCAAGAATACTTGGAGAAGCACGGCCGGTACGGATCTTACTGATATGGTTCTGGAAAGCTTCTAAGCATTTTTCCATGCGCACTTCAGTATCTTTTCTAATTTCGTTAATCACGTTGTCAACCCTTGAAAACTGGTTACTTGGCAGGCCATAACTTCAGTATAGCCAGTGAATATACAAACCAACAGTTGCTGGCTAGAGGGGCAAATCTTCAATTGAGATCCCCCTGACAGGACGAGTAGCCGCTTATTTCGCGATCGAGGTCACTTCTTTAGTGATCAACGTCCCTTCATTCTCACCCATCACCACACGACGCAGAGCGCCTGGCTTATTCATGTTGAAGACGCGAATTGGCAGGTTATGGTCACGAGCCAGAGTGAAGGCTGCCAGATCCATAACTTTCAGTTCACGCTCTAAAACGTCCTGATAGGTTAGCTGTTCATATAGCGTCGCGTCAGGATTTTTCACCGGATCTGCGGAGTAAACCCCATCGACTTTGGTGGCTTTCAACACAACATCAGCTTCGATTTCAATACCACGCAGACACGCAGCAGAGTCAGTGGTGAAGAAGGGGTTACCCGTACCGGCGGCAAAAATCACCACGCGGTTGTGGCGCAGCAAGCTGATAGCTTCAGCCCAGCTGTAATTATCACACACACCATTCAATGGAATAGCTGACATCAGGCGGGCGTTCACATAGGCACGGTGCAGTGCATCTCGCATTGCCAGGCCGTTCATTACGGTAGCCAGCATTCCCATGTGGTCGCCCACGACGCGGTTCATTCCTGCCTGTGCCAAACCGGCACCGCGGAATAAGTTACCACCGCCAATGACCACACCGACCTGAATGCCCAATTCGACCAGCTCTTTAACTTCTTGAGCCATGCGATCCAAAACGCTTGCGTCGATACCAAAACCTTCTGCGCCTTGCAGGGCTTCGCCACTAAGCTTAAGCAGGATACGCTGATATACGGGTTTTGCATTGGTTGCCATGGTGTTCTGTCCTAAGCAGCAGTAAAAATATTGGGGGGTGAATAAAATGGAACCGCCTATTGGCGGCCCATTTTTAGCATTAAGACTGTTTGCTCATTGCTGCAACTTCAGCAGCAAAGTCAGTCTCAGCTTTCTCGATGCCTTCGCCCACTTCGAAGCGGATGAAGTTTACAACGTCAGCTTTGTTCTCTTTCAACAAATCGCCAACAGTTTTGCTTGGGTCCATAACGAAGTTCTGACCAGTCAGAGAAACTTCGCCGGTGAACTTACGCATGCGGCCTTCAACCATCTTCTCAGCAATTTCACGTGGCTTGCCGGATTCGATAGCAATGTCCAACTGGATTTGGTGCTCACGAGCAACAACTTCAGCAGGAACATCATCTGGCTTAACATATTCAGGTTTGCTTGCAGCAATGTGCATAGCAATGTGCTTAACCAGCTCTTCATCAGCGCCAGTTGCAGCAACCATAACGCCGATACGTGCGCCGTGCAGATAAGTCCCCAGAACGTCGCCTTCCAGCGCAGCAATACGGCGAATATTGATATTCTCACCGATTTTAGCCACCAGGTTTGCACGTTGTTCTTCGAACTTAGCTTTCAGAGCGTCGATATCAGCGATTTTGTCAGCCAGAGCTGCGTTGATAACTTCTTCACCAAATGCTTTGAAGCCAGCATCTTTAGCAACGAAGTCAGTTTCGCAGTTCAGTTCCAGAATCACACCGAATTTACCGTCGGCTGAAACTTTAGCCAGGATGATGCCTTCAGCAGCGATACGACCTGCTTTCTTGGCAGCTTTAGCCTGACCAGATTTACGCATATTGTCGATGGCAAGCTCGATGTCGCCGTTAGCTTCAACCAACGCCTTTTTACATTCCATCATGCCTGCGGCAGTACGCTCACGCAGTTCTTTTACCAAAGCAGCGGTAATAGCAACCATTTAAATTTCCTCGGTTCTCTTGTGAAGAGAAGATCTCACATTAGATACGCAAAGGGGGCCTATAAAAGGCCCCCCTAACCAACATATTTCAATACCTGGTTAATAAGGGCTCCTGCGAGCCTGACTTATTATTCAGCTTCTACGAAGCTTTCTTCCGCTTGAACGGCCAGATCTTGAGAACGACCTTCATTGACGGCAGTAGCAACCGCGCTCAGGTACAGCTTAACTGCACGGATTGCGTCGTCGTTACCTGGGATGATGAAGTCAACGCCATCTGGATCGGAGTTAGTATCAACGATAGAGAATACCGGGATACCCAGGTTGTTAGCTTCTTTGATAGCGATGTGTTCGTGATCAGCATCAACAACAAACAGAGCGTCTGGTAAACCGCCCATGTCTTTGATACCGCCCAGGCTGTTTTCCAGCTTGTTCAGCTCACGAGTACGCATCAGCGCTTCTTTTTTGGTCAGCTTGTCAAAGGTGCCGTCTTGAGACTGGATTTCCAAATCTTTCAAACGTTTGATGGACTGACGAACTGTTTTCCAGTTAGTCAGCATCCCGCCCAACCAGCGATGGTTCACGAAGAACTGGTCGCAGTTGTTGGCAGCTTCTTTTACCGCTTCGCTTGCTGCGCGTTTAGTACCAACGAACAAGATCTTACCTTTACGGGAAGAGATCTTTTTCAATTCAGCCAGAGCTTCGTTGAACAGTGGTACGGTCTTTTCCAGGTTGATGATGTGAACTTTGTTACGTGCGCCGAAGATGAAAGGCTTCATTTTCGGGTTCCAGTAACGGGTCTGGTGACCGAAGTGAACACCGGCCTGGAGCATGTCGCGCATGGAAACAGTTGCCATGATTAAAACCTCTATAGTATCAGTTGGGGTTATGCCTCCACGTGTCCCATAACGCCGACCCCATAAGCGATTGATATTAATCAAAAACTTTAGGGCACCCCGGCGTATGTGTCGACACGTGTGTGTTATTTACACATATGAGTGCGATTGGTATTACTCAGCTAAACAACGTATTCGTGACCAGAATATCTCCAAGAACACAGTACGGTTCGCCGGCGCGCTTTATACCATAAACAGCCACAACACACCAACTTTTGTTGCATCTTGTGCCGCGACTGCAAACGAAAGTTTGGCAGCAAATTGCAGGGCTGGTAACATTGGCGACAGATTTTTTATTAATCGACATACACCTGTTTTTTTCTGCATCTATGCCCTGAACATTTGGCGTGGCAGCTCGGTAGCAAGTTCGCCCCTGCACCTCAAGTACGAAGGTCATATTAATAATGGCGGCTGATATTCACAGCCCCTACGGACACTTTTGCATGGCAATCTCAATCAAAACACCTGAAGATATTCAAAAAATGCGCGTTGCTGGCCGCCTGGCTGCTGAAGTGCTGGAGATCATTGAGCCTCACGTCAAACCTGGGGTAACCACCGGTGAACTCGACCGCATTTGTCACGACCATATCACCAACCACCAGCAGGCTATTTCTGCATGTTTGGGCTATCACGGCTTTCCGAAATCTGTCTGTATCTCGGTGAATGAGGTCATTTGCCACGGTATCCCCAGTGATGAAAAAGTCCTGAAAGATGGCGATATCGTGAATATCGACGTTACCGTGATTAAAGATGGCTTCCATGGCGATACCTCAAAAATGTTCATTGTCGGCAAACCGACCATTTTGGGTGAGCGGTTGTGCCGCGTGACACAAGAGAGCCTGTATCTGGCCATCAACATGGTCAAACCGGGTATTCGTCTGCGTACGCTGGGTAAAGAGATCCAGAAGTTTGTGGAAGCGGAAAACTTCTCGGTGGTACGTGAATATTGTGGTCACGGCATTGGCGAAGGTTTCCATGAAGAGCCACAAGTGCTGCACTACGATGCCGATGACGGCGGCGTCATTTTGCAACCAGGTATGGCGTTCACCATTGAACCCATGGTCAATGCAGGGGATTACCGCATTCGCACCATGAAAGATGGTTGGACAGTAAAAACTAAAGATCGCAGCTTGTCGGCACAGTATGAGCATACTATTGTGGTAACGGATAACGGCTGCGAAATAATGACGTTGCGCAAGGATGACACCATCCCCAACATCATAACGCACGAGTAATAACGACAAGCCGGCACCCGCCGGCTTTTTTATGGGCTGCGTTTTTTATCCGATATACATTCATCGGGTAAATATTCATCGGGTAAACATATGTCTGAAAATCATACCGAGCACTCTGAATCACGCGCGCTCACGCTGACTATTCCTGAGCAGCCCCCATCACCCAGCACCTATCTTGATGGCGAGCTTAATTGCCAGATACTCAAGCAACGGCTTGAGACGTTTCAATTCTGGCTAACTGAAGCATTCAACGGTGGAATAAGCGCCGAGATACTCATTGCTGCGCGCAGTGATTACATTGATCGTCTGTTACGGCGACTATGGACATTCTATGGCTTTGATGAGGTGCCAGAAACCGCGCTGGTCGCCGTCGGTGGCTATGGTCGGGGCGAACTACATCCCCTGTCAGACATTGATGTGCTTGTCCTAAGTAAGCAGCGCCTAAATGATGAACATGCTCAGAAAATCGGTCAGTTGATTACGCTGCTATGGGATCTGAAGTTAGAAGTCGGCCATAGTGTGCGGACGCTGGAGGAGTGCTTGCTGGAAGGGCTAGCTGATCTCACCGTTGCCACCAATATGATTGAATCTCGCTTAATTTGTGGCGATGTGGCCCTGTTTTTACAGATGCAAAAACACATTTTTAGCGATGGATTCTGGCCTTCACCCCAATTTTTCCATGCTAAAGTTGCCGAACAGCAAGAGCGGCATAAGCGCTACCACGGCACCAGCTACAATCTCGAGCCAGATATCAAAAGCAGCCCTGGCGGATTAAGGGATATCCATACCCTACTCTGGGTGGCGCGTCGTCATTTTGGTGCTACCTCATTAAGTGAGATGGTTGATTTCGGTTTTCTGACCAAAGCTGAGCGCAACGAACTGATTGAAAGCCAAAGTTTTTTATGGCGTATCCGTTTTGCGCTGCATCTGGTATTGACCCGTTACGATAACCGCCTGCTATTTGATCGCCAACTCAGTGTTGCCCAGCTGTTGCAATATCAGGGCGAAGGCAATGAACCGGTCGAGCATATGATGAAGGATTTTTATCGTATGACACGCCGGGTTAGCGAACTGAACAATATGTTGTTGCAGCTGTTTGACGAAGCCATACTGGCGCTAGATACCAATGAAAAGCCGCGCCCGCTGGATGATGAATTTCAGTTACGTGGCGATCTCATTGATCTGCGTGATGAGAATCTCTTTGTACAGCAGCCCGAAGCAATTATGCGCATGTTTTACCTGATGGTTCGCAATCAGGAGATCAAAGGCATTTACTCCACTACGATGCGCCGCTTACGCCATGCCCGCCGGCATTTGAAGCAGCCGCTATGTCACATTCCTGAAGCCCGTAAGCTGTTTATGGCAATCTTGCGCCATCCAGGGGCGGTCTCCCGCGCATTGCTGCCAATGCATCGCCACAGTGTACTCTGGGCCTATATGCCGCAATGGGGCAGTATCGTCGGCCAGATGCAGTTTGACCTGTTTCATGCTTATACCGTTGATGAGCACACGATTCGGGTGCTACTTAAGCTCGAAAGTTTCGCCGATGAAAAGACACGGCCACAGCACCCTTTGTGTGTAGAGCTTTATCCACGCCTGCCTCAGCCTGAATTACTGCTGCTCGCCGCGCTATTCCACGATATTGCCAAAGGTCGTGGTGGTGACCATTCAATTCTCGGCGCTCACGATGTGCTGGAATTTGCTGAACAGCATGGGCTTAACTCACGGGAGGCGCAGTTGGTCGCTTGGTTAGTCCGCTGCCATTTATTGATGTCAGTAACCGCCCAGCGGCGGGACATTCAAGATCCGGATGTGATTCAGCAATTCTCCGCTGAGGTACAAAGCGAAACCCGCTTGCGCTATTTAGTCAGTCTGACCGTAGCCGATATTTGCGCCACCAATGAAACCCTGTGGAATAGCTGGAAACAGAGCCTGTTACGCGAACTCTATTTTGCGACCGAGAAACAGCTACGCCGTGGTATGCAAAATAGCCCAGATTTACGTGATCGCGTCCGCCACCATCGGCTACAGGCCTTGGCACTGCTGCGGATGGATAATATTGATGAAGAAGCGCTACATCGTATCTGGAGCCGCTGTCGGGCCGATTACTTCCTGCGCCATTCACCCAATCAATTGGCCTGGCATGCCCGCCATTTGCTGGCCCATGACTCAACCAAACCGCTGGTGCTGGTTAGCCATCAGGCAACCCGTGGCGGCACCGAAATCTTCATCTGGAGCCCTGATCGCCCATCACTATTTGCCGCGGTTGTCGGTGAGTTGGATCGCCGCAACCTGAGTGTCCATGACGCACAAATTTTCACCAACCGCGATGGGATGGCGATGGATACCTTTGTGGTGCTGGAGCCAGATGGCAGCCCGCTGGCGCAAGATAGGCATCCCATCATCAGCCATGCTTTAGAGCAAGCTATGACGCAACCAAACTATCAGCATCCGCGCGTCAGGCGGTTATCACCCAAGCTGCGGCATTTCAGCGTGCCGACTGAAACTAACTTTTTGCCGACTCACAATGAGCGCCGAACTTATCTTGAGCTAATTGCGCTGGATCAGCCGGGCCTACTGGCGCGCGTTGGCGAGATTTTTGCGGATTTAGGATTATCACTACATAGCGCACGTATCACGACGATCGGCGAACGGGTGGAGGATCTATTTGTGTTAGCCGATAAAGATCGCCGCGCATTGAGTGTAGAAACGCGCCGTGAATTAGCACAACGGTTGACAGATACCCTCAATCCGAACGATAAACTGTGATACAAATAACTTTTTAGCGATTAATTTACTTACAACTTCTTAATGTTAGGGAAGAGAAATAGAATGCAACAACTACAAAACGTTATTGAAACCGCCTTCGAGCGCCGTGCAGAGATTACGCCAGCGAACGTAGACACCATCACGCGCGAAGCTATTAATCACGTGATCGATCTACTCGATACCGGCGCACTGCGTGTTGCAGAAAAAATTGATGGTCAGTGGGTCACTCACCAATGGCTGAAAAAAGCGGTGCTGCTCTCTTTCCGCATTAATGACAATCAGGTTATGGAAGGCGCAGAGACCCGCTACTACGATAAAGTGCCGATGAAGTTCGCGGGTTATGACGAAGCACGTTTCCAACGTGAAGGCTTCCGTGTGGTGCCACCGGCAACAGTGCGTAAAGGGGCCTTTATTGCCCGTAATACCGTGCTAATGCCCTCTTATGTGAATATTGGCGCATTCGTTGATGAAGGCACCATGGTCGACACATGGGCTACTGTCGGCTCTTGCGCGCAAATTGGTAAGAACGTGCACTTATCTGGCGGTGTTGGCATTGGCGGCGTACTGGAACCACTGCAAGCTAACCCAACCATTATCGAAGACAACTGCTTTGTGGGCGCACGTTCAGAAGTGGTCGAAGGGGTGATCGTCGAAGAGGGTTCCGTTATCTCCATGGGGGTATTTATCGGCCAAAGCACCCGTATTTATGATCGTGAAACCGGTGAAATCCACTATGGCCGTGTTCCAGCAGGTTCGGTTGTCGTTTCAGGTAACCTGCCATCAAAAGACGGCAGCTACAGTCTATACTGTGCAGTTATCGTGAAAAAAGTTGATGCCAAAACACGCGGAAAAGTTGGTATTAATGAGTTATTACGCACTATCGACTA
The DNA here is from genome assembly GCF_013282745.1 of Yersinia bercovieri ATCC 43970. NCBI lineage: Bacteria > Pseudomonadati > Pseudomonadota > Gammaproteobacteria > Enterobacterales > Yersiniaceae > Yersinia > Yersinia bercovieri. Next base: position 336,591 of record NZ_CP054044.1, read on the forward strand.
ATATTGAAACAAGCGGGCTAACCACCCGTTTTTTTTTGCCTGATAAAGCAGTTATCGCCTGCAATCACATATTTTGGCGGAATTTACCGTCACAATAGAAAACTGTGGAATATAAGACCAAAAAGGTGGCGCTATGTATGACAATCTGAAAAGCTTAGGAATTACACAACCAGAAGATGTCGATCGCTATAGCCTGCGTCAGGAGGCCAATAACGACATTCTGAAAATTTATTTCCGCAAAGATAAGGGCGAATTTTTCGCGAAAAGTGTGAAATTCAAATATCCGCGCCAACGCAAAACAGTGGTGGCGGATAATGCAGGCCATGGCTACAAAGAGATCAATGAAATCAACCCCAATCTACGTTATGTCATTGATGAGTTAGATCAATTGTGCAAACGCGATCAGATTGAAGTTGATTTAAAACGTAAAATCCTGGATGACCTGCGTCATTTAGAGAGTGTGGTCGCCAATAAAATTTCTGAGATTGAATCTGACCTGGAAAAATTAACCAGTGGCCGTTAAATCGGTTGCAGTTAAATCGTAGGGTAGATATTAAGTCTGATACCTATTGTGGCGTAAACATCACGCCACAATAGGGGCTTAATTCAGCCCTAACTCAAATCTATTAATCGTGATCTGCCATTTAACGGTAGCCCGCGACTGCCGCAGAGCGCTCATTCATTGCCCGCACAGCATCATGTGCACCCACAATTCCCATTGGTATGCCGTAATCTGCAGTATAGCGATTTGGGGTGGAATAATAGGGAATCGAATTGTCAGCCATAATAGTTGATAAAAGCCCGTAACCTGCATTATATGAGCCATCACTATGATAATGTTTCAGGCCCATATTATGGCCCATTTCATGGCGCATAACGGCTTTTCCACAATTTGTTGAACCTGTGGCAACCATATTCTTGCTATTATTGTGGGTGCCTAGCCATGACAACCCACAACCATCTTCAGTACCTTTATAATAAATACCATCAGCTTTTAACGTATCCCGCCACTCTTGTACAAGAGTATCATCACGTAAATCCCGAAGAGGATGGCCTAACTTGCTCCAGTGCGCTTTCGCCTCTATCTGCCGTAAACCCACCATACGGTAGCGAAAGTTGGCCCCAGAATTTTCCAGAGCCTCATTGGTTATATTAAGTTCTTCTATCAACTGAGCCCGGATGACATCTTCACCAAACTTGTCTGCGGCTTTATCGCTGTAAAGCAATAACATATCAATGGTGACTGTTTCGCGGAACCATAGCCCTTGCTCATCCACTTTAAATGCCACCGTCTCACCCTGAGAGACTTTATAGTTTTCTTTACCCGCCGAAACTGAAATATCTGACTCAGCATCACTATTAATGATAACCCGACTACCTGATAACGGGTTTGTCGGTAACCGTAATTCTGGCTGATAATTATTGGTAGATATATTAATGATCGTTCGTGGCGTGCGTAATTCAGGAACTTCTCCACTAAGAATATCTTGCGATTGATAAACCGTATCCGGCGAACTGATTAATTGCCACTTTCCATTTTCAGCAATATAGAAAAAATCATACTGTTCGCCATTACGGAGCTTCATCACCCCCGGATCATTAATATGGGTAGTATCAATTATCGTTATCTTGTCAGTTGATGACTTCAGTGTGATTTTATCACGGTCCCCAGCTTGCTCAGGCAGTTTTATTTTGGCCAACCAATGACTATCAGTAATATCGACCAGCGTGTTTTTTCCTGTTGGATATGGTATCTCTCCATCAGTGCTATCAAACTCGGCTCTTCTTATTGGCGCAGATTCAAATACCCAACCATTGAATTTTTTCAGATATTTTAAAACATACTGATCACCACTTTTTATCGTGCTGGTGCTGTTATATAGCAAATGCTCCGCAGCGATTTTTGCCTCACTGTTTGTTGCGGCAGAGCGGATAATAATAAGCGCCCCATCCTCGGCGGCAGCTGGAAGCCTAATTTCAGGCACCCAGTTATAGCTCTCCATCATATAGTAGGTAATACCTTTTAACTTATCAGGAATAGTATTACCGACACTGTCTGGCGTCAGGAAGTTAATATCTGTCCCCTGGATAGTCCATTGCTGTATATCTTCACGGTATTCAAGAGAGTATTTACTGCCAGTTTCAATTTTTATTGTGGTAAATGGTAGATGCAGGTATGCATTATATCCTGCAAAAGATTGAATAACAACGCGATCCCCCTGCTCAGGTTGCAGTGGTAAAAAGATATCTTTAGTCCAGTTACCATCTGAAAGTTTGAACTCCACCTCACTATGGCCTGAAGGTAATAAGCCACTATTTAATTTATTCGGTGTAGTGGATAAGGGGTTAGCTATCGGCCGTGCTTTTCGCTTTTGCTTCTCTTCATTATTAACATTTATATCGACTTCTTCACTCACTACGCCATCGGTAACATCTGGAGTTGAACCCAGTGATTCATTACTAATATTAGTCTGTTGTTTGGCAGGAGGAGTATGGCCACCACTGTTTGGCGTCAGAAAATCAATATCTGTTCCTTTTACACTCCATTGCTGAGTATCAGCGTGATATTCGAGAAAATATTGATCACCATTTTTAATACTCAATGAGCCAAATGGTAGATTTAGTGTTGAATTTTTAGCTGCTGAAGAACTAATCTCAACTTTGCATCTATCCGTCGGTTGTGTTGGTAATACAATCTCGTCAGTCCAATTATCATCTGACAGATCATATGTAAATTTAACCACCTCATCACTATCATCTATATAGCTAATAAAAACTTCTGAATCAGGGCTTTCATCACTAATATCTTCCTGTGGTTGGATGGGTAAAGAGTCAAGCACCCAGCCAGTGCCATTACATTTAGACTGATATCTGAAAATATAGTGATCGCCACGCTTAAGTGTTTTTTCCTCTTTACTTAATCTATTAACACCAGAAATTTTTGAATCAAATTCTGCTGTTGAGCTAATAACAATGATATCGCCATCTTCTGCTCTAGTTGGCAGAGTCACTTCATCTGCGTGATTACTATCATCCATCGAATAGCAGGTAAGATGGCTAGGATTATCAGGAGTAATATTGCCATCACTGTTTGGCGTCAGATAATTTATATCTGTTCCTTTGATACTCCATTGCTGAATATCTGATTGATATTCAAGAGAGTATTCACTGCCAGGCTTAACTTTCACTGAGGTGAAAGGCAGATGTAACATTGCATCCCAGGTTGCTGAAGAACGAATAACAACTCTGCTATTATCGGCAGGATAGTCAGGTAAAAAAATATCGTAAACCGGTTTACCCTCTGAAAGTTCAAATATGATTTCATCATAACCTGAAGGTAAGCTACCACAACCCAATTGATCCGATGTAACAGAAAGAAAAGTACTATTCATAGTGCTGCGTCTCTTAAAAAAAGTAAATAAGTCACTGCATTGGCAGTCGCAGCAACATTACACAGAGACCATTGATGAACCATTTAAGTGTGGGTTAATTATGAGAAATGAAGAAATATTGAAGTTTATAAAGGAGTAGCCTCAGTTTTATTATGTAAATTAATTATTAACCCTGAGGCCAAACTACTGCTTATTACTGAACTAATCGCCCCCATTGCTCGACCCATGGCGCGGAAACCGCTTCCGGCTCTGGCTGCTCAATAGCATCAATCTCTAATTTTTCACCAATCCGAGTTGCCCCCTGCTCTTGTAGCAACTCATCAAATGCACGCCCAGCGCCGCAGAAATTATCATAACTGCTGTCACCCAGAGCAATGACACCATAGCGCAGCTCAGGCTGGAATCCGACCTGATCGCGAACCGCCACAAAGAGCGAAGCAATGCTATCGGGAAAGTCGCCCTGCCCGGTGGTCGAGGTGATCACCAGAACATAATGTTGGCGATAGTATTGCCAGGCCTCTAAGGTACCCTCGTCGAACACTTTGACGTCGTGGCCCTGCTCTTTCAGTATATTCTCAGCCTCTTCTGCCACTAACAGTGCGTTACCGTAGACTGTGCCAACAAAAATCCCGATCTGAGCCATAAAATAGATACCTTTTTAGCTAGAAAAAATTATTCACTATCCTGACTGGCGGCTACAGAAAACTCAACCCTTTCAAGATGAGGGGCAATGCCCGACCAACCAAAATGTGACATCAATCCTTGCCAGGACTCATCCCAACGCGCAGTAAGCGAAAGAGCTTCACCGGTCACCGGATGATTCAGTTCTAAATGGCTCGCATGTAGCATAAGTCTTGAACAATCAAAGTGTTGTGCAACGCCACGATTCTGTCGTAAGTCACCGTGAGTGCTATCACCGATGATTGGATGACGGATATGCGCCATATGCCGCCGCAACTGATGCTTACGTCCTGTTTCCGGCTTCAGCTCCATTAAGCTAAAGCGCGCAGTGTCGTAGCGGCCAATGGCCACAGGCATTTCCACTTGTGCAAGCGGCTGATGATGAGTGACTGAAGGCTGTGGTGCTTTATCTGGGCGAGAAAATTTATCAGCAATCTTATCCAGCTCTTCGGTCATTTCGTAATCAACCGTCCCCCCTCCAGCACATATCCACGGACTACCGCATGATATGTTTTCTGAATTTGATGCTGCTCAAACTGCAAAGAGAGCGCACGAGCAACATCGCTGGATAGCGCCATCAACAATACCCCTGATGTCGGACGATCCAGACGGTGCACGGTATAGACATGTTGACCGATTTGGTCGCGTACCGTTTGCATCACAAATACGGTTTCATTACTGTCCAGCCAGCTGCGATGAACCAGCCAACCAGCCGGTTTATTCACTGCAACTATATGTTCGTCTTGATAGATTATTTCCAGCATTAGGCACTTTCTTTATTTAGCAGGTCATCGAGACGCTGTAAGTGCACCAGCAGTGTGGTGCAATCGGGCCGGTCATCACCACTCAGCGCCTCTTCAAAATAGGGCGTGATAGCAAAACGGGTGGGAAGTGGGCCGTTTGATTCCAGCAATGCATACATCCGGGGAATAAGCACCCATTGCAACCACTGCTCAGCATCCATAGTGTCGATGCTGAAAGGTTCATTGCTTTCGAAAGCTTCTGCTTGCGGCGGAACTGTTTGCCAGAGATCAATGGCCCGCATAGCTAGCTCAATATCCTGAAGGCTCTGGCGCACTTTATTTTCTATATTCATGATTCTACTCTCAACCAAAAACAGCCATTCACCGGGCTGATTCAACGGCGGCAAAGCATACCACTGAAGCAGGCTATGCCCAAACTCACACCATAGGCAACAGATATAACCTAAGCAAAATGCGGATAAAAAAAGGGGTACTGTTTTACCAGTACCCCTCGATTCGTTTTATAGCTATCCAGCTAAAAGTGATGCTCCCTGCTCAATCCTTGAAAACTTTTCCGTTCGGTTATCCTAACCAGCAATCCGTAGCGTTGTCCTACACCATCCCGGTGCTAATCCTGAAGTTATCCTAACCCACCATCCATCCTGAACCGGCTCTCAATCTCCATCCTGGAGGTGTCCTATGTTTCATCCTGAAACGTCCCTTCACTCGTCCTAAGCAGTCCCTGTGTTCTTCATCCTGAAGTGGTAGCATCCGCTACCTTCCTTCTCCGCCAGATCCTATCCAGCGAGTAGAAGGATCGCTTAAACGACAAAGGGTGACAAGGTACTGTAAGGGTATTGATGCTGACACTTTTTCATATAAAAAAATGAACGTTTATAACAAAATGATTTTATTGAAGATAAATCTGGCACAAGAATTTTACATATGAGCAATAGAAGTGATGTCTCACAGCCCATGTGCGAGATCTCTCACACGCACGGGCCTCTGAATACAGGATAACCACTTATTTATTCAGGCAATAAGGGGCGTAATGCATCCAGGAAATGTATAAGCGTCGAAGCCAATAGCGTACGTTTACCGCTGCCAAATTGCTCTAACACCACATTGCCACTGACATTGCACAGTGAGGCCATGGTCATTTCTGACTCAGTGGTTGCCAAAAATAGCGTTGGAGAGAGTTTCAGTCTTTTTTGTGTTACCAGGTGACCAATCAGATTCTCCTGTAAGCGGATAAAATCATCTTCGCTCCACACTTGCAGCAAGCTGAAACGGTGATCACCAAGATCAGCCACCATGTCACCCGCATATTGGTAAGTGTAAAACTCATGAATATCTGGATGAAGCTGAATCTCCAGTGCCCGCTCAATATTGCTCAGATTGGCATCAGCAACACAGGGCTGAGGTAGCCAAATCACCTGATTATCCTGCGTTTCTAGGATGCAGGGTGAGGGTACGCCATAGAGTTCTTCACTGGCGGGAGGGTGCCCGGTTTGCTGCTGCCATAAATCGATATAGCGTTGAGTAAAACTGTTCAGTGCCGTTGAAACGTTCTGGTCCATTCTTAATTCTCAGTATCCTGGCAGCGTGCACTGCAACATGGTGGGTATCGCACCCGCTTAGAAATGCAGTTAAACGCGGCATAAATTGATAAACTAGAACCATTGTACCGAACTCTCATCATGGAAACAGCATGTCTGAATATCAAGACCACAAGGCGCTGGCGGAACTGACGCTGGGCAAACCAACCGCCTATCGCGATCACTATGACGTGACCTTACTACAAGCCGTACCACGTAGCATGAATCGCGAGCCTCTCGGCTTGTATCCAGATAACCTGCCCTTCCATGGCGCTGATATCTGGACGCTTTATGAGCTATCCTGGCTAAACAGCAACGGGCTACCACAGGTCGCGGTAGGCGAAATAAGCCTCAATGCGAATAGCGTCAATCTGATTGAATCAAAGAGCTTCAAACTTTACCTCAATAGTTTTAACCAAACTGTTTTTACTAATTGGGAGAGTGTGCAGGCGACTTTGCAACGTGATTTGGCCGCCTGTGCTGTGGGCGATGTCAGCGTCACGCTGTACCGGCTCGATGAAATAACGGATCAGCCGATTGCCAATTTTGCGGGAGAGTGTCTGGATCAGCAGGATATTCGCATTGATAGCTATGAATTCAGTGCAGATTATCTGCAAGGCGCGGCTGGGGCGAATCACGTAGCAGAGAGCCTCGTCAGCCACCTGCTCAAATCCAACTGCCTGATCACCCACCAACCCGATTGGGGATCAGTGCAAATCAGCTACAGTGGTCGGCAAATTAACCGCGAAGCACTGCTGCGCTATCTGGTCTCTTTCCGCCATCACAATGAATTTCACGAGCAGTGTGTGGAGCGCATCTTCAATGACATCATGCGTTTTTGTCAGCCGGAAACCTTGTCCGTCTATGCCCGCTATACCCGTCGTGGAGGATTGGATATCAATCCCTGGCGCTCCAACACCCATTTTGTACCGTCAGTAGGTCGTCTGGCACGGCAATAAATGCGCGCATGTGCGCAACATTTTAGCCCAGTGCACGTTAATGTTGGCAAAATGCGGGGGACAACGTTAAGGTTAATTACAGTATCTTCCGGCTATTTTCAGCAAAAAAACACAAACTGAATACTGAAAGATCTCTCTGATATTCCTAAGCAAAATAGAAAGTAGCATTCTGATACACGGGCACTACCACCCTCAAGGGTGTAAAGGAGCAACTTTGATTACACATATCAGCCCACTCGGCTCAATGGATCTGTTATCACAGCTAGAAGTGGATATGCTCAAGCGAACAGCTAGCAGTGATCTGTACCGTTTGTTCCGCAACTGCTCATTGGCCGTTCTCAACTCAGGTAGCCTGACTGATAACAGCAAAGAGCTTTTATCGCGCTATGAAACCTTTGATATCAACGTACTGCGCCGCGAGCGTGGTGTGAAGCTCGAACTGGTGAATCCGCCAGAGCATGCCTTTGTGGATGGTAAAATCATCCGTTCTTTGCAGGCGAACCTCTTTGCCGTACTGCGCGACATCTTATTTGTGAATGGCCAAATTGTTAGTGCGGAACATGACCAGCATTTGAATATGGGAAGCTCCAGCCATTTGACCAACTTGGTTTTCTCTATTTTACGTAATGCCCGCGCCCTGCATATTGATGAAGAGCCGAATATGGTTGTTTGTTGGGGGGGCCATTCGATCAATGAAAACGAGTATTTATACGCGCGCAAAGTCGGTAGCCAACTCGGTTTACGTGAGTTGAACATCTGTACTGGCTGTGGGCCGGGTGCTATGGAAGCCCCCATGAAAGGCGCAGCTGTCGGTCATGCCCAACAGCGCTACAGAAATAGTCGTTTTATCGGTATGACCGAGCCTTCAATCATTGCAGCGGAGCCGCCAAACCCGCTGGTCAATGAACTGGTTATCATGCCAGACATTGAAAAACGGCTCGAAGCCTTCGTCCGCATCGCACACGGGATAATTATTTTCCCAGGCGGTGTAGGGACCGCCGAAGAGCTACTCTATCTGTTAGGTATTCTGATGAATCCAGAGAACAGTGAGCAGGTATTGCCACTGATTTTGACCGGACCGAAAGAGAGTGCCGACTACTTCCGCGTTGTGGATGAGTTCATCATGAATACCCTGGGTGATGAAGCGCGTAAGTACTACCAAATTATTATTGGTGATCCGGATGAAGTGGCTCGCCAGATGAAAAAAGCGATGCCATTAGTGAAAGAGAATCGCCGCAATACTGGTGATGCTTATAGCTTTAACTGGTCAATCCGCATCGAGCCTGATCTGCAGCATCCATTTGAACCAACCCATGAAAACATGGCGGATCTGAACTTGTCCCATAATCAGCCCCCTGAGAAACTGGCCGCAGCGCTACGCCGTGCCTTCTCTGGAATTGTGGCGGGCAATGTGAAAGAGGTGGGAATTCAGGCGATTGAAGCTAATGGGCCATTCAAATTACACGGTGACCCGCAATTGATGAAGCAAATGGATAGCCTATTGCAAGGCTTTATCGCTCAACAACGAATGAAATTGCCGGGCAGTGATTATACGCCGTGCTACGAAATCTGTAGCTAAAAGAGAGGCACAATCACCGGGCAGCATTGAGATCCAGCGCTGCCCGACTCCACTGGCTTAATTCTCATATAAAACAGGCTATGCAAATCCACCTTCTTATCGTTGATGCCCTTAATTTAATTCGCCGCATTCACGCGGTGCAGGGTTCGCCTTGCATTAAGGCTTGCCAACATGCGCTGCAACAGTTGATTCAGCACAGCCAACCCACACATGCCGTGGCGGTTTTTGATGAAGATGACCGCTCGGACAGTTGGCGTCATCAGTGTCTGCCGGATTACAAAGCGGGCCGCTCCCCGATGCCCGATAACTTACAGCAGGAAATGCCCCTTATCCGTGAGGCATTCAATTCGCTAGGGGTCGCTTGCTGGCACTCACCGGGCAATGAAGCCGATGATCTGGCCGCAACGCTGGCAACTAAAATTAGCGGCACAGGCCATCAAGTGACGATTGTTTCGACCGACAAAGGTTACTGCCAGCTATTGGCACCAAATGTGCAGATTCGTGATTACTTTCAAAAGCGCTGGTTGGATATGCCGTTTGTGAAACAGGAGTTTGGCGTATTACCGCACCAACTGCCTGATTATTGGGGGCTTGCTGGGATCAGCAGCAGTAAAATTCCCGGCGTCGCGGGTATTGGGGCAAAAACGGCCACACTGTTGCTACAGCAGGCCAACACGCTAGAGGCACTCTATCAGGGGCTGGAGTCAGTACCGGAGAAATGGCGTAAAAAGTTGCAACTGCATCAAGATATGGCGTTTATTTGCAAAAAAATCGCCACATTGAAAACTGATTTACCATTGAGTGGCAACTTACAGCAGCTTCGTTTACAGAAAGATTAAGGGGCCAAAAGGCCCCTTAATCTGCTGAAAAAACCCGATGGCGCGATCTGGAACGGAGAGGACGGGTAGAAGAGTAAAGCGTCCGCGCCAGGGAGGGCGCGGTTCGAGCCTCCAGGGAAGGATTGACGGCGTCTTTACGATCTAGCTGTTCTCTCCGCAACCGGCACTTTGCCAATAACCTCAGGGGCCAAAAGGCCCCTTAAACATAACGTTATAGCGCTATATCACTCACTTTTACTCGCGTTCATCACGGCGCCCTGGAGAACCAGACCAAATACGACGCACATGCACCGTCACTTCTTCACGGTCATGGTAGAGCTGCTTGGCTTGAATATGCGCATTGATGCCATTCTCTCTCAGCTGCTCATCCATCATTTCCAGATTCTCTGAAACGATTTCAAAACGCTTTTTCATCGGCAATTTCAGGTTGAAAATCGCCTCACGGCACCAACCATTCACCAACCACTTGATGATAAGTTCGGTTACCTTAGCCGGTTTCTCCACCATATCGCACACTAACCAGTAGATATTGCTGCGTGTCGGCTCATATTTAAAACCATCAACACGGTGATGTGTCACCTGCCCAGTATCCATCAGGCTTTGCGCCATAGCACCGTTATCAATGGCCTGAACCATCATGCTGCGTTGCACTAACTGATAAGTCCAACCGCCGGGACATGCACCTAAATCAACAGCATGCATACCACTGGCCAAGCGCTCCTCCCATTCATCCGCAGGGATGAACATATGGAAAGCTTCTTCCAATTTTAATGTTGAGCGGCTTGGCGCATCTGATGGGAATTTAAGACGCGGGATCCCCATATAGAATGGGGAGTTGTTATTACTATAGGAGTAGCCGACATAACAACAACCTGACGCGATAAAGAACACATGCACCACAGGGCGGTGAGCATTTTCACGGGCGGATAATATTTTTTGTTCGCGCATAGCACTACGCAAAGGGACTGTCAGCTTACGACAAAACTTCAGTAACTCTTTGCTTTCATTAGTATCTGGGACTTCAACCCGTAATTCACCCGCTTTTTCGATAACGCCGGTCAACATACCCACAATAGGTGACACACGATCTTCCGGTGGCAGGTCTTTCAATAACTCACCCACCACCATCATTTGACGGGCAAAAATCAGCTCGCGGAATGGCACCTCACGAATCAAACGATCAGCATCTTCCAACTGATAACACTCAAACAGCACATAGCCGCTGTTATCTTTGACTCGCGCGAAACCAAAAATTTCGAGCTGTGCCGCTTTCGCGGTAATTTCTGCCGCACACTCTTTCTCAAAGCCGGAGCGGCAATATAAAGCAATTTTATTATTCATGGCGTTCTGCCCTTTTTCTTAGACGCAGTGCGCCAATCAACATCAAAATCCATCCCGCCAAGAAGCATACTCCGCCTACTGGCGTGATATATACCCACAGTTTCAGGTGCGATAGAGCCAGGCAGTATAAACTGCCACTAAAGAGTAGCGTTCCGAGCGCTAGCAAGGCTCCACTCCAGTAAAACCAAATACTTATCTGCCGTTGCATCGCAACAGCCAATGCCAGAATCGCCAACGTATGGAACCCTTGGTACTCCAGCCCGGTACGGATCCAGGCCATCTCATTCGGCCCCATTGTGGCGCTCAATACATGGGCACCAAAGGCGCCTAAAGCCACATAGAAAAAACCGCTCAGCGCGGCAAATATCAGCATTAACCGACTGTTCATCGCCATTAACCTTGAATTAGATAGAGTGATACCTTTGCTACTTGGCGCTGCAAGCACGTGCTGCAACACCCATAACTTTAGGTATGTCGTGATATCAGGCAATAACCTATTTTATCGTAGCCAGCGACCATCGTGAATGGGTGGTCATGACTGTGCAGAGAGGGTGATCGCTTAACACCATGATCAATCATTTGTCATAACGAAAACGCAATTTCTCCTGCTCACTGGCAGCTCTTGCCAGTATCCACTGACGAAAGGCGGCTATTTTACCCAGTTCTGCCTGGCTGTCATGGCAAACCAGATAAAAAGCATTTTTACTGACCAATACGTCATTAAATGGGCACACCAATCGCCCGGCTTCAATCTCAGACTGCGCCATCACATTATTCACCAACGCAATGCCTTGCCCATGAACGGCAGCCTGAACCACCATGGCGCTATGGCTGAATATCGGCCCTTGTTGCACATTAATCTGCGGCACCCCCAGTTGACGGGTATACGCCATCCAGTCTCGGCGGGAAGTATCATGCAACAGCGTATGATAAGCCAGATCTGCCGGTACTTTTAATCCATGCTCACCCATTAATAAGCCAGGAGCGCAGACCGGGAGTAAGAATTCAGCATACAGACGTTCAGTGCGCAAGCCGGTCCAATTGCCCCGACCATAAAATATCGCGACATCGACATCATCAGCGAGTTTATCCTCTTCCCGATCCACCGCCTGAATCCTGACATCAATGCCCGGATAAGCAGCATTAAATCCAGAAAGACGTGGCACCAGCCATTGGATAGCAAAACTGGGGGGCAGACTTACCGTCAATGCACCTTTCGCACTGCGGGCCTGTAATTTGCGGGTGGCTTCATTGATGGAGGTAAAAATCTCTTTGATATCGAGGTAATAGCTCTGCCCCTCTTCGGTCAGCAACAAAGAGCGGTTGCGGCGGCGGAACAATTTTAGCCCGAGAAAATCCTCCAGGGACTTTATCTGGTGGCTAACCGCAGCTTGGGTAACAAATAACTCGTCAGCCGCTTTAGTAAAACTTAGGTGGCGTGCGGCCGCATCGAAAACCCGCAAAGCATTCAAGGGTGGTAGTCGTTTTGACATGAGTTGGATACTTTTTTATAACGGTTCATCCTCAGATGAAACCCTTTGTTTACTTATTAGTTTTTATAATCCGAGGCATTATAAATTGTCCGTTGATGATGTGCCAGCAAATACCTATAGTGGCGGCACTTCCCAAGCCGGAACGAAAAGTAGGTTTAGTATCCAGGTACTGAAATGCTTTTGGCTTTGTGGTTGTGATGTTGTGTTTGCAAATGGTCTGGTATACCAGACATAGTAGCTAAGCTACTGTTTTTTTTTCACTTCCTGTACATTTACCCTGTCTGTCCATAGTGATTTTATGCAGCACCGCCACTTTCGCGGTGCTTTTTTTACCCAAATTTTAGAGTTTACTTAGTTTTTAGAGCTTAAATGTAAGCGCCACTTGGTATGGCACATCAGTCAGAGCTTACATTTAAGTTGTTATCACAGTTTTTTAGATATCATTTCAACAATGACTTAGCATAAAGCTAATTACCCTCAGCCATCTCTTTGACTTCTGAACGATTAATTTGCAGCTCGGTGCCATTAGCATCGGTGTAACTTATCATTCCTGTCTCATCATCTACTTTAGGTTTACCATCAGCAACGATAGTGCGACCATCATTAGTATGCATAACATAGTTGCTTGAACAGGCTGCTAGAGTAAAAGTGAGCATAAGTGCAGAAATTGCGGCAGCTGTCTTCTTCATAGGTGACTCCTTGCAGATTAAAATGCTGAAAAACTCGATTCAATTACCAGACAAATGGTTGTGTCCGTTACTATTTAGCATAACCCGCTTATGACATATTTCCAGCCATCAGGGCCATTAGTGGGTAATTTATGAGCAAAATGCGCCAGAATGAGACAGTTCCGAAGTGAACCCAAGGATATAAAAAACGGTATGAAGGCTTTTAATCCAACGAATTTTCGTCAGGAATTTCCGGCAATTAGCGATGAGATTATCTATCTGGACAGCGCGGCAACTGCCCTGAAGCCCCGCGCCATGATTGAGGCAACCCAGCTGTTTTATCAGCAGGACTCCGCGACAGTGCATCGCAGTCAGCATCAATCGGCATTATCATTGACGGTCCGCTTTGAAGAGACTCGCCAACAGGTGGCTGACTTTATCAATGCTCCCGCAGCAGAAAATATCGTTTGGACCCGCGGCACCACCGAAGCGATTAACCTCGTGGCGCAAAGTTATGCTCGCCCTCGCCTGCAAGCTGGAGATGAAATTATTGTCAGCGAAGCAGAACATCATGCAAACCTAATCCCCTGGATTATGGTTGCAGAACAGACCTGTGCCAGAATCATTAAGTTACCTATCGGTCTTGACCATCTACCCGATTTATCACAACTTCCACAGTTGCTAAATGGTAAAACGCGCATCTTAGCGCTGGGGCAGATGTCTAATGTCACTGGTGGTAGTCCTGAATTGGCGGATGCAATAGCACTCGCTCATCAATATGAGTGTGTGGTTATGGTGGATGGCGCGCAAGGTATTGTTCACAGTCCGGCTGATGTTCAAGCATTGGATATTGATTTTTATGCTTTTTCCGCTCATAAACTCTACGGCCCGACCGGTATTGGGGTGCTGTACGGTAAATCAGAATTACTGGAAGAGATGCCCGCCTGGCAAGGTGGCGGGAAAATGCTCACTCATGCTTCATTCGGTGGTTTCACCCCCCACGAGGTGCCCTACCGCTTTGAAGCGGGCACGCCAAATATTGCCGGTGTGATTGGCTTATCAGCGGTGCTCAGTTGGCTTGAATATATTGATCTGGAAGAGGCTGAGGCATATAGCCAAAGTTTAGCCACGATGGCTGAGAATAAGTTGGCTGAATTACCGGGCTTTCGCAGCTTCCGTTGCCAGCAATCGAGCTTGTTAGCCTTCACTTTCGATGGCATTCATCACAGCGATTTGGTGACATTGCTGGCGGAACAAGGTATTGCGTTACGCGCAGGGCAGCACTGCGCACAGCCACTTATGGCAGCACTGGGGATAAATGGCAGCCTGCGGGCATCATTCGCGCCATACAATACCGCTGACGATGTTGAAATGCTTTGCGCCGCGATCGCTAAAGCACTGGATCTGTTGCAAGATTAAGCATCAACAGATGATAATTTCGATAAATATCAACATGCAATAAAACGAGAAAATGATGATTGCGCCACACCCTTTTGGTCACGATATTACTGTAGCTCAACTTATCGAGACATTCAGTGCCCATAAACAGTGGGAAGATCGTTATCGCCAGTTAATTTTGCTGGCTAAGCAACTCCCGCCATTACCAGAATCATTGAAACAAAATGAACTGGAACTGACCGGCTGTGAAAACCGAGTGTGGTTGGGGCATCAGCATCTGCCAGATGGGCGCTTACATTTCTACGGCGACAGTGAAGGGCGTATTGTTCGTGGGTTATTGGCGGTGATATTAACCGCAGTGGAAGGCCAAACACCACAGCAGGTCCTGGCAGAAGACCCCTTGGCTCTGTTTGATCAACTCGGCTTACGCCAGCAATTAAGTAGCTCACGCGCCAGTGGTCTGCAAGCACTGGCGCAGGGAGTGCGGGCGATCGCGGCCCAATATATCTCGCGATAAACGGCAGAGAATAATTACGCCTGACGTGCCGCTTTCGCCATCATTTTTTTCAATGCATGGGATACCGCAACAAAACCAAAGGTCGCGGTGACCATGGTTGCCGAACCGAAGCCGGAAGTGCAATCCATTTTCTTTGGCCCCTCAGCGGTAGTGCGGGATGCACAGACCGAACCATCGGCCTGCGGGTAAACCAATGGTTCACTGGAGAAAACACAGTCGATCCCCAGTTTACCTTTGCTGTTTTTTACCACGTTAAAATCATGTTTCAGCCTTTCACGTAGCTTTGCCGCCAGTGGGTCCTGAATGGTTTTCGCCAGATCAACCACTTCAATGCGGGTTGGATCGATTTGCCCACCCGCACCACCGGTGGTCACTACCGGGATTTTATAGCGGCGACAGTAGGAGAGCAGTGCTGCTTTTGGGCGAACACTATCTATCGCATCAATGACATAGCTAAAATTATTATTTAAAAGCTCAGCAACATTATCTGCAGTAATGAAATCATCGATACAAGTCACTCGGCATTCAGGATTGATAGCCAGAATGCGTTCCGCCATCACTTCGGTTTTAGCCTGCCCGACATTGTGCCGCAGTGCATGGATCTGGCGATTAGTATTGGTGACGCAAACATCATCCATATCAATCAGCGTGATTGCGCCAATACCAGTTCGTGCCAATGCTTCCGCCGCCCAAGATCCCACGCCGCCAATGCCAATCACACAAACATGCGCCTGTGAAAAAAGTGTCAGCGCCTGCTGCCCATAAAGGCGCGCGATACCACCAAAACGCTGCTGGTAAGCTTCGGAAAAGGCTGTGCTCATAGAGTTGTTACCTTAATAACTTAGAAATAATAAATGGCTCTAATAAATTGGTGGAGAAAATGCAAAAGCGGCCAGTTGGCCGCCTGATAAATAGTGACTCTATTACATCAAACCATCGGCTTACTGACTTTGATTGCTCACCAATAATGATGAACCATTGCCAGCGGGTGCTGTTTTAGCACCACCTTGATAAGCAGTAAATAGTGGGCCATTACTTTGGGCGTTTTTCAGCACCCAAACACGACCATAATGGTTGTAGAAACCAGCGGCCTGCCCTGCCTCATGACCAATTCCCTGATAGATATCAAAGTGTTGCCCCTTAATTGCCCCACCTACATCCAGTGCGACCATCAGCCGCATCTGATATTGGCCGGTGAATTTCCCCTGCTTATCCAGTAAGGGAACTTCAGCCAACAGCGTAGTACCCGCCGGGATCAGCGAACGGTCAGAAGCAACCGAGGCTTTGGCTATCAAAGGAACTGCACTGGCCCCTTTTACCGACGCATACATTTCCGGTTTAAAGAAGACAAATGAGGGATTCTGCTCTAATAACTCTCTGACTTCAGCTTCGCTGTGAGTTTCAGCCCAGTGACGGATAGCCTGCATCGACATATCGGCTTTAGCAACTTCTCCGCGATCAATCAATACCTTACCGATACTGCGGTAAGCATGACCGTTTTTACCCGCATAGCCGAAGAAAGTCAGTGGTCGCCCATCACCATAATCGACATAGCCGCTGCCCTGTACTTCCATCATAAAGTTATCCACCAATGAATTGGTGTACGCGATAACTAAATTACGGCTATCTAATGCGCCAGCATATATTGAAGCGCGATCGGGTAAGCGCCCCTTTTTCTTAGCGGGCATACGATAAAGTGGATAACGGAATTCGCCCTGTGGGGTATAGCGCGCCTGCAGCACTGGGGTGTAATAACCGGTAAATTGCACATTGCCGAAGTTATCCACGCCTTCCATCTGGTAGGCATTTAGACCAAATAGAGTTAATTTGCTGGTGTCAGCACCCGCTAACATCCAGTTTTCTACCGCATTAAATGTACTACTATTGCGGCCATACAGACCTGGTGAGGATTGGTTAATCACTTTCACCTGATCAGAATAATCTTTTGCGTTGACTGGCTTACCTGTCGCATTTGGCTCATTCACCAACTCCAGTGGCTGTTCCAGATGCCCATCCTTATATTGCTGTCCACGATCGGTTGGCCGTGATTGGCAGCCAGCCAGAACAGCAATCATTATTCCACTCAATAGGTATTTGCCCCAACGACTTGTCATTTCACGCCTTCTCTTACTTATTTTATCTACCGGCGAACCATAACAAACGCCTATGGATAAAGGAATCAGCAGGTGGAAAAAAATCCCCTGCTGCCGTTGTGAGGAAAAAGGGAACAGATAGTGGATAAATTAATCGAAAAAACCTATTTACCTAAATTAAGTGGCAAAACTACTTGCAACAGATCTCATCCAGAGTATAGTGCGCTCAATCGGACGCGGGGTGGAGCAGCCTGGTAGCTCGTCGGGCTCATAACCCGAAGGTCGTCGGTTCAAATCCGGCCCCCGCAACCAACCGATACTGGCTACCAGCAGTATCAAATGTCGTCCGATAGTCTTGAAAATTAAGACTAATTAGGTAGAATAGCGGTTCAGCTGTGAAAGCAGCAACAGAAGTAAAAGTGTAATGACGGACGCGGGGTGGAGCAGCCTGGTAGCTCGTCGGGCTCATAACCCGAAGGTCGTCGGTTCAAATCCGGCCCCCGCAACCAATTACACATTGTGCAACAAGAGTTAAATAGTAAGATAGAAAATTGTATTAAGACGGACGCGGGGTGGAGCAGCCTGGTAGCTCGTCGGGCTCATAACCCGAAGGTCGTCGGTTCAAATCCGGCCCCCGCAACCAATTCTTAATCATCTTCATATCAACATCAAGCACCCTAAAGGGTGTTTTTTTGTTTCTGGCCTCCAATGAGTATCGAGAACTCCCCCAGCAAGGGCTATCTCACCCCTGCGGCTATCAATAGTAACTCCCCGACTGATTACACCCGTGCCAGCGCCCCACCATTAGCGAAATAGGCTTTGATGCCAGCGAAAATAGATTCAGCCACTTGCTGCTGAAAATGGCTGGTGCGCAATTTCCGCTCTTCTTCCAGATTGCTGATAAATGCTGTTTCAACCAAAATGGATGGAATATCAGGCGCTTTCAAAACAGCGAAGCCCGCCTGATCGACACTGTTCTTATGCAGCTTATTAATTTTGCCCATGCGGTTAAGCACCTCTTTACCAAACTTCAGGCTGTCATTGATGGTCGCCGTTTGCAGCAAATCAATCATGGTATGGTCCAGGTAGCGATCCCCACTTTTACTGACCCCACCAATTTGGTCTGCTTCATTCTGTGTTTGGGCCAAAAAACGTGCGGCGGTACTGGTTGCGCCCTTGGTCGATAGCGCAAAAACGGAGGAACCTCTGGCGGCCTGACTGGTGAATGCATCGGCATGAATAGAAATAAATAAATCCGCGCGCTGTTTACGGGCTTTTGCTACTCGCACTTTCAGCGGGATAAAGACATCTTCATTGCGGGTCATAAACACCCGCATATTTGCTTCTTTCTGAATCAACGCCCGCAGCCGACGGGCAATTTGCAACACAATATCTTTCTCGCGAGTCTTATTTCGTCCAATAGCACCGGGATCTTCACCACCGTGCCCAGGATCTAGCATGATAACAATCGGCCTATCCCGCCCCGCTTTACCCACTTTGGCTGTCTCTGCGGGTAAATTACGTTCCACATTGCCTTTATTATAATCTTCCAATAATGCCAGTAAGGGATCGTCTTCAATCGAGGTACTGCCCTGTTCAGGATATAAATCCACTACCAAGCGGTTACGAAACTTAGCAAAGGGTTTCAGTGTAAATAGTTGTGGGCTGATACTCTGTTTCAACTCCAAAACCAGGCGGACAGTATTTTTATCAAACTGCCCAACCCGGGCTTGCTTGAGGTAAGGATCGCCGGACTGCACCTGACCACTAATCTCTTTTAGTACACTATTGAGATGCACACCCTCAATATCAACCACAATGCGGTCAGGATTTTTCAGCGCGAATTGACGATATTTCAGCGGGGTATTGGATTCCAGCGTCACCCGAGTATAAGTTGAAGAGGGCCAGATCCTGACGGCGATAATGTGCGAAGAAGCAGCAAATCCAACCCGGCTGACACTCAGCATCCAGGCTGCGGCAGCACCTTGTAATAGACGGCGACGCCCAGAATTATGATTTGAATCTGCCATGTAACTCCAAAGTAACTACCAAAATATGAATAAAAAACAAACAAAAAAGTTTTATGAGGAAAAACTTTAACCAATCAATTCAATGCTGTCATTAGAAAAACATTTTTATGTTATTCAATTTATTAATAGCTATGCACCATACATATGCAATTGATCGTAATTTGTTGCTTGCCATCTTGATCAAAAAAGAATAAAAATACAAAAATAGCGAATAAAAATTCAATGAGGGTCTGCCGTGAAGGAACGTAGTACTGAACTGGTCCAGGGATTTCGTCACTCAGTTCCCTATATCAACGCACACCGTGGCAAGACATTTGTCGTCATGTTGGGTGGTGAGGCGATTGAACATGAGAATTTCTCTAGCATCGTCAACGATATCGGTTTACTGCATAGTCTTGGCATTCGGCTGGTCGTGGTATACGGCGCACGCCCACAAATCGATAGTAATCTGGCGCAGCATCACTACGAACCTATTTATCACAAGCATACCCGAGTCACTGATGCCCGAACACTGGAAATGGTTAAGCAGGCAGCGGGCTTATTGCAGTTGGATATCACCGCCAGATTATCAATGAGTTTAAATAATACTCCGCTGCAAGGTGCGCATATTAATGTGGTTAGCGGCAACTTTATTATTGCTCAACCATTAGGCGTTGATGACGGTGTTGATTATTGCCATAGCGGACGCATTCGGCGGATCGATGAAGAGGCTATCCATCGTCAATTGGATAATGGCGCTATCGTATTGCTGGGGCCGGTTGCTGTCTCGGTGACTGGCGAGAGTTTTAATCTCACATCAGAAGAGGTGGCGACACAATTAGCCATCAAACTCAAAGCTGAAAAAATGATCGGTTTCTGCTCATCCCAAGGGGTGACGGACAGCGAAGGCAATATTATTTCCGAACTGTTCCCCAATGATGCTCAAAAACGGATCGAGGATCTTGAGCACGAGGGTGATTACAACTCAGGTACAGTACGTTTTCTACGTGGGGCAGTAAAAGCCTGCCGCAGCGGTGTGCGCCGTAGCCATTTGCTGAGTTATCAGGAAGATGGCGCGCTAGTGCAAGAGCTTTTCTCCCGTGATGGTATCGGTACTCAAATTGTTATGGAGAGTGCGGAACAAGTGCGCCGTGCAACCATTAATGATATTGGCGGCATACTGGAGCTGATTCGCCCACTGGAACAACAAGGGATTTTAGTGCGCCGCTCACGGGAACAGCTTGAGATGGAGATCGATAAGTTCACCATTATTGAGCGAGATAACCTGACGATTGCCTGCGCTGCACTTTATCCATTTCCCGAGGAGCAAATCGGTGAAATGGCCTGTGTGGCCGTGCACCCGGACTATCGCAGCTCCTCCCGTGGGGAGATGCTTCTCAAACGAGTCGCGAATCAGGCGCGCCAAATGGGCCTTAAAAAGCTGTTTGTGTTAACCACCCGTAGCATTCACTGGTTCCAAGAGCGCGGCTTTACTCCAGCGGAGGTCGAAGTTTTACCGATTCAGAAGCAGGAGTTATATAACTATCAACGGCGCTCAAAGATTCTGCTGGCCGACTTGTAACGATTAGTCGATGACATCAAGGGAGCTGCTGTCCCCAGAGGTTATTGACAAAGTGGTCTGTGCAGAGAGAACGGGTAGATCATCAAGACGCCGTAAATCCCTCTCTGGAGGCTCGTGCCGCGCCATCCCTGGCGCGGACGCTTGACTCTTCCACCCGTCCTCGCCGTTCCAAATCGAGTCATCGGGGTTTGTCCACAGTCTGAGGGGCTGCCCCCATTGGTTTTATTTATTCAACTCATTCAGACGATCAACTAACCCGCTACGACGCTGCGTGGGTGTCCGTATCGCATGACTCAGCACGGTATCACTGCAATAGAGTGTTAATCGCTGACGAGCACGGGTGATCGCGGTATAAACCAATTCACGGGTGAGCACTGGCATAAAGGTGTTGGGCAATACTAATGCCGTGTGTTCAAACTCCGATCCTTGAGATTTATGAACTGTCATGGCATAAGCGGTCTCATGAGTGGGAAGACGGCTAGGCTGTACCGACTTGATATTGCCATCGGGTAACTGGAAATGCACCCGAAGCTCGCCCTCTGAGTCATATAGCGCAATACCAATATCCCCATTAAACAGGCCCAGAGCACTGTCATTGAGCCCAATCATTACTGGTCGGCCAACATACCAACGCCCCGCAGGCCCAGATGCTCGCTCAATTAACCGCTTGCGATGCAACAACTGCTCAATCCGCTCATTTAAGCCGCTGACCCCAAATGGCCCGGTGCGTAATGCACACAGCAACTGGTAGCGGCCAAATGCCGCCAATACATCAACCGCATGAGCACCGGATGTCGCCAACTGAAGGTAGTGCTGATAGCTAGCGGCACAATCCTCCAGCAATACCTGGTAGTCATCTGAATCGGCCAGAGAGAAGCATTCGATGTCAGAATAGGTGCCACTTAAAACTGATAATGCATTGTGATACTTCCCGGCATTAACGGCTAAAGCGAGCTGCCCAATACCTGATTTTTCATCAAAACGGTAGCTTTTGCGCAGTAAACACAAGCTATCACGGACATTGAGTGTATCTTTTGGCACATCACCAATGGGGATGATTCCGGTCAATGTACTATCGATCAATGTACTATCGATCATTCTACTATCAGTTAATGCACATCCGGTTAACCGCACTAATTGTTCAGCCCGTGATTCGCTATAACCCCATTCAGCAAAACGACAAATATCACCCAATACCGCACCAGCCTCAACCGAGGCCAACTGGTCACGATCGCCAAGAAAAATAACTTGAGCTTTCGCGGGCAGAGCTGCAATTAACCGCGCCATCATTGGTAAATCCACCATTGATGCTTCATCGACCACCAGCACATCAAGATTTAACGGATTGCCACGGTGGTAACGCAAGCGCTGGCTGTTAGGTTGCGCCCCTAACAAGCGGTGTAACGTGGATGCTTGATCTGGCAATAGTTTGCGCTCATCATCCGTCAGCGGAAGTTGTCGAATGGCATTGCCCAGTGACTCGGTTAATCGAGCAGCCGCTTTACCGGTTGGTGCGGCAAGTTGGATACGCAAACGTTGCCCTTGACTCAGCTGTATCAGCGCGGTCAGTAACTTTGCTACTGTGGTCGTTTTCCCTGTTCCTGGCCCACCGGAGATCACGGAAATACGACGGGTAGCAGCAACGGCGGCGGCCACTTTCTGCCAGTCAACCTCAGACTCCGCCAAGCCGAACAATTGGTCTAGCGTGGTTCTTAATAGCGCTTCGTTTACCTCTCGAGGTTCATTAGCCCATGCCGCCGTACTGTCGCTGGCAATAAATCGGACTACATCCCCTTCGTACTGCCACATTCGTTGCAGATACAAACGGTCATTTTGCAAAACCAGCGGCGTTGGCTGTGAGCCGTCACTCACAGCTGGAGAGTGATTAAATGCCTGTATCCAACACGACTCATCTGGCGCACCCGCAGCCTGCCACAGTGCTTGTGATAACGCCGACTGTCGCCCACCAAATAGCTGATCGGGCTGCAAATAGCTTAATGGTAGACACACATGCCCAGCCCCCGCTTCTGCACTGAGAATAGCGGCGGCCAATTGCAGCATTGGATCATTGTCGCCCGCGATCATGAGTGAAAACTGAAGATCCAGCGGACGCAGTAAGTGGTTACCAACCGCCTGATTCAGTAACGCTATCATAGTGATACCCTCCCATCTGCCTGGATAGCATCACGATTAATTTCACGACCACTGAACAAACAATCCATTCCTTCAATCAACCCCAGTTCAGGACGGCAACTAAAAATACCGTTACCCGGATGTTGCTTATCGACACCACGCAGGAAGAGATAAATGACACCACCAAAGTCACGCTGATAATCATAATGAGCCAATCGGTGGCGCAAATAGCGGTGCAATGCCAGCGTATAGAGCTGATACTGCAGATCATAACGATGCTCAGCCATAGCTTGCGCCATCGCCTCTTGGGTATAGGCGCTACTCTCCTCACCTAACCAGTTTGATTTGTAATCCAATAAGTAATACTTGCCCTGCCAGCAGAAAACCAGGTCAATAAACCCCTTAAGCATCCCTCTAACTTGCAGGAAATCCAGCGCTGGGCACTGTCGAGATAGTGAATCATAGCTTTTGATTAAAGCATCCAATTCACTGGCTCGGAGCAAAGTGTCGATTGGCAGATAAAATTGTAATTCTGCCTGCTTGCTCTGTGGCGTTAATCCAGCCAAGGTCACACCGCTTTTATTGAGTGGAACCTGTACAGTGTCATTTAGCCACTGATACAGCATTGGCGACCATTGCTCGCCAAAACCCTGTAACTGCAACTGCTCTGCCAACCAGCTTTGCTCAATAGGCTGACTAAAATTCATCTGCTCGAGTAAGTCATGTAGGAAAGTCCCCGGTGCTGCGCCGCGTGGGAAAGTATGGGGGGTTAAATTCGCTTCGGTGATCAGTACCTGCTCACCAACAGCATCGGTATCTAGCCGTGGAAGCAACTCTTGCAGTGGCACATTAAGGGGCTGTGATGCGCCACCTTTACCGGAGCCATGCTGCTGTAAGCCAGAATAACTGGTGACACGCCAATAATCCTGTACTTGTCGGTTAAACTGGCGCGCAGCAAGCGCCGGCAAAATCTCCGGCTGCGGCTGCCACGGAGTATCGTCCGGACGCTCTGCCAGTGAAACAGAAATATCGCCGTCTGTTACGGCGGTTAATTCTGCTAATTTATCGGCCAAATATTGTGCATCACCCGCCAGCCCCTGTTGCACCAGATAACCTAACGCGCTGCGGTGCATGTCGCTTTCGCCCTGCTTTTTCCGCCCGCCTTTAATCAGCGGGGCAATGCCCACACTGCAATGGTAAACCGCACGGGTCAGCGCAACATAGAGTAACCGTAAATCCTCCGCCAGCCGCTCCTCCTCTGCCAGAGCCTGACTCTCTGCATCCGCATTCAGATCAAGTAATGCTTCAAAGCTGAGGCGATCGTGGTACAACACCTCCTGCTGTTGGCGGAAATTGCCAACGAAGGGTAACCAAACCAGTGGATACTCCAACCCTTTCGATTTATGGATCGTGATGACCTGCACTAAATGGCGGTCACTTTCCAAGCGCAGCTGTTGATTATCTGACTGATGATTGGGTTGCGCTATTTGTTGTGCCAGCCAGCGGATAAGTGCGTGCTCACTATCAAGCTGTGATGCAGCTTCTTGCAATAGCTCACCTAAATGCAGCACATCTGTCAGCCGACGCTCGCCACCTGGTGTCGCGAGCAGGTTTTCAGCTAAATGGCGGTGAGCCATAATCTCCCGCAACATAGGCAGTACACCGCGGCGCTGCCAATGTTGGCGATAGCCATCGAACTCCGCTACCAAAGCATCCCAAGCTCGCTCATCGTGATTCAATGCATCCAGCATTTTTGCATCCAGCCCGAGCACTCCTGTCGCCATTGCACTACGCAGTGCCCGCTCCTGCTCTGGAGCCAGCACCGCTTGCAACAACCACAGCAGATCTTTAGCTTCTGCGGTATCAAACACACTGTCACGATTAGATAAATAAACCGATGGTATGGCTAATGCACTCAGTGCATCACGCACTAATGCGGCCTCTGCCCGGCTGCGCACCAAAATAGTGATATCAGATGCTTGAACTGGTCTTGAGCCATCGACTGTCACTAATTGAGCCAGCCCATTTTGGCCTGCGGTTAACCAATCACGGATTTGAGCCGCACACTGTTGCGCCATCAATTGTTGGTACTCGCTCACTCCGACGCCCTCTCCTGGCTGCAACCAAAAAGAGATAGCGGGCTGCTTTTTTCCTTTAATTTCGAAAGATAAGCGGCTGTTTTTTTCCGCAGCAGACACATTTATAAAAGGAATTTGTTCAAACAGGAAAGGCACGTCGACCAAACTAAACAGCCGATTAACTGATTGCACCATCGGGAAGGAGGAGCGCCAGTTTGTCTCTAGTGTGTAGTGGGCGCTTACTTCAGAACGGGCACGAATATAGGTAAAGATATCTGCACCACGGAAAGCATAAATAGCCTGTTTAGGATCACCAATCAGTAGTAGGCCGCACTCTTTTTGCCCACTATAAAGCGTGTGGAAGATACGGTATTGCTGAGGATCGGTATCCTGAAACTCATCAATCATTGCGACAGGATAACGGCTACGAATAGATTGGGCCAATAGCTCACCACCCGGCTGCTGTAATGCCACATCCAGTTTGCTAAGCAGGTCATCAAATCCCAGCTCCGCACGTTGCCGTTTTTCCTGCTGAACGGATGTTCGTATCTCACTGATTGCACGGGCTAAAATTAAATCTCTTAACGTCAGTGGTTGCTCGAATATGCGGTCTATGGCACCGAATAGGGCATGTTGTGGAGCTGCACCCTTTTTAGTTTTTTCAGATAATATTGACTGACGGAATTTTTCCAGCTCTTTAGGTAACTGATAATCGGTCGTCTCCTGCTCTGCCCATGCACCGACTTTTTCCAGCCAGCTAGGTAAATATCGAGCGCTGTAGCTACGTTTATCAACACCAGAGCTGCTGATCAAGGCCTCTAATTCAGGCGCGGCTTCGCACCATTGCGTTTTGAGCGCATCAATTTGCACTATAATCTGCTGATGCCGACTAACTATCGTTTCATCATCACCGGGCGCTTGCCGAAACTTTGGCGTTTCGCCCTGTAGATAGGCTGAAAGATCTTTGAGTAGTGCTTCTGGCCCGTTCCACTCCTGACTGACAGCTCGAGCGACAGCTAAAGGGAGCGGATAGCAGTGACGCCGCCAAAAATCGGCGCAGGCTTGTCTGCGTAATGGCAGTTCATCCTGCACCAGTGTTTGTTCAAACAAAATGCCAGATTCAAAAGCATTATTAGCCAGCATTCTCTGACAAAAGCCATGGATGGTATAAATTGCAGCTTCATCCATCTGGCGCTCAGCCGCCAGCAGTTGTGCGGCGGCCTCACTTAAATCAATGATTTCGGCTAATAAGGCCTTATGCATTGGGTTATCGCTGACTCCCCGCACGCAAGCTATTCGCAACTCATGAATATTGTCGCGGATTCGCCCCCTTAACTCTTCAGTTGCTGCTTCGGTAAAGGTCACCACCAGGATCTCCTCGACCATAAGGGGGCGACTAAACGCAGCCTCTCCACCCAAGCCAAGTAGCGACCTTAGATAAAGCACCCCAATGGTAAAAGTCTTACCCGTTCCGGCTGAAGCTTCAATTAGCCTCTCGCCATATAGGGGGAGCGTTAGCGGCTCTAGCCGCTGGGGGGTCATTGATGTCATGGAGCCAATACCTTCTGCGGCAAGGTCGCCTGCAAGGCGGAGGCGCTTGGATAGGTAGTCCATCCTTTAAGCACCGCATACCCGCCCGTCGTTTGCCCTTGGCCTTTCACCTGAGAAAGCAGTGCCAGTCCTTGCGGCTTAATGACTGCTTGCTGGAAGAAATCAGCCAGCGCGGCGCTATTTAGCAACTTCACTTGAGCAATCATTTTCTCACGACTATCAAAAGCAAAATTATTACGATTAAAATCATTACTATAACGGCTAGCTTCTTCATCCAGTGTTTGCGGACGTTGTAGCAATTGGTTGATTAGCCCCTGCTTATATTGTTCAAAATCAGTCGACTTCATTTCACGCAGCCGTTTTTCAGCCTGTGGATAGAAAGCCAGATATCTCTGATAAAGGTAATCAGGTTGTTTACTGTTACTTTGCAGTAAGAATCCTAAACCCCACTGACGTCCAACCGACATTGGGAAAGCAAATACCGCATAACCAAGTTGCTCCGCCGTGCGCAGTTGATCATAGAACCACGGCTGAACAATTTGCCCCAGTAAGGCGCTATGCGCCATACCATCAATTTCTGAATAACCGGTAGGTACATAAACTGCAGCCAGCGCAGCATCAGAGCTGCTACCAACTCGTTCCATATTGGCCAACTGGGCCTTATCGACCACAACATCTTCGCCAGTCCACCAAGTGGTTCCCGTCAAACCTAGTTGTTTCTTCAATGACTCCGCCAGCGCAGTAACCTGTGGGGCCGTCATATTACCCACCGCCAATACCTCAATGGCAGATTGCTTGAGCATACTATTACGGTAGGTCACGACATCCTGCACGCTAATCGTATTGAGCAATTCACGCCGCTCATTGCGCTCAAAATAGGGCACATGAGATAACAACTTGGCCGGCTGGATCGCCAGTTCATAAGCTTTGCCCTTTTCGGCAACTTCCAACTGCTCACGATACCAAGACTTGGCCTGCACCAGTTGATCTTCCGTTGGTGTGAAATTGGAGTAGCCTTCAACCAGTGAGGTTAACAACTGCGGCATCCGCTGCGTAAAGCCGTTAGCACTAACATACAAACCATTGTTTGATGCCGTTGAGAAGCTAATCCCACCAATAGAGGCTTGATAGCTCAGTTCGTCGAGTGAAAGGCCGGCCAAATAGTCGGTTAGGGCAAACAGAACCTGATTACGGGCAGTATCCAAGGCGTGCTGATTACGAAAAGCAACTGAGATATCAGCTTTCGGTTCATCAGCAAAGTATTGGCTTGGCATGTAAAACACCCGTAAGCCCGGTTGTTCAGCCACTTTTTGTGGATGGGTAATATTTTTATCTGCTTTAATCAGCTCAAAATTATCCGGAATGTAAGGGTTAAGTGCCGGTAGGCTCAGCGAGATATCCCCACCTAATTGTTGCCACTCTTTCATCTCTTTAGGGCTTATTTTATCGACCTGATAAGGTGCATCGACAAAATACGCTACTTTGTTGTGAGGCTCTTCAGGGCTAACAAACCAGATTCGTGCATTTTCTGGTGTCATTTCAGCCAAGCGGGCGGCAATGGCCTTAGGATCATAGTGATCAGCCAGATAAGGCGCATCAAGTACATGTGCGACAGGCACTCGCAGCATCATATCCACCAGCCACTCGATGTAATCCATATCTCGCGTGATTGAGGGATAGCGGAAATCAAGATTTAAGACATGAGCGATCTCATCAAAATAGCTCTTTTTAATGCCGTCTTTGTGCAACATATTGATGTAATCGAAGATGGCCGCAACCACTACATCACGTTTGGCCAAGCCTTTATCGGTGAGTGATACAGAGATGGAGAATACCCCTCCGTTGCGGTCTACCATCGGGTCAGCGCCGGCATTAATTGCATCTGCCAATCCCTGTTTTTGCAGCCAGTCAGATAGTGTGTCTTTGCTGCGATTGCCGATCAAATAACTAATGTAGGTATCTGTTTTACTGCGAAACTCTGCACTGTTGTTCTCAATGCGAAACTCTATTTTTAGCTGTTTACGAGGCTGGGCCGGAACATAATGGATAATAATTCCAGTTTGATCAGGGGTGACTGCCGGTACTGTAATCGGTGGTACTTTTGCATCCCGATTAGGAGTTCGACCAAATGTATCAGCCGCTAATTGTGCTAACTGTTCCAGTGACTGATTGCTATACAGCACTCCCACCATCAGATTGGCAGAATAGTAGCGATGATAGAAACTCAATAATTCATCATGTAACTTGCCATCAGGCTTATCTTTCAGCGTATCGAGATTACCGCCAGAAAAACGTGCACTCGGGTGTGCTGGATTAAGGGTTTCAGCATTAACCTGTGCCATACGCATCCCATCGCGGGAGCGGGCCATCGTCAATTCTGCATTGACTGCGTTACGTTCGCGATCAGCATTAATTGGGTCTAGCAAGGGCTCGGCAATGGCATCCGCCAGTCGGTCAACTGCAGGAGCTAATGCATCGTTTTCAATTTCAAGGTAAAAGGCGGTTCGATAAGAGGCGGTACTCGCATTATGACTGCCACCATGTTTCTTCAGAAATTCAGAGAAACTACCTGGTTCAGGAAAACGTTTAGATCCCATCAATAACATGTGCTCCAGATAATGAGCCAAACCTAGCTGATTATTAGGGTCCTCCAATGAACCGACCGGCAATGCCAGCGCGGCCAATGATTTAGGTGCTTGTGCATCAGAAACTAATAATACGGTCATACCATTTGGCAGTTTTATTGCCTGATATTTACGTAAATCATGTTCACTTTTGTGAATAGCTTCTGCCAGTGGTTGCCATGCAGGTGCCGCCGCCCAGCTCAGTGGTGCCAGCAAACTTAATAAGAAAAATATGCCAATAGTGCGGGCAAACTGTTTATGCATTCCGTTTCTCCCCTAACCCCTTTAAAATTGCCGCTAAAACACATATCCAGCTCTTTTGTATTGAATATGTACGATCATCTACTTGAGTGACGCGCAGTTTTCATGCCTTATTATGGCGGGCAATCGGTAATAAATAACGTTCCGTTTCGTGCAATATCATGTCCAGATGTTGGTTATCCATCAGGCGGAGCACCCTTTTTACGTAGTAATCCTCCCCCTCTCCGGCAACTCGCAGATCCCCTTGCCAGACCTGTAAAAGTTTCATTATTGCTTTAGTCTGCGTTTCTTCATCCCACAGAATCTGACCAGATTCGCTATCAAAGCAGTGACTCAGCCATGCCCAACCACTTTTACTCAACAGTAGCAGAGGTTCACACATCCCTTGCTGATATCCCGTCATTAGCTGCTGTAAATATTGCCGAGCCTCATCGCAACCCAAAGAATCATAGCGCCAGGCGGTTCCTTTGCGGCCATACATTCGGCTTTCACCCTCACCACCTGCGGCGCAATACACCAAATGTTCAACCCACAATAAAAGCCCATCGACAGCTGTCAATACCGCTGGTCGCCAACGAATAAGTCCATCCTCCTGAACCTGATGAATCCAGCCCGTAAGAGTGGTGTCACCAAATTCAATATTAAGCTCAATACTATGGCTCTCTTTACGTTCAGTACGAATCTGTTCAGCTAATGGCACCATTTCCTCTTGCTGACTCTCCCAGTAAAGCTCACCAAAGGCCCCATAAGGCAAGCTGCCAGCTGCTCGGGCACGAGTAAATACGGTGCTAATATCACCATCATCTATAAGTGCATTCAGCAACTGGGTGTTAAACTGATAACGGTTGAGGTTATCTAAGGTAAATGGCTCTTCATCTGGCAATTCCGTTTCTTCAATAACAAAATTCACCCCTAACCGTAGCTGGAAGAATGCCCTGACAGGATGACGAAAGAAACGAATTAACTCATCTAAGGTAATTTCAGGTAAGGGTTCAGGCGACAGAGGTTGATTAAACTCTGGATGTGCCAGCCCTTTGGATTCAGCGGAGGGTAACCACTCCGCAGCGTAACTCTGTAATTCACTGTTTTCAATGAAGTTTTCTACCGAAAATGGCATGCGAGCATGTAAACAGAGCAGGTGCTTAATGACTCGTTTAGCGCTGTCATCAGCACTAAGCTCTTCATCTCCCGGCAAATGATAACTTTGCGAAATATATTCAATCAATTCACTCACCAGCACTGAAGGGTAGCGCTTGCTGTTGTCTTGAATTGAACGCCCGATATAACTGATATAAAGCTGTTGCTGGGCAGAAAGAAGTGCTTCGAGGAACAGATAACGGTCATCATCACGGCGGCTGCGATCACCACGCCGAACCTGTTTTGCCATCAAATCAAATCCCAGCGGCGGAAGTGTTCGTGGGTAAATACCGTCGTTCATGCCCAATAAGCAAACGACTTTAAACGGGATAGAGCGCATTGGCATCAGGGTACAGAAGTTGATTGGCCCCGCGAGGAAACGCTGGCTGATGCGCTCATTGTCCAAACGTGAGGCCAGTTCATCACGTAACAAATTAAGCGGCACAACATCCGGATACTGAGCGGCAATACCATAGCTGACAACCTTCTGCCACTGCTGTTCAATCAGCACCAAAACAGCCTCAGTATCATTATCGGACTCGAAGAAAGTATCCAATAAGCTGCGGCATAATGGTAACCAGTCGCTGAGTGAACGTGATTCACTTAACAGTAGCCGCCATTGGCTCAAGTGCATCAACATATCAGCCAGTTGCCCGGCAAGTTCCGCCGCCAAACCACTTGATTCATCATATGGCAAGACACCTTGCCAATCCCCGGCTCCACTGTCCATGGCATAACCGAGCAACATGCGGGTTATGCCAAAATGCCAAGTGTGCTGCCCCGTCGCGGGCAAAGATAGCTCTCGAACATTGTCATCATCCAACCCCCAACGAATACCCGACTCCCCCACCCATTGTCGCAAGCGACGCAATCCATCTTCGGTAATAGCAAATTTATTGGCTAAGGCAGGAACTTCCAGCAGCGCCAATACTTGCTCGGAGGTAAAGCGGCTCTGGGGGAGATCAAGTAAGGTAATAAAAGCTTGTAACACCGGATGGGCCTGACTGGCTTTACGATCAGAGATAGCAAAGGGCAGATAACGCCCCCCCGTCGCATTACCAAATGTAGCCTGAATATAGGGGGTATAACTGTCAATGTCGGCGACCATCACAATGATGTCGCGTGGGGTGAGCTCAGGATCGGCGGCTAATAATCTCAACAGGTTATCTTGCAGAAC
The DNA here is from genome assembly GCF_013282745.1 of Yersinia bercovieri ATCC 43970. Taxonomy (NCBI): domain Bacteria; kingdom Pseudomonadati; phylum Pseudomonadota; class Gammaproteobacteria; order Enterobacterales; family Yersiniaceae; genus Yersinia; species Yersinia bercovieri. Next base: position 368,444 of record NZ_CP054044.1, read on the forward strand.
CTCAACTTCCCTTTGCGGGCTGTGACAAACATGTAGACTCAAAGATCGATCAGCTGGATCTAATACCCGTTTTTGGTCGCTATGGGCTAAGGTTTCCGGTGTGGTACCAATGATGGCGTGATCTTCCAGCTCCAGCATATCGTGCTGAATACCATGCAATAAATTGTCTGCCTCAATATCGACAAAAGCATGTACCTCTTGGATATCATCAACTTGTGACAATAGATACATGTGATCCCGGCCTAACCGCCCCCATGAAGCTAATAGCGGGTTACTGAGATCCTGCTCTCCATCAGCATTGAATAGTTGTTCGGCTTGTTCTGGATGACGAAACAGTTTTACTTCGATCGATTTGCCTTCAATCGATTCACGATAATGCCTGCGTTTACGGCTTTGCAACTTAGCCAAAAAGGCATAATCCTGAATATCCCCCCAGAAATAGCGGCAAGGGTTGGTAAACATTAGATGGATATCAATATGCTTACCCAGTGCTTGTAGCGCCTGCAAATAGATGGGAGGCAGTGCCGATATACCGCAAATAAATACTCGTTTTGGTAGCCCAACAGGGCAAATATCCGAGTCGAGTAGCATGCGGATAAAACGCTGATAGAGATTAGCGCGGTGCCATTCAGGTTGATCCAATTCACGGGTATAGTCTGTCAGTTTAACCCATAATTTGGCTTGCCATAGCTGGGCATCATCCAGTTTTTCAATGAGTTGACCACGTTCCCAAGCCTCAAGCCATTCCGGACGATACACCAAATATTGGTCAAAAAGGTCGGCTACCCGTGCCGCAAGTTGGTGAATCTTACGTTTATCGCCGTCATCACTTAAGTAGCGTTTCATAGACGCAAACACGGGATCATCCAGCAAATCTGGCAGTAACCACATAAGTTTCCACGTCATGGCGTCTTTGCTAAATGCGCTCTCTTTGGGAATTCCCGGCAAGACACGGGTAAACATATCCCAGATAAAAGTCGCGGGCAGTGGAAACTCAATATTGGCTGCAATACTGAACTGCTGTGCCAGTTGCATTTGTAGCCATTGGGCCATACCAGGGCTCTGAACTAGCACGACTTCTTGCTGGAAAGGGTTGTCCAACGGCTCTCGTTCTATCAGCGCAGTAGTTAGCGCTTTGAGTAAATCCAGTTGATTAGAATGATAAACCGTGAACATGATGACTCCCTTAAGGCACTATGGATAACATTCATAAATGATTAAACCACCTGATTATCACTTGTGAATCAATCCTGAGGTTTAATACTCTAACTTGATAATAAGTGAGTGCAATAGGTTATCGTCATTATCACCCTTGGTACATGACGTGACAGAGGCTAGATCTCACTCAGCGGGCAAAACCAACGGCTTAGTTCTGCTTGTTGGTTGTGCCGTACCACAATAGTGAAATTAAACTCGGTGCACTCCCCTTCAACTCTGCCGACCGATTGACGATATAGCCAGTTAGGCTTCATTCCAGAGATAAGAGGCCTATCAGGCGTGTCGTCTCCGATACTTTCAATATGCTGATGGAGCAGAGACCAAGCCTGACGTTGTTGCCACAAAGCAGAAAAACCCTGTAAAAGTGCCTGATGGTATTGCAGCAATCCCAACAGAGAAACTGAGAAAAACAGTGCTGCTATTAAGGCTTCTGGCAGGCTAAATCCTGACGACTCCCGCGAATGGGCTAACCCCTTGGTAAATTGCGGTCTGTGGCAACATCTTAATAAAGACAAAACTGTGCATCCTTATCCGGGCAAAAGTCCAACCAGCCATGAGCGGCTTTAACCAATTGATAGCTTTTCCTATTTATTTTATTAGCATCCAGTTTGACCCGCTGATAAAGCATCAAGGGTGGCTGTGCGCCAAAGGGTTGGCTCTCCCCCCTCAAGATAAAAAATCCAGTCAGCGATGCCGGTTTAATACAAGCTTTTAAGCCATAGTGTGGATGCTCATTACAGTGCCATGCTGCTCCAGCACTCCATGGCAGAGTGAATGACCAACGCTGGTTTATTCCCCAGGCTAATGATGAGGTCGCCTGATTAAAAGCCCGTAAATGGCGCTGCTCTTCAGCTGTGATTTGCTGAATATTGTCCAATTGGCGGTGTAAAGCTGACAGTAGAAATAAACCGAGAGCAAAAAGTGTGGCGACAGCAGCTAAGGTGCTGGCCCCCTGTTGACGATTCTGCTTCATAGATTATTCCCACGAATCATATAAATAAGCTGATGATGGACTGTTGCATTACCTGTGCTTTGCCCAGCTAATTGCACTTTGTAAATCTGAGCAGATGTTGGCTCGGGTAATCGACTAATAGAAAAATGCGTTATGGTGACCTCTTTTGGGTCAAACACTCGCTCCCAACTACCGCCAACACAATTCAGCTCCCCACGCTGGGCTTCCAATGCCTTATTTCGCAAACGATAGCCAAAGTATTCGGATTCCTGATGCTTTTCCCCCTCCCAACGGCCATTACGGTTAAGGTCATACGCAACTATCAGGCAAGAGTCAGTGGCTTCACCTGGATAATGATGTGTGGTGATAGCCTTCCCTTGACACTCTCCATGGCAAAAACCCGCTCGCCGCAAATCTTTTTCCAGCATCGCCATCGCCTGACTAAGTGCCAATTCCAACCGATAGTGTTGCTGTAATATTGATATCTGTTGGCGTAATTTGGGGAAAATCTGTGCCGAGCCAAACACAATCATGCTGCCAATGCTTAATGCCAGCATCATTTCCGGCAATGTAAAACCTGAAATAGATTTATGCCAAGTCTGTTCCGGCATTGACCCAATCGGCTTTATGATTCCCCTTAGCATACGTGAATACCTGATATTGACTGACCTTCACCACATAGCCTTATTCGCCCCCGACTGGAAATAATCAACCGGATACGCCCTGCGGGGTTATTGAGTAGGATGCTTCCTGCTTGCGCGGTGTTTCTTACCCCATAGAAACCAATACTCTTTTGCAATGACATAGTGATAGCCACATCAGGATAAGGTGGAATAAACACTCTGCCGGTTAATACGGAACAAGGCGCTGTGGGTTTATCACCACTGCCCAGGCACCCTTGCCCATGTTGTTGTATCCACAATAATGCCGTGTCGTTGCTGCGATTAGCCTGTACCTGCAAATGTGTTAAGAAGGCAAGTAGCTGGCGTGCGCTATCAGCCAGCCTTTCCCGTTGCCGATATTGGTGCCAACTTTGCGCCCCCCATGTCGCCATAACACCGACCAATGCAATAACCAGCAATACTTCAATCAGGCTGATACCTTTTTGTTTTATCAGGAAATTGTTCTTTATGAACCCTATTTTATTGAGTGCAATGTCGATTTTCATGCCGCAAGTTTACGGCGTTAAAATTTGAGGTCTAGTGACTCATTATCAGGGTTGGAAACGGTGCGCAAAATTTTATTTACGATGACATAAATGCAGAAAAGAGTGCGGCACGGCTCGCATTTTTATTGCAGGATAGAGGACAATTATGGGGGTGGTGTTATGAAGATAGCAGATATAAAACCGGAGCCATTGCGGCTCCGGTCAGAAGGTCAGAGAATTAAATAGCGATCGGAGCTTTAATCCCAGGATGCGGATCATATCCTTCAATTTCAAAGTCATCGAAGTGATAATCAAATAAGGAGTCAGGCTTACGTTTGATAATCAACTTCGGCAATGCCCGAGGTTCGCGGCTCAATTGCAGGTGCGTTTGCTCTATGTGGTTGCTGTATAAGTGAGTATCGCCACCCGTCCAGACAAAATCACCAACGTCCAAATCACACTGTTGCGCCATCATATGTATCAGTAATGCATAGCTGGCAATGTTAAATGGCAAGCCAAGGAACACATCACAAGAACGTTGATATAGCTGACAAGAGAGCTTGCCATCAGCCACGTAGAACTGGAAGAAAGCATGGCAAGGTGCTAGTGCCATTTGGTCCAGTTCACCCACATTCCAGGCGGAGACAATAATGCGACGTGAATTAGGATCTTGCTTAAGCTGCTTTACTACGTTGCTCAGTTGGTCAATCTGACGCCCATCGGCAGCGCCCCAGGCACGCCATTGCTTGCCATATACCGGGCCAAGATCACCATTCTCATCGGCCCACTCATCCCAGATTGAGACACTATTTTCCTTCAGATAACCAATATTGGTATCGCCATTGAGGAACCATAACAGCTCATGGATGATCGAACGCAAATGGCAGCGTTTGGTGGTTACCAGCGGGAAGCCGTCTTGTAAATTGAAACGCATCTGATGCCCAAAAATCGATACTGTACCTGTACCGGTACGGTCATCTTTAGGGGTGCCCTCTTCCAGCACTTTTTTCATCAAATCCAGATACTGTTTCATGTTACCTCACGAAAGTTGTTGCGCAGGACGGCGATACGCCCAAATCATCATAATGATACCGGCCAGAATCATAGGTACAGAGAGGATCTGCCCCATGCTGATCACGCCGTCGAACAAGCCAAGCTGAGCATCTGGCTGGCGGAAACACTCCACGATAATGCGGAATACACCATAACCAATCAGGAACAGGCCAGAAACACTGCCCATCGGGCGCGGCTTGCGGATAAACAGGTTTAGGATGATAAACAGCACCACCCCCTCAAGGAGCATTTCGTACAGTTGCGAAGGGTGACGCGGCAATACGCCATATTGGTTAAATATTGCCTGCCATTTTGCCGGATCAGCAGCAACAATCGCAATGTCTTCGCCACGGGAAGTTGGGAATAGCATCGCCCACGGGGTATCGGTCGTGACACGGCCCCATAGCTCGCCATTGATAAAATTACCGAGGCGACCGGCACCTAAACCAAAGGGAATCAGCGGTGCCATAAAGTCGGCAACTTGGAAGAAATGGCGCTTGGTACGGCGGGCGAACCACAGCATTACGCAGATAACACCAATCAAACCGCCGTGGAATGACATACCGCCATCCCAGACTTTAAACAGGTAGAGGGGGTTATCGAGGAACATCGGCAGGTTGTAGAACAGAACATAACCGACACGGCCACCAACAAACACACCGAGGAAACCGGCGTAAAGGAGATTTTCGACCTCTTCTTTAGTCCAGCCGCTACCTGGCTTGTTGGCCCGACGAACCGCCAACCACATGGCGAAGACGAAGCCGACCAGGTACATCAGGCCATACCAATGAAGTGAAACCGGGCCAATTGAGAAAATGACCGGATCGAATTTAGGAAACGCCAGATAGCTATTGCTCATCTATCACCACGGAATGTCTATTGTTTTTGGGAAAACAGGTGTTCTTGCCGGTTAGGGCCACAAGTTGCGCATAATAGCATAGGCGGTCACTTAGGGGCGCACCGGAAGGAAAAGTTCTGTAAACAACAGTGATCCTGAAAGTGAGGATTATCCGCCAAAAGCTTTTATGGATATCCCCAAACTCATTGACGTTGCTGACATCGAACAAACCTATGAATGCCGATGAGTTTCAACGGATAAAGTTACTTGCCGCCGCGAATCAACCCACCCAACCCTCGGCGTTCCATAAACGCCGCTGTTAAGTGACGCACATCAGTGGTCATTTGTGCGGTTAATACCCGCTCAGCCAATGCTTGTGCATCTGCCAAATCAATATTACGCAGCAGATATTTAATTCGTGCCACACTGCGGCCATTCATACTGAGATTGCGATAGCCCAATCCAACCAGCAGCAGCGCGCCCATAGGATCGCCAGCCATTTCACCACACAAACTCACCTGCAAACCTGCTTGTGTCGCTTGCGTCAAAATGTGGCTTAGCACTTGCAGCACTGCCGGATGCAGGCTGTCATACAGCGAGGCAACACGAGTGTTGTTGCGATCTACTGCCAGCAAATATTGTGTTAGATCATTGGTACCCACCGAGATGAAATCGACTCGAGATTTCAGGTAAGGCAACATAAAGATCATCGCCGGGACTTCAATCATCACGCCCAATTTCGGCTGTGGTAACTCATAACCCAATACTTCCTGAACCTCGCGCCCGGCGCGGTCAATCAGACGTTTGGCTTCATCGACCTCTTCCAGACTGGTGATCATCGGTAATAAAATACCCAGATTCCCGGTGCCTGCATTGGCGCGAAGCATCGCTCTGACCTGGATCAAAAAGATCTCCGGCTGATCGAGGGTAACACGGATGCCGCGCCAGCCCAGACAAGGGTTCTCTTCGCTAATGGGCATGTAGGGCAGTTGCTTATCTGCGCCAATGTCCAGGGTACGCAAAGTCACGGATTTGTTGGGATAAAGCTGCAACATGCCTTGATATTGCGCGACTTGCTCCTCTTCTGAAGGGAAACCGCTTTGTAACATGAATGGAATTTCAGTGCGGTAGAGGCCCACGCCATCGACTCGTCCCCCCAGCAGTTTTTCATGTTCCGGGCTAAGACCGGCGTTCAGCATGACCTGAATCCGTTCACCACTTTTCAGGGCTGCAGGTTGTTCGACCTCATCCTCAGCCAGCTTGCTGAGTTCAATCTCTTCGGTGACCAGCCGCTGATACTCTTTGATCAGCACAGGCTCAGGATCGACCAACACCTCGCCACGATAGCCATCGACAATCAATAGCCGCTGACTCAGCAGTGCTGGCTGGATATCCGCGCCCATTACCGTCGGGATCCCCATGGCGCGCACCAAAATAGCGGCGTGGGAGTTAGCCGCACCGTCACGCACCACCACACCGACCAGACGATCCTGTGGCACCTCAGCCAATAATGTTGCGGTTAGCTCATCGGCGACCAGAATAAACCGCTCAGGCCATTGGCTGGCCCCGGAAGTGCTGTCGTCGAGGTGAAACAGCAAACGCAAACCTAATGCCCGCAGATCACTAGCACGCTCGCGCATGTAGGTGTCTTGCAAGTTGGCAAATTGCGCCGCAAATTGTTCAACCACCTGTTTCACCGCCCATTCGGCCACAGAACCGGCGTCAATTTGCGCGAAAAGCTCACGCTTTAAGCGGGCGTCATTTAGCAAGTGGGAGTAGAGATCAAAAATTGCCGCGCTCTCTTTTTGTGAGCTGGCAGCAAAGCGCTTACTAAAGCGGCGGAATTCAGCCCCGGCCTCTTCCAACGCCTGAGTTAGGCGTTCGCGCTCCTGGACAGTGTCAAGCGTTGAGGCTTCATAAACCAAATCGAGGGAGGGCTGGGAGGTGTCCTGCCACCCTTCAGCAACAGCCACGCCGGGTGCCGCAGCCAGAGCGCGAATTCGCGTTTGACGATATTGACCAAAAATGGCATTAAGCTGAGATTGAGAAAGAATGCCCGCCAGCTGTGTCGCCAGCGTGACCATGAACGACTCTTCGCTCTCATCAAACTGACGATGCTCACGTTGCTGAACCACCAGCACGCCAAGTAGCTGGCGGCGATAGATAATAGGCACCCCAAGAAACGCGCGGAAGCGATCCTCTTTGACTTGCGGAACATACTTAAAACTGGGGTGACTCTGAGCATCAGCCAGGTTAATTGGCTCGGCCAAACGCCCCACCAGCCCAACGATACCTTCGTCAAAAGCCAGCGTAATAATGCGACCACGAGGTTTTTTCAAACCCCGCGTCGCCATCAGGTAGTAACAACGGCGGTCATTATCTGCCAGATAAATCGAGCAAACTTCCGTGTCCATCGACAGACAGGTTTCATTGACCAACAGCTCTAACGCATCCGTCAGGCTGGTTGCCATTGCCACTTTCTCAACTATTTCTCGCAAACGCATGAGCATGATCGGCTTAACTTAACCTCTTTTACGGCGATAAGCAGGCGGCACCCGTGGCGGAGCAATCTCCTGTACAGGCATGACGGTTGGAGCAAACTCTTTCATTACGCGACGATAAACATCACGTTTAAAAGAGACCACCTGACGCACCGGATACCAATAACTGACCCATCGCCAGCCATCAAACTCCGGGGTACTGCTGCGTTGCATGTTGATATCGGCTTCATTGCACATTAACTGTAGCAGAAACCATCGTTGCTTTTGGCCGATGCACACCGGCTTTGTATCCCAACGCACCAAACGTTTCGGTAATTTATAACGTAACCAGTTACGGGTTGAAGCCAGAATTCGGACATCCTTTTTGTTCAGTCCTACCTCTTCAAAAAGTTCGCGATACATAGCCTGCTCTGGTGTTTCACCGGGGTTAATCCCCCCTTGAGGAAACTGCCAAGAGTGCTGGCCGTAGCGCCTGGCCCACAACACTTCGCCTTGCCGATTACAAATTACGATACCCACGTTCGGGCGGTAGCCATCATCATCGATCACCGGACTACCTCGATAAGCTTAAAAACGCAAAGATACCCTGATTGTTTCACACTAGGAACAGGCGGTAAACCACTGCTTATCAGGCAATAAAACCTGATAACTTTGGGATAACTCACAGATATTAGCAAAGTTATAAACACCCTAAGGAACCGACACACTGTTTTATTCACTTTTTCTGTGGATATAGGTGTGCAGAACTCTAGGGTAAAGCGGGTACAACTCATTTTAAACTAATAATACGATAAAAATATCTAAAAAAATAAATGATTAATTTCAATCAAGTAACAGGTTTCCCACAGGTATCCACACCCCCAAAATGTGATCTATATCCGTTTTGAATCTGGTGCTGGCTAAAGATCCATCAATGCAGTTTTTATCCACAGATAATGAAGCAAAGTTATGCAAAAAATAGCAAAACTCGCAAAAAAAGCGCTCGTCAAGGCTGTAAATTGAACCAGTGATCGTGATTTACTGAGGTTATCCAAGAAATCTGTGGATAAATAGGTGTAAGATCCTGTTCATTATTACTGTCAGTAGGTGCACAAGATAGCCAGAGTAAAAGTATTTCCTTCGCCGAAGCCAAGAAAACTTCCGTTAAATCATGCTATTATTCATTTATACTGCGCTAAGCAACAACACATATACTGCCACTTTTAATTCAGTTTGTTTTTTAACCGACTTTAGCAGGTTTCCATCAATGTCTGTTTATTCACTGCCACCAGCCCCTCCTACCGATGAACATCAACTTTTTCAGCGCGCCCAAGCTTTGTCGGGTTTTACCCTAGGTGAGTTGGCCGCACGTGCACAATGGCTCATCCCAGCAGACTTAAAACGCGTCAAGGGGTGGGTTGGCATGTTGCTGGAGTTCTATCTGGGGGCCAGCGCGGGCAGCAAACCTGAGCAGGATTTTGCGGATATTGGGATTGAGCTGAAAACCATTCCGATCAGCGGCCAAGGCAAGCCGTTGGAAACCACCTTCGTCTGCGTCGCACCATTGACCGGAAATAGCGGTATCACTTGGGAAAATAGCCATGTGCGGCATAAATTGGCCAGAGTCTTGTGGGTGCCGGTCGAAGGAGAGCGGCACATTCCGCTGGCGGAACGCAGGGTTGGTGCCCCTCTATTGTGGAGCCCGAATGCGCAAGAAGATGAGTTGCTACGTCGCGACTGGGAAGAGTTAATGGACCTTATTGTTTTAGGTAGAGTCGAAACCATCACAGCGCGCCATGGCGAGGTGTTGCAGTTACGCCCGAAGGCGGCCAATAGCCGCGCATTGACCGAAGCCATCGGCGAGCAGGGGCAGCCTATCATGACCTTACCCCGTGGATTTTATCTGAAAAAAACCTTTACCGGACCTATGCTGGCTCGCCACTTCCTATTGTAAAATATCACCGAAGTAGATGTTGTTGGCGGCTAAGTCACCACACCAATCACCTCAGAGATGTTCCGATTGATAAATAAAAGCGTATAATTGTATTTTTGTGTTTCCGTAAGGTGTAAAGGCGCAATGTTTGAATGGATTGCCGATCCAAATGCCTGGTTGGCCCTGGGCACGTTAACTATCCTCGAGATCGTTCTCGGGATAGACAATATTATTTTCCTCTCTTTGGTAGTCGCAAAATTACCTAAAGCGCAGCAGAACAAAGCCCGCCGTATAGGTTTGGCTGGGGCAATGTTAATGCGCTTGGCATTACTGGCGTCTATAGCTTGGGTGATTCGCCTGACTGAACCGCTATTTACCCTAGCGGGTCATGGTGTCTCCATGCGGGATTTGATCCTGCTGTTAGGTGGGTTATTCCTGATTTGGAAAGCCAGTAAAGAAATTCATGAAACCATCGAGGGCAGCGATACTGAGCACAGCAGCAACGTTAGCTCATTCTTCGGTGCCATCGTGCAAATCATGCTGCTGGATATCATCTTTAGTCTGGATTCGGTCATCACAGCGGTTGGGCTGTCGGACCATCTGTTCATTATGATGGCTGCGGTAATTATTTCTGTGGGTGTGATGATGTTTGCTGCCAGACCGATTGGTGAATTTGTAAACCGTCACCCATCAGTCAAAATGTTGGCGCTCTCTTTCCTGATTCTGGTCGGTTTCACGCTGATGCTGGAAAGTTTCCAGATCCACATTCCAAAAGGCTACATCTACTTCGCAATGTTCTTCTCAATGGGTGTTGAAACCCTGAATCTGATGCGCGGAAAGAAAAGTAAGCCTGCTGATAAAAAAGCATAATCACCTCCGGGTGCGGTTCAACGCACCCGTTTCTCACTTTTTTTTACACTTTCGCCTTACAGGCTTCCCCCTACTGCTGCGCTTCGTTATAGTCGAATAAGGCGGGTTTGACTTATACCCAAATCATTGGCGGGACAGCAACGCCAAGTCCCCAGGGTATGGCCTGATAATTTTAGACATTAAGGAAGGTCGGCAATGCAATATCATCGTATCCCCCACAGTTCACTAGAAGTCAGCCTGTTGGGTCTGGGCACCATGACTTTTGGTGAGCAAAACAGTGAAGCCGATGCCCATGCTCAACTGGATTATGCCGTTGCAGCTGGTATTAACTTAATCGATACCGCAGAGATGTACCCTGTTCCCCCAAGGCCAGAAACCCAAGGGTTAACCGAGCAATACATCGGGAATTGGATAAAAGCACGCGGTAGCCGGGATAAAATCATCTTAGCCAGCAAGGTCTCCGGGCCATCTCGCGGCAGCGATCAGCCGATTCGTCCGAATATGGCGCTGGATCGGAAAAACATTCGCATCGCACTGGAAGATAGCCTTCGGCGGCTCAATACCGATTATCTCGATATTTATCAATTACATTGGCCACAGCGGGAGACCAACTGTTTTGGCAAGCTGAACTATCGCTATAGCGAACAAACCGCCGTTGTGACCCTGCTTGAAACCCTGGAAGCGCTGAATGAGCAAGTGCGGGCCGGTAAAATTCGTTATATTGGTGTCTCGAATGAAACGCCGTGGGGAGTAATGCGTTATCTGCAACTGGCAGAGAAACATGATCTCCCGCGCATTGTGTCGATTCAAAACCCCTACAGCCTGCTTAACCGCAGCTTTGAAGTGGGTTTAGCCGAGATTAGCCAGCACGAAGGAGTTGAACTACTGGCCTACTCCAGCCTCGCATTCGGCACCCTGAGCGGCAAATACCTTAATGGCGCAAAACCTGCTGGTGCACGCAATACTCTGTTCAGTCGTTTCACCCGTTATACCGGCAGCCAACCTCAGTTAGCTGTCGCTGAATACGTGGCGCTGGCAAAACGTCACGGCCTCGATCCGGCGCAGATGGCATTGGCCTTCGTGCGGCAACAACCCTTTGTAGCCAGCACACTGTTAGGTGCAACCACACTGGAGCAGCTGAAAAGTAATATTGATAGCCAGAATGTGGTGTTGAGTCAGGAAGTGTTAGATGCATTGGAAGAGATTCATACTCGCTTCACTTTTCCTGCACCATAAGCGCCTGAATTCAAATGACAGAAGGCCGCTCAGCTTCGCGGATCAACGAGGCCATCCGCCCGTGATATCGGCCGACGTTTCCAGGAAAGCTATGCCTGAACTATACTTTAGGGGTCTGTGGTAGAGCTGATATCAGCCTATCCACATCCCTATTTAATGTTCTTTACTGATAATACAGGGCATAAAATGGCAAAAAAACCGAATATCCTATTGGTACACGGCGCATGGGGTGATGGCTCTCACTGGCGTCATGTTATTCCTGCGCTACACGACAAGGGCTATCCTGTCTACGCGGTACAAAACCCATTGACATCATTAGCAGATGACGTGGAACGTACGAAAAAGTTGGCGGCATCACTGGAAGGCCCCACGATTCTGGTAGGCCACTCCTATGGCGGGATGGTGATTTCGCAACTTGGCGACCTGCCGCAGGTTGTCGGGCTGGTCTATATTGCCGCCTTTGCGCCAGATAAAGGTGAAAGCCTCGGCTCTATTTTCCAACTGCGCGACCTCCCTTCCGGTGCAGCCAATTTGGTTCCGGATCAAGATGGTTTTCTTTGGATTAAGCGGGATAAATTCCACGAAAGTTTCTGTCACGACTTAGACAAAACCGAAGCCATCGTGATGGCTGTCGCGCAGAAACCGACCTCAGGCCACTGCTTTGAAGACGTCTCGGCAGAACCGGCGTGGAAAACTAAACCCAGTTGGTATCAGATTTCCAATCAGGACAATATGATCCCGCCAGAAACTCAGCAGTGGTTTACTGAACGGATGAAACCGAAGAAAACCATTCGTCTCGACTCCAGCCATGCCTCTCTGGCTTCCCATCCCAATGAGATCATCGCGTTGATTGAAGAGGCGGCCAAGGGCCATTAACCGACGCCCCTGAAGGCCAATAATATCTGGCTCTGGGGCGCTTTAACCCCTGAGCCAATACCGACAAAATGCCCTGATTGATCCACCCCTTGCATTCACCTGCGGCATTAATGCGCTCTTTGGTTTGGCTGTCGTCACTCCACCGTTTTATGCCGCAGTTGCCACCACTGCCAGCCCCAAAGTAGTGCGATAGCCAGTGCAAATATCACACCGAACCCCACGCCGACTGCCACCACGGGCACCCCAAGTTTGACCACCATTGAGAACAAACCCAGCATTAGCAACATGGCGGTGTTCTCACCCAGATTCTGCACGGCGATAGCATTACCCGCACCAACACTCTGTTTACCGCGCTCTTGTAGCAAGGCATTGAGTGGCACCACAAAAAATCCGCCCAAAATCCCGATGATAATCAACAGCAAATAAGCCATTGGCATACTGTGTTGCAGGGCGAAAATGGCCACCACCCCCCCAATCAACACACCTGCGGGTAGGCAGCGTTTCACAGTTTTAAGGGTAACAAAGCGCGCGGCTGCTCCAGCGCCAACCACAATCCCTATCGCCACCATGGCATTGAGTAAGGTCGGCGTGGTGTTATCGGTAATCCCTAGCGCGATAGGCACCCAGAGTACCAGCAGAAAGCGCAGCGTGACCCCCGCCCCCCAAAACAGGCTGGTTCCCGCCAGTGAGAAGCGAGTTTCGCCGTCACGCCATAGGAGTCGACACGCGGTAAAAAAGCTGCTCGTCATCGCCCGAGGCCGCCATGAGCTGCCCACACGGGCAGCCGCTAAGCGGGGAATAAATAAGTTGGCGACCACCGCAATGGCGTACACCAGCGCACAGGCCCCTAAGGCGGCCATCAAATTCCAGTCGGCCAGCACACCGCCGGCCACTGAACCCAGTAAAATAGCGGCGATAGTCGAGGCTTCCATCATGCCATTCGCTTTCACTAGTTGCTCGCCGGAGGTGATCTCACCCAAGATGCCATATTTAGCCGGTGAATAAGCCGCAGCCCCAACCCCCACCAGGCTATAGCCCAAGAAGGGATTGAAACCAAAGCAGATCACCAGCGCGCCAGCTAACTTCAAGCCGTTCGCCACCATCATCACTCGCCCTTTCGCGAAACTGTCAGCAAACTGCCCGACAAAAGGTGCCAGAATGATATAGGTCGCGACAAAAGCCATCTGCAAAATGGGCTGACTCCAGTCGGGATATAACTGTTGCTTAATGAGCGCCAGGGTGGCAAAAAGCAGCGCATTATCGCCAAATGCCGAGAAAAACTGGGCGCAGAGTACCGCAATCATCCCTCGGGATAACAAAGGTTTATCGGCTATTGCTTGCTGACTCATACGCTCATCTCCGGATCTTCCGCCATTTTGCTTAACGTCACAAAGTCAGGTTTACCACTGCCGAGCAGCGGCAATGCTTTCACCACCCGAATATCCCGCGGGACGGCCAGCTCAGGCACGCCGCTCGCGCGCGCGGCTTTTATCAATTGCTCGCGGGTCATCCCACTGTCGGTGGTAAACAGCACCAAGGCCTCACCTTTGGCACTGTCGGTTTTAGCCGCCGCAGCATGTTGCCCCTCTGGCGAGATTCGCAGTGCCAGTTGCTCCACGCTCTCTAGTGAAACCATTTCGCCCGCCAATTTGGCAAAACGCTTCATTCGACCACGAATCGCGCAGAACCCCTGCTCATCAATGGCAACAATATCACCGGTGTCATACCAACCGGCCTCCCGTTCACCCTGCGCATTTTCAGCCGAAGGCGGCTCCAGTACCGCGGGATTTTCTACCCGCAGGTAGCCGCGCATGATATTGGGGCCGCGTAGCTGCAAACGCCCCCCTTGATCGATGCCTGGCACCTTAATCAATCGAGACTCCATCCCCGGCAGAATGCGGCCGACACTATTCACTTTCGCCGCCATCGGCACGTTTATAGCCACCACTGGCGCGCACTCAGTGACGCCATAACCTTCCAAAATGCGAATGCCGAATTTGTCCTGCCAAATCTGCTTGGTGCTATCGGCTAACTTCTCGGCTCCCGCCACCACATAGCGCAAGCGAGCAAAATCATAGGGGTGCGCAAAGCGGGCGTAGTTGCCCAGGAAGGTTGAGGTGCCAAACAGCACGGTACAGTTACGGTCATACACCAGCTCGGGTACTACACGATAGTGCAGTGGGCTGGGGTAAAGAAATACGCGGCTACCGGTCATCAGCGGGGTGAATAATCCAACGGTCAAGCCAAAGGCATGGAACAGCGGCAGTGACGACATAAAGCGATCACGGGGCGTAAAGTCGGCAATAGTGCGGATTTGTTCAACATTCGCCAATAAACTGGCGTGCGAATGCACCACCCCTTTCGGATTGCCTTCAGAGCCGGAGGTAAACAAAATCAGGGCATTGTCATCAGCCTGCTGTGGCAGCATCGCCCGGCGTGGGCAGCATAAGTGGAATAAAATCCATAACTTATCTGCGAGTGTCACGGTATCTTTGAGATCTTCCAGATAGACCCAATTGGCCTCAGTCACCTGTTCCGGCAGATGTGTCAGCTTACCTTTCTCCAAAAACTGGCGCGATGTGACGATAGTTTTCAATGAGGCCGCAGTCATCGCACTCTTCAGCCCCTTGGCACCCGAGGTGTAATTTAGCAGCGCCGGAATGCGCCCGCGCACTGAAGCCCCGAAAATAGCCGCCGCCGTGATGGTCGCGTTTGGCAGTAACATGCCAACGTGCTCCCCCGGCGCGGTAAAACGTTGCAAGATACGGCTGACACCAAGGATCTTCTTCAGCAACGTTTGGTAACTATCCTCCTTAAAGGAGATATCTTCGATACAGGGCTTAAAGCGCCCATAGCGAGTTTGGGCCGCCAGCAGCGCTTCAAACAGGGTTTCTCGTGGCACAATAGCCATGCGGGCCGCCATCATAATGGCATGTAAGCGCTCACCAGCCAGAACCCGGCGCTCACGGGCGCGCGGCGCTTGCGGCATCGGTAGATGGGTGGCGGGTAAGACATAAATGCTGATTTTCGGGAACCAGCGGACTTTCAGTACCTCAGCTAATCGGCCAAAGCGGCTAAATTCGGGGCCTTCCAACCGGATGGGAACCACCGCTGCACCGGATTTCGCGGCAACAAATGCAGCACCATCATAGATTTTCATCAATGAACCGGTCACGGTGATGCGCCCTTCAGGGAATATCACCACCGGCCTGCCCTGTTCGACCATTCTGACCAACTGTTTGATGGCCATGGGTTTGGTGGGATCGAGGGCGACGAAATCGACGTATGGCTTGAGAGTGCGCATAAACCAGCTCTCGGTGACACTGGAGTAGACCGCAAAAACCGGCTTAATCGGCAGAAAGAGTGCTAACAAAATACCATCGAGGAAGGAGACATGATTGGGCGTAATGATCAGTTTCTGATGCGTAAACTGGTCAGTTACCCCCTCAATGGTGACACGAAATAACCCACGAAAAAGAGTGCGCAGCAAGCGATAAACCATCTCTGTCTCTCTATAAGTCAATGAATCCGATAAAGAGAGAATACTATAATAGTGGCGGATTTATCTGTAGGGAGAAGCTGAAAGTGGCGGGCGCGAACAAATAAAAAAAAACCTACGCATCTGCGTAGGTCGGTGCAAATCAAAAACTGGTTTTTAACACACAGCGTATGTTGATTACTCACCAATTAATACCTCTGGGACAATCAGGATAGCCGTTTGTGTGCTGCCACAGCTAGCTAGCAATCGAAACATTTGCGTGCAAAGTGTAACCAGCAGTGAACATTGTCAAAAAGGCGAAAAGGTTTGTAATTCATTGCAGTAGCGCCCCTATTCACAAAGTGCGACCTCCACTAAACAACTCATCGCATTCGGCCCCTGGGTCAAGGGAGAGGTTCCAATATCCAAAGTCAGGACATTAGGATTACCCGATTGCTCAACTTTATGCTGCTTGCCACCAAAACCGGGATCAAACCAAGCACCGGTTGCCATCAGCACCACGCCACGGGTCACACCATCAGTAATCCGTACCCCCGCCAGGCAGCTGCCACGTAAATTGCTGATTTGCACCTGACTGCCATCGGTAATTTCGCGGCTGGCCGCATCTTGTGGATGCATATAGAGTGTTTCACGGCCCGCAGTTTTATTGCCCTGCGCTAATGGCGCGGGATCGAGCTGACTGTGCAGGCGATCTGCCGGTTGAATCGAGATCAAATGCAGCGGCCACTGCCCAGCTTCGGGCGCGCCCAGCCACTCTACCGGCGGTTTCCACTCGGCATGTGGCGCAAAATCGGCATATTGGTAACTGGCGATCTTCTCACTAAACAGCTCAATTTTGCCACTGGGTGTCTGTAGCGGATGCGCCTGTGGATCGCTACGGAAGTTATCGAAGAACACGAACTCTTGTTGCGGTGCCGGAAGATCAACATGGCCCCGCTGCCAGAATGTCGCAAAATCTGGCCACTCAACCCCATGCGGCTGTTGGGCAACACCGCACTCTTGGTAGATATGCCGAATCCACGCCATCTCATCGCGGCCCTCGGTAAAGTCGTCGCGATAACCCAGCCGTTCAGCCAGATCGGCGAAAATATCAAAGTCGTTGCGGGCCTGATGCTGTGGCGCAATAGCCTGATGCATTGCCAGAACATAGCGATCCCGTGATGAGCCGCCAATATCATTGCGCTCCAGCGAACTGGTCACTGGCAGCACGATATCCGCCATTTTAGCCGCCGGTGTCCACCAGATATCCTGCACAATTACCGTATCCGGCTTTTGCCACCCCTCCACCAACCGATTCAGCTGTTGATGATGGTGGAATGGATTGCCGCCCGCCCAATGCACCAGGTGAATATCGGGATAGGTGTGGGTTTCGCCCTGAAACTGATAAGGCTGCCCCGGTTGTAGCAGCATGTCACAAATCCGCGCCACTGGGATCGCCAGCCCGGAGGGATTTTTGCCGACAGGCATTGTTGGCCCAGGGGTGTCGATACGCGGGTTACCCACCCCATTCATCGAGCCGTGACCAAATGAGAAGCCGCCGCCGGGCAGCCCCACTTGCCCCAACATGGCCGATAGCGCAATCACCATCCAGTAAGGTTGTTCGCCGCGATGGGCGCGCTGTACTGAATAGGAGCAGGTCATAAAGCTGCGCACACCAATAAGTTGCTGCGCTAATTGGCTAATTCTTGCCGCCGGAATGCCGGTAATTTCACTGGCCCAATCCGGTGTTTTCGCCACACCGTCATTCACGCCACGGATGTAATCCGCTAATTGCTCATAGCCCACACAGTGGGTGGCGAGGAAAGATTCATCCTGCCCATCAAAGCGTTGGATTTCATAAGCCAGCGCCAGCATTAGTGCCACATCGGTATTCGGGCGGATTGGTATCCACTCCGCATTGACAAAAGCCGGGCAGTCGTCTCGCATCGGGCTGATGTTGATAACCGGCGTGCCTTTTTGCGCCAGCTTCTCCAGCCAGGGTTTTAGCGAGTGTTCCGCCGAGCCGCCAGAAGAGACCTGGGCATTTTTCAGTGCCAGTCCACCAAAGGCGATAAACAGCTCGCAATGATCAACCACACTCGGCCATGATGTCACCCTGCCAGTCAGCGGGCTAAAAGTCCCAATCACATAGGGCAGGAAGAACTGTGCCGATCCCCAGCTGTAATTGCCCATTTGATCGACACCACCACCGCCAGCGAAATAGAAACGCCGGACTAATGAGCGTGCGTGATGTAAACGCCCAGCAGAAGACCAACCATATGAGCCGGTAAATAGCCCTGAAGGGCCATAGCGATCCCGCACCCGGCGACTCTCTTCGGCCACTAAATCCAACGCCACATCCCAATCTACCTCGACAAAATCCTCCCGCCCGCGCAGGGTGCGATCACTTCTCTCCCGCTGTTGTAGCCATGAACGCCGTATTGCTGGTTTGCGAATACGTTTGTCGGAATAAACCATCGGCGTGATGGATGCCAGTAGTGGCGAAGGGTTGGAGTCATCGGCAAAAGGCTCACAGCGGATCAACTTGCCATCTTCGACGACAGCAGTATAAGCGCCCCAGTGGGCAAGCTGAGGGTAACGGATGATGGACATGGGTATCTCAGACGATTGATTAGAAGGTAAACTTAACACCCATCAGGTCATAAAACCAAAGCACAATTTCGACTAAATATGATGTTTTGGTACTAAGGAAAATGCCAGCGATAGGGGGCAATAGTGCATCTGGAGTCGCGAAAGCAACCGCTAATACGCCTAATTGCTTTTTCTTTAGTTTTTTCTCACCAAGTTGCGATCATCCCCCCTTGCGGGCAAGGCGGTTTTCCGCAAAACTGAGTGATGTAAGCGATTACCCTAAAAATTTCTGGAAGAAAAATGGCCACTATTAAGGATGTTGCCAAGCTGGCGGGTGTTTCCGTCGCGACGGTATCTCGTGTTATCAATAATTCGCCTAAGGCCAGTGAGGCATCACGTGTGGCGGTATCTAGCGCCATGGAGCAGTTGCAGTATCACCCCAATGCCAATGCCCGCGCGTTGGCCCAGCAATCCACCGAAACTGTCGGTATGATTGTCTCTGATGTGTCAGATCCCTTCTTTGGCTCCATGGTAAAAGCTGTAGAACAAGTGGCCTATGCCACCGGTAATTTCCTGCTGATTGGTAACGGTTACCATGATGCGGAGAGAGAGCGCCAGGCTATCGAGCAACTGATCCGCCATCGTTGCGCCGCGCTGGTGGTTCACGCCAAAAAATTATCTGATGAAGAATTGACCTCACTAATGGAACAAATTCCCGGCATGGTGCTGATCAATCGCACTCTGCCCGGCTTCGAAACCCGCTGTGTCGCATTAGATGATCGTTACGGTGCCTGGTTGGCCACTCGCCATCTGATTCAGCAAGGCCATAAGCGGATAGCGATTATCTGCTCCAACCATCAGATTTCCGATGCCATTGACCGCCTGCAAGGCTATCTGGATGCACTAAAAGAGTTTGATATCGCCGTTGATGATCGTTTGATCTCTTACGGTACACCGGATGAGATCGGTGGCGAACAAGCCATGACCGACCTGCTTGGCCGTGGCAAACATTTCACCGCCGTCACCTGTTATAACGACTCCATGGCCGCAGGCGCCCTGTCGGTTCTCAGTGATAACAGCATCGAAGTGCCGCAAGAGATCTCACTGATCGGTTTTGACGATGTTTTGATCTCTCGCTATTTGCGACCACGACTGACCACCATCCGCTACCCGGTAGTGGCGATGGCAACACAAGCGGCGGAGTTAGCACTGGCGCTGGCCAACCATACTCCGCTGCCAGAGATAACCAATATGTTTAGCCCGACACTGGTGCGCCGCCACTCTGTCGCCAGCCCGCAAACCGTGGTCGAGGAGTGAAGCGGTGGACTGCCGTCATTAAACCAACTCTAACGCGATCAGCTCCTCGATGGTTTGCCGACGGCGGATTAAACGCGGCTGCCCTTGCTCGAACAGCACTTCCGGCAATAGCGGGCGGCTGTTGTAGTTAGATGACATCGACGCGCCATAAGCGCCGGTATCATGGAACACCAGATAGTCGCCAATTCGGGCCGCAGGCAGTGGCCGCGTCTCTAGCCCGCCCCCCGCTTCCTGAGTAAAGACGTCACCTGACTCACAAAGCGGGCCACCGACCACCGTCTCAATAAGCGGTTCAGCGCTGAGTGAGCGCCCATCCGCCGGTAGCAGCGAAATATGGTGGTAGCTGCCGTACATCGCAGGGCGCATCAAATCGTTAAAGCCCGCATCCACCAACACATAGTGACGGCTACCCATCTCTTTAACCGCCCGCACCTGCGCGATTAGCACACCAGACTCCGCCACCAGAAAACGGCCCGGCTCAATTTCCAGGCTGACCGGATGACCCAAGTGGGCGGCGATGCGCTCACGGGCGCTGTTCCATAAGCCGTAGTAATGCTCGGTATCAATCTCATCATCGCCAAACTGATAAGGGATCGACAAGCCGCCGCCTGCCGAAATTGCGCTGATATCCTGCCCCAGCGTTACCACCTGCTCAACCATCGCGTCACAGACCTGCTCCAGATGTTGGTAGTCAACACCCGAGCCAATGTGCATGTGAATACCGACCAGGGTTAAACCGTACTGCGCTATTTTCTCGATAGCCTGCGGTAGATCTTGATACCAGATACCATGCTTGCTGTTTTCCCCCCCCGTATTGGTTTTCTGGCTGTGACCATGACCAAAACCTGGGTTGACGCGCAGCCAAACGGGATGGCCGGGCGCCTGTTGCCCCAGTTGATCCAGCATGTCGATGGAGCCAGCATTGACCGGAATAGCTAACTCCGTCACCCGCAATAGGGTGGCCTGATCCAGCAGATCAGCAGTAAACACAATTTCGGCCGGTTCTTGCCCCGGCTGGAAACCAGCAATTAGTGCGCGCTCAATTTCACCCAACGAGACTGAATCCACTTTGACCCCCTGCTCACGCATCAGGCGCAGAATATGAATATTCGAACAGGCTTTTTGCGCAAAACGGATTACATCAAAGTGGCGTAATTGATTGATACGCTGAGTAATAATGTCACCATCATAGGCCCACACAGGGCAGCCAAAACGCTCAGGCAGAGCAATCAGGTTTTGGGCGGTCAGGGCCGAAGAGGTGTCGTTAAGTGCGCGCGGCATAGGGTTTTCCTAATAATTGGGTCAATCAATATGTTGAGCGAAAGAAACGGTTTCGCTGATACCTTATTATTAACAATCCTATTCTTGTTATGAAAATATCTATTTAGCCAGAGTCTATTCATTTATGATATGGTTTAGACTATTTTTACGCCACCGCAGGAGCGCCGTGATGCCCGCCATCTCCCTACGACAAATCGAGATATTCCATGGTGTGATGACCACTGGCAACCTGACGGAAGCGGCGTTGCTACTGCAAACGTCACAACCCACCGTCAGCCGTGAACTGGCCCGCTTCGAGCAATTAGTCCAACTAAAACTCTTTGATCGCGTGCGGGGCCGCCTTTACCCAACAGTACAAGGCTTGCGGCTATTTGAAGAGGTACAGCGCTCCTATTACGGCCTTGACCGCATCCGGCAAGCCGCCGAAGGGATCCGCCAATTTCAACAGGCGCAGTTGTCGATTGCCTGTCTGCCGGTGTTTTCGCAATCACTGCTACCCGCCGTGTGCAAACCCTTTATTGAAAGCTACCCGGAAGTGAGTCTGAGTGTTATCCCGCAGGAGTCCCCTTTACTGGAGGAGTGGCTTTCAGCCCAGCGCTATGACTTGGGGCTGACCGAGAATACTCAGACGCCAGCAGGAACATTGCGCCATGCACTGATGACAGTCAATGAGGTCTGTGTATTGCCTGGCGACCATCCATTGCGGGAAAAATCCGTGCTGACGCCACAAGATTTTCATGGCGAAAACTTTATCAGTCTGTCAGTCACCGATAGTTATCGCCAACTGCTGGATAATCTGTTTACTGAACAAGGTATTAGCCGCAGGCTAGTGCTGGAGACTCACAGCGCCGCATCGGTGTGTGCCATGGTGCGGGAAGGGGTGGGCGTATCAATCGTTAACCCATTGACGGCATTGGATTATATCAGCAAAGGGATGGAGGAAGGGGTTTGCGTGCGGCCTTTCAGTGTCGAGATCCCCTTTACTATCAGCCTGATACAGCCGATACATCGGCCATCATCCACCTTGGTAGATACCTTTATCGAGCACTTAAAACAGCAGGCAATCACCTTCCAACAGCGGCTGGCCAAGGTGATCACCCAGCAATAGTCAACTGATACTGACTTAACTAAGCTGCCTTCATCTTACCCGCCCGCGCGCGGGAAAAGGTAAACAGGCACAGCAGCAGCCCGATAACCGCCAGCCCTGCCGCTGCCAGTGGAACCGCCGTCAAACCGAGTCCGCGCGCAATGACCATACCGCCCACCCACGCGCCCAATGCATTGCCGACATTGAACGCCGCAATATTCAGTGTCGACACCAAATTAGGCGCTTTTTTGCCATAGGTGACCACGTTAATTTGCAAGGCCGGCACCGCCGAGAATGCCGCCGCTGACCAGAGAAACAGTGTCACCTCCGCCGCTAATAAGGAGTAACTGGTCCAACTAAACAGGGCTGATAGCACCGCAATGAGCAAGAATGTCACCGTCAAACTGACAGATAAGCGCCAGTCGGCTAGCCGCCCACCGACAATATTCCCCAGTGTCAGGCCCACCCCCATCAGCAATAGTGTCCAACTGACACCCTGCTCAGAAACCTGTGTCACTTCGGTCAAAATAGGCGCGATATAGGTAAAGAGAGCAAACATCGCGGCGGCAAAAAAGACCGTCATCAGCAGAGAGAGCCAGATCCCGCCGCCCCGTAATGCGGCAATTTCCTTACGTAATTCGGTCGGAGCCTCTTCCAAAGATGAGGGTAACTTGCGGTAGAGCGCGGCCAGAGAGAATAAGCCGATAACCGAAACTACCCAGAATGTGGATCGCCAGCCAAAAGTCTGCCCCAGCGCAGTCCCCAATGGTACGCCGAGCACATTGGCGAGGGTTAAGCCAGTAAACATCAGTGCTACCGCTGAAGCTCGACGATTAGGCGCGACCAGATTGGCAGCCACCACCGCCCCAATACCAAAAAAAGCCCCGTGGCACAACGCGGTAATCACCCGCGCCAGCATCAGGAAATCATAGCTATATGCCATGGCGCACATCAGGTTACCGATGATAAAGATCACCATCAGCAGCAATAATGTCTTTTTACGCGGTAACTTAGCCGTCAGCACCGCCATGATAGGAGCGCCAATCGCCACCCCCAGCGCATAACCACTGATTAACCAACCGGCGGTCGGAATCGAAATGTGTAAATCACCCGCTACCTGAGGTAGCAGCCCCATAATGACAAATTCGGTGGTTCCAATAGCAAAGGCACACAGTGCTAATGCCAACAGCGCAACAGGCATAATAGAAGCTCCCAGTCAGACAATATCCACCCGCCATATAGGTAGCAGGCAAATCAAATTATTACCAGTAATGGTTAGTAGCGCTGTAACTTTAGTTAGGCAGCGGATGTGTGGCGAACCACTCCACCAGAAAATCTAACATTGTCCTTAATGTTGCGGGCATTTGTCGCCGAGAAGTATAGATACCGTAAATACCCATAGCCTGCGGTTGATAATCAGGTAATAACTTTATCAGCTCCCCACGGGCAATATAAGGCGCGGCAGAGTAGCTGGGCTGCAAGGTGATACCCGCCCCCTCTAGCGCCCCGCTAAGTAAAACGACCGACTCATTGGCGCTCAAATTCCCCCCGACGGCAACAGATGACTTCACGCCCTGCTGGTCAAAATGCCATAAACTTTTGCCGAAATAGGAGTAGGTCAGGCAGTTGTGTAGCGCCAGGTCAGATGGATTTTTCGGCACCCCCTTGGCAGATAGATAAGCGGGTGAGGCGCAGACCACTGAGTGACAAGTAGCGAGTGGCCGGGCTATCAGGTTAGGATCTAGCTCATTGGTAATACGTAACGCCAGATCAATACGTTCTTCGACTAAATTGACCGCGCGATTATTCATTTGCAAATCAACTGCAACCTGCGGATAGCGGCGCAGATAGTCAGTGACGGCAATCACCAGCGCGCTCTGCCCAAGTGACTGAGAGCAACTGATGCGCAATAAGCCATGCAGGCCGCCGCTCTCCGGCCCCACCACGGCATTCATATCCTGAGCAAACTCCAGCATCCGTCGGCAGCGCTCAAGTGTCGCCTCCCCCGCGTGAGTCAGACTCAACTTTCGGGTTGTCCGGTGCAGTAATCTCACCCCTGCCCACTGCTCCATCTGCGCCAGATAGCGTGTCACCATGGCGCGTGACATCGCCAACGACTCGGCGGCGGCAATCATACTGCCCCGCTCAACAATCGCGACAAAGACCTCTGCGGCGGTGATTCTATCCATGATTAGCTCGATTTACGCAACAAACAATTGTCCATTATCGGGTTTTTCTATCGATATATGCAATCTATTATCTAGCCCATACCCAGTCACTCTCAGGACAAGCAACATGTTAAACAAAAAACTATTACAAATGACCCTCGCCAGCATGGCTATTTTTGCTGTGGTATCAACGGCTAATGCTGCTGACCCCCTAAAAATGGAGGTCTACAATCCCGGAGAAAAAAGTATCTTCCCGGTGTCGTCGGAAATTATCAGCGGCAAAACTGAGGTGGCCTTAATTGATGCCCAATTTCAGCGCAATGACGCCGAAGCGCTGGTGAAGAAAATCCAGCAAAGTGGTAAAAAACTGACCACCATCTACATCAGCCAGGCAGATCCCGACTTCTACTTTGGTCTGGAGGTGATTACCAAAGCGTTCCCACACGCCAAAGTGCTCGCGACGCCGCAAACTATCGAAGAGATAGAGGCCACTCAGGCGGGTAAAATGGCCTATTGGGGGCCAATTTTGAAAGAGAACGCGCCGACCCAAGTGATTGTTCCGCAACCGCTGCAAGGTAAGAGTTTTACCATTGATGGACACCAAATTGAGGTTGAAGGCTTAGACGGCCCATCACCAGAAAAAACCTTTGTCTGGATCCCATCATTAAAAGCGGTAGTCGGCGGAGTTGCGGTCTCCGGTAATATCCACTTATGGGTTGCCGATACCCAAACAGCAGAATCACGCCAGCACTGGCTGACAACATTAGAAAAGATTAAAGCTTTAAAACCTGTGACTGTGGTTCCGGGGCACTATCTGGATAATGCGCCACAAACATTGGCATCAGTGACCTTCACTCAGAACTATTTAACCACATTAAATGCAGAGATTCCTAAAGCAAAAGATTCCGCTGAGCTGATAGGGGCGATGGAAAAACATTATCCTGAGCTAAAAGATAAATCCAGCCTGGAATTAAGTGCCAAAGTATTAAAAAACGAGATGAAATGGCCTCAGTAGAGGCAGCTAAATTTAATCGACGCTGAACTGCTATACCAGCAAATAGCATATATTCCATTAAATAACATATATGCCAGTAAATAGAATAGAGGAAGCCATCATGGCCGCTACAAAATTGCATTACATTTTCGATCCATTATGTGGCTGGTGCTATGGTGCTGCTCCATTGGTTCAAGCCGCGCAAAATATTGCTAATCTAACACTGGTATTGCACGGCGGCGGGATGATGTCTGGGGCCAATCGCCGCCAGATTGATAGCCAATGGCGCGGTTATGTTATGCCCCACGACCAACGGATTGCCCAGTTAACCGGGCAAACCTTTGGTGACGCTTACTATAATCATTTACTGAATGATACTTCAGCCGTCATGGACTCCACGCCACCTATTGTTGCCATTCTGGCAGCAGAGGCACTGGCTGGGCGCGGAGCCGATATGCTGCATCGTATTCAGCAAGCGCATTATATAGAAGGCCGGCATATTGCTGCCCCAGAAGTATTAGCTGAACTTGCCTCGGATATTGGCCTGAGCAGTGATGGGTTTATCGACGCATTTCACACCGCTCAGACAACATCCACCCAGCATATTGCTGAAAGCCGCGCTCTACTGGCGAAAGTGCGCGGACATGGATTTCCAACATTTGTACTGCAAGACCAACAGGGAAAAATGAGTGTGCTACCCGCAAGTGACTACTATGGCAATCCATCCGCCTGGGCCGAGATGCTGCAAAACAGTATCGCGCTCTAAAAATTGATGGCGACCTCCTTATCAAAATGTTGATGCGACAAAGCTCCGGCAGCAATAACATTAATATGTGAAATAAGATAATTGAGTAATCTGATAATCCAACGGGTAACAGCCAAGCAAACAGAAATATGTTGAACACTATTTTCACAATTAGTTATGGTTGATATATCAACATTATCTATCAATTAGGATAAAATATTTCAAAAAATGCAGTTATTACTTATAAAACAAGTAGTTTACTGTCACCTGATAGTAAAATGAAATGATAAAAATATATAATCATGTATTAATACGTGTCAATAATCGCAAACTATTTACAGGATGCCCTTGGGATTGCTCTATAAAAATAGTATTTTCATTTAACCTATAGATAGATGGATGACTTATCGTGTAAGGGGTATTAAGAAAATCATTTAAGTCACGATCATCATCATTCATGATTGATACAGATAATATCTTGCCAGTTAAAATATTACTACCCGTATCCATAACATCAAAAACAATATTACGCCTTGCTTTTATATAGTGATTATCATCATAAACATCAACAGATGAATTGACCTCTCTATTTATAATACTTATCCGAGAATAGATATGATAAGCACTAAGCCCATGACTAAGTCGACTATTCACCTCCCAATAGCCTTCAATATCTTTCATTGGGTGAATATAAGAATACACTCGCCCTGAAACATATCCGGTACACAGACCTAAAAATAAAAAAAGAAGCGCAGGAACCACTATTTCTTTTCGCAAATTAACTCTCCCTCACAATATTTGCATGCAATATATTCACCATGACTCCTTCTTTTTAAAAAAACATAGGGGTCTTTTTGATATAAGGATAAAAACTCCTTATCTCGAACCTTATCTAAACCAACTAATATGGGTAAAGATTTCACCTCGTTAATTTTAATTTGATAGTAATTTGATGTTAGTTCAAATGAAATAAAAAATAAAACAACAGAGACTACCAGCATAAGAGCTTTATAACGAAAACTTAGAAACCTGAGGGATAAAGAGATAGATTTAGGCTTAACACCTACTGTTGAATCAGCATGGGTGAATCTCAAATCTTGCGGAGAGCCAGATGAGATGAAGCTAGGCTTAATACCAATAGAGTATCCTTTTTTAGGGATTGTCGTCACTATCTCATGATCTTTATCATCAAGTGCATTACGTAAATTACTAATGGTTTGTGTTAATGTATTATCAGTGACATAACTCTCGCCCCATATTTCCCTCTCAATATCCTCACGAGAGAGTGATGAAGGATAGTGGTGACACAATAAAGAGAGCACCTCAGATTCTTTATTTCTTATTTTTACAATAGCCCCCCCTTTATTAATTACTCTTTTTGTCGGAGTAAATATAATGTTGCCAATAATTATCTCATCCATCCTCTTACCCTACAGTTATCGCTGATTAGAGTAACAGAGATAGCACTAAGAGTGTGTTACCTACAAACATTAATAAAATTAAAAGTAATAGTTTCTATGGAAATCTAATAAGCATCATCAAAAACAAACTAAATTAAGTAAAAATCTATCAATAAAAAAATATTATCCATAGAAAAACACATAGACATCAATTTTATAGCATAGGGGAGTTATAAGTATAAAATACAGCTAATTTTTTAACTTTTCTTGGTTCAAAAAACTGTCATTTACCCATTTAAGAACAGATAAATAACACCTGCCAGAGCAATATGGGGACCAAATGCGATGTACTTCTCCCTCTTTTTTGATATTTTATGAAGAATAATATAAGCCATAATACCGAGACAGGAAGATAGTAAAACCAAAACAGGAATGGCAGACAAACCAAACCACGCTCCCAACGCAGACATTAATTTAAAGTCACCATGTCCCATCCCCTCAACACCCTTAAAAAACTTAAGTAACCAATAGGGCATCCATAGAATAAGATAGCCAGTCACTGCACCAATTACAGCAAAAGACAAAGAGGATAGCCCATTATTTATATTAAATAGCAACCCAGCCCATAATAATGGAAATGTAATACAATCAGGAAGAAGATAACACTCAAAATCTATAAAAGAGAGTGCAACAAGTGCCCAAACCAAAAACAGGCTAGCAATCATTATATAATCATTTTTTATACAGTATATAACTGCCAGTGTTAATATAGCTGTTATTATCTCCACAATTAAATAGCGAGGGCTTATTTTTTGATTACAACAATGTGTTGTGCCTCTTAAAAATAACCAGCTAAAAACAGGTATATTATGCCAGGCCCGCAAAGGGTTATAACATTTTGGACAAAATGATCTTGGATAGCATAGTGTAATCTTACGGTTAAATACTTCAGCTTCTTTATACTTCACTGGGTTTTTCAACATCACACTAGTCAACATAATGGGTAGTCGATATATTATGACGTTTAAAAAACTCCCTACACACGATCCAATAATAATATAAAACAACATACATCCTAAGCTATACACATCCATCATGATTTTATTACATCCCTTTAGATAAGTGTTTGATACAAATAATACCACTTAGAAGATCGCCACTATCGTCACTGTTCGCATCACTGTTCGCTCTATAGATATTAATATTATTAATCTCTACATCCTGATAATAAGATAGAATAAGAACAACATCCAACAGCCTAGAGAAACTTACATTTTTAATATCAATTAATATACTCCCATCATCTAACATGGAAATATTAAACACGGTATCATCTTCAATGAGAAGATCAGTCACTTCATTATCAACTCCTTCATTTGAGCCATGGTTGTTCCATACTTTCGGGGTTTTCCTCATTTTTAGCTTTTCAGTCACAAATGAGTAATATGTAATCTTGCTAGCTAACCAGTCATTTTTTTGTGTCAATAGAACACTATCCAGCACCAGTGTGATTAAGTAAAAAACAGTAGCAATCAACATAAATAGTAGAGAAAAAACAGCCAATCTATTTTTAATAGAGGAAATGAAGAGAATTATCCAATTCATTGGCAACACTTAAATATAACGTCATAGGTTCCATTATCATTATCAATGGTAACTGCATTTAAGTTTGAGGTCGAAAAATCTTTCTCTCGTTTTTTTAGCATCTCACCTATAATACTCTCCTCGACTATTGTGGTGACATTGAAAGAGATGGTCTGTCTCTCATTATCAAGATAAATACTATTAATGCTTAAATCTAAATCATTAATTATGTGGCTAGAGTCATGTAATAGAGAAATTAAGTTAAAATTCATAACTCGTCTATTGTAACTATAAGTATAATAGCTAAAATCAATGATTTCAGTGGTGCCAACTTTATTATTCCAGAAAAAGTCATTATGAAAATCATCTGACATAAAAGTTAATGCATCAATACTCTTTCCTATTTTATAGTTCTCAATTAAGTAATCAGAACATATCAAAGTAGAGAGTAAAAACAATAGCCATATAAACTTAAAGTTATAGTTACTTTTACTCCCCTGGTTGTGACAGAAAGCATACTTCCCACGAAGAAAGTTAGCACTACAATTTTCAATATTTTCGGACATAATGCGCAGCACATCGCAATAAGATACAAGATGGTGATCTATCGGTTTATCATTAGAAGTACTAAATAGATCTTTAGATATAGAGATGAACCTTGATAGAACTAATTTTTTTAGTACCGCCTCCTGGATTGAAAAGCCTGAAAACTCATGGTCTCTTATTAGCCACTCATTGCCTAAATTAACTGCATACCACTCCCCTGGGTTAAATGGTAATATCAAAACATCAGGCATGATAATTTCTGTATATATCCCTGCATTTTGTAACCATCCCAGCCAAACTTTTATCAGTGAGTGCTCGACGGCCGCTACATAGCAGAAATCATCATCGCGCTTCAATATGATGATGTGAAAGTCATCTATATTACCTACTATTGATTGCTCGATAGTGAATGCAATAGCCTTAATTATATTTCTTATCTTTATATTCTTGACATCAACTTTACGAAAAACAACTCTGTTTGATGAGACTATTACTTTAACTCTAGTATAATCATATGCTGCAATTTTAATCAATTCACAGTGATTGTCTAGTTTACCATGAGTTATTCCCTCAGAACCTTGTATCTCCATGCACCAGTAAATAGGATCTGTTGCATAACTACCCAGCCTGATGATGAGGTTATTTTGAGTGGTTGATCTGTTTAATATATTTATCACTAATACCAAACCTTCGGTGAAGCACCGTAATTCCCCTCGCCCTTACATCAAGTAAACTCGTTAATTGATAATGTCTATACTCATTACTCAACCAAAAGACCAATGATATAAAATATCTATCATGGGAAAATATTGACATGACAATATCTTTTACTCTCTGTACGTTCTCAATTCTTATTTCAGAGCTATCTATCAATGTATCCAGAAAAATTTGAACATCCCCCCAACCACTATCAGGTTTAGACAAGATGGTCCTCATAATGTTTTCTTCATCGACTAAATTCATAAGAATTTCCTGTATGAGCTTACTATGTTGAATTCCGAGTGCATTGATATTTATGACTAATAAATTATCATATCTGACACATAACAATGGGGTCATTTTAGAATAGATATCACTATTGATATCATCCCAATTTGATTTTTTCTTAAAGTAACTCAAAATAACATCTTTGATTTCATCAACATCAGAAAATAACAAATTTAAATCACCCGCTATATTATTTAAAACTGTCAGATAATATATTTCACTATCTTTATTAAAAGATAAAGATGACTGTAATGACTTAACATTGAAACAGTTTGTTTGATCGATTATTTTATAATGTACATCTATATTATTTATTTTTATAGATCTAGGTTTGTTAAATACCCCTGCTGATATATCGGCTACATCATTACTGATGCTCTTCTCTCTCATCATTTCAGACAATAGACTTTCTTCCGCACCAAGTAGCAACAACTTCTCTGATTTTCTTTGTTTGCTATTTTCTGACAAGATATATATTACTGACCAATGATATTTCGATGCTATTACTACTCCCCCCATCAACAGTAGAACACCAAGAACAAGCAGTAAAGCAATACCACACTGTTTCACTAACCTCCTCAACTCAAAAGCTCTGTTTGACTATTTAATAATATAATAACACGCCTTATTGTGCCTATACCTTCAAACTCAATCGTCACTTCTACAGCGCGAGGCAGAATAGATCCACTATTCCATTCATTTACCCACTTACCCTTATGATAAATACGCATACGAAACCCTACAATGCTATTGACCATAGTAAAAACCTCAGGATCCGATATGTTCAAATCATCTGAATTACTAGCTGATATTCTCTCTAATTTTTTATTTTTCAATCTATAACCTAAAGTATTTGATTGATAGTGAAACAGAATCTCCTCACTATTATTATCTTCACATAACAAATACAGCCCAAACTCATCACTCTCCAGTAGCTTATTTCTTATATCAAGATAATCATTATGATTACTCGAGGAGCTCTGGTGGATTGTGATATGTGATATGTCGTGATCTAGCTTATTAATTACACTTTCCAATTCACTAATTTGCTTATATTTTTTATTTATAGCAACACTACTCTTAGTCACAATCATAAGAACCTGATACGCCATCAAACTCATCATTGTAAAAATAGCCACAGAAAGTAACATTTCAAGTAGAGTAAAACCACAATGTGTGGTTTTACTTATTAATAACACGATATCCCGCCAATATAAAATCAGGTTTTATTTTATCCTCCCGTTCCCGAACTTCAACAATAATAGTGATAATAGTATCTTCTTGGTATTTAATTTCTTTCGATTGCCAATACCATAATTTGTCCATCATGAACTCTTGCCCTTTCAGCCAGTTGTCGGTTTGAGCTATTCTCATAATTTTAATTTCAGACAAAATGTTTTCTGCTACCCAAGAAGATACCATTCTATTTTCTAAGTTTTTTGCCAATACTAATTTTTCACTGATAACCTTCATAACACCAATGGCAGAAAATGCAAAAATAGCCAATGAAACCATAAGTTCAAATAAAGTAAACCCTTTATTATTACACAAGTGCTCACCTAATTATTTTTCATAATATAAAAAATCCCAAGTGCCACTGTCTATTTCTCTGCTGCCGATGGCTCCAACCAATTATTAATGTCATCTTCAGTTCCAACGATTTTATCTGGCCCAGAAGAGAATATATCTATCTCTCCATATTTTCCGGGGTTAGTTAACTGATATGAACTCCCCCATGGATCTTGTGGTAGCCGACGAATATACCCATGTTGAGGGTAGTTTTTCGGGATAGGTAACACTGTTGGTTTGATAATCAACGAATCAATACCTTGCTGTTCGGTGGGATAATATCCATTATCCAATTTATACAGATCCAATGCATTTTCCAGGGCGGCGATATCACTCAGTGCTTTCTGCCTATCAGCTCTATTTTTATTGGACATCAAACTAGGAACTGTTAGGCTAGCAAGAAGCCCGAGTATGATAATAACAATCATAATTTCCAACAATGTAAATCCACTGGCCTTGGTATCATTCATAAAACCCCGTTGATAATAGTCAAATAGTTAAACTACTAATTTGTAGTATTGGCTCAAAAACAGCCAAGACAATAATAAATATAAAAACGGCCATGATAATCATTACTATTGGTTCTAATAATGTTATGAAAATATTAATCTGAGTGACAAGCTCCTCTTCTTGAATGGAGGTAACTTTCTTTAACATTACGTCTAGTTTTCCGCTACACTCACCTGATGAAATAATATGCAGTATCATGGGTGAAAACACCCGGCTTAAAGAGAGTGATGAGGATAAGCTATTTCCTTCACCAACCAATTTAGTCGAATTAACTAACTTTTCTTTAATGAAGTAGTTAGTTATAACTTGATTGCTAATTTTCATGGCTGGTATTAAGCTAATGCCGTTAGAAGTCAAAACTGTCAATGTTTTCAGATATCGTGATATATTGACTCTGGAAATTGCTTTACCTAACACTGGAATTTTCAAATAATAACATTCAAATAGATAGCTTACCGCTTTTATCTTCAACGCCCTACGCAATCCAATCCAGAGTGCTACTGCTATTATGACTATTAGTAACATGTTATTTTTCAAATAATAGCTAATATTCATAATGGCCCTAGTCGACAATGGCAACTCTTGATTATCAAAAGAAAAACTCTCTATTATGTTCGGTATTACAACAGATAAAAGTATGATTATGACACCTGCGGATATAAAAATTAATATTGCAGGATAGATAAGCGCCTGAACTATTTTTCTTTGTAATCGTTGTGTCTGTTCAATATGTTCAGCAAGCTGTGATAGCACTAGCCCCAGATGACCTGATAACTCACCAGCAGCAATCATGGATCTATATAACACATTAAATACTCTAGGGAAATATGAGAGAGAATCAGATAATGAGTATCCCTCAACAACCTTTTTTCTTACATCATGAATCACTGTACTGACATATCTCTTCTTACTTTGCTTCTCAATTATCTTGAGTGTCTCATCTAATGGTATGTCAGAACTTACTAATATAGACATTTGCCTGGTAAGTAATACTAAATCAGCGCTATTAACTGTTTTAAAAAAACTCATAACCATTGAATTATCTGTTGCTCTTCTTACTTTAATGCTTAATATACTTATTTTTCTTTGGTAGAGAATATGTCTAGCTTCCCGTATGTTTTCAGCTTCAACATTACCTCTTATTTTCATCCCATTATGGCTTATCGCGATATATTTAAATAGCGTCATATTTATCCTCTAAACCTATTTTGATCACCTCCTCAATAGTGGTTAAGCCAGCAATGATTTTACTTACTCCATCTTGCTTAATGCTGCACATCGTTCTCTGAGCCAAATTGGCCAAATCGAATTCGCTGGCGCCTTTATATATTCCTTCACGTAAAGTATTGTCTACTACCAAGAGTTCATGCAACGCTATTCGTCCATGGTAACCTGTTGTATTACAGTGGCTACAACCCAGTGCCCGATACCCATATGGTTTCATCATTATCCGATAATTTATCTCTAAATCCTTTAGCGCATCTTGTGTCAATAAATACTTCTGTCGACACTCACAACATAATTTTCGGATCAGTCGCTGAGATAGCACAGCTAATAATGAGCTTGCCAGCATAAAGGGTTCAATGCCCATATCCTTTAGCCTGGTTACCGCACCTACTGCGCTGTTAGCATGTAGCGTTGATAAAACTAGGTGCCCAGTTAACGAAGCTTGTACTGCTATTTGAGCCGTCTCTACGTCTCGTATCTCACCAATCAGAATAACATCGGGATCTTGTCTCAATATAGCTCTTAGACTACGGGAAAATGTCATACCAATCTTTGAGTTAACTTGTGTCTGAGAAATTCTATCAATATCAAACTCTATAGGGTCCTCTACTGTCATAATATTCCGTTCATGTGAATTTATTTCCATTAAGGCTGCGTAAAGAGTGGTACTTTTCCCCGCCCCAGTTGGGCCGACAATTAGCACGATTCCATGGGGCTTAAGTACAACTTTTTTCATAGCATCACAGTTTATTTTCGACATCCCCAAAGACAGCAAATCCAACTTAATACTGTTTTTATCCAGTAATCGCATAACGACTCGTTCGCCATGATTTGACGGTAATACAGAGACACGTACATCTAGCGCCCGTCCTGCTAAATTCAGAGCAATTCGCCCATCTTGTGGTGTGCGTTTTTCTGCAATATCCAGCTTTGCCATAACTTTAATTCGTGAAATCAATAATAGCGCAACACCTCTCTGTAGCTCTAATATATTCTTTAATACACCATCGATACGAAATCTTATGATCAGTTTTTTTTCGAAGGATTCGATATGGATATCTGAGGCCAACTCTTTAATTGCTTCTGCTAATATTGTATTTATTAATCTAATTACAGGAGCCTCATTACTCGTATCTAGTAAGTCTTCACTATCCGGTAGTTCACCTGAAAATGAATAATTTTCAATTTCATCACTGATTGCATTAATTATGGTATGTGATCTCTGGGAGCTATTCTGATATACAGTCACAAGGTAGGTATCAAACTCATCATCAGTAACAAAATCAAGTCCTGCTGCTTGATTAGCGATTCTGTTACCTTCAAGAATTGCCTCAAGGGAGGCTGTATGGCGGCAAATAATTTGATAACCTTGATCTACTGGTAATAAAACAACACCATTATCCCTCGCCCATGTGAAACTTAATAAGGTTGATTCTATTTGCTCCTTAATCATAAGCGCATCTCAGCATTATCATAAAAACTCATAATGTCTTTTTTAATCTGATTATAACTATCACTCTTAATTTCAGTTGCTAAGAGATCATGATAGAGTCTGTTATTATTAATAGTATTCTCCTGGGAATTACTATCTTTATATTTAGTATGCTTATCTATTGTTACTACACTATAGTCATTCGTTTCTCTCAGTATCGTTGGCTTAATAAATAAAATAAGATTACTTTTGTCGACCTTCTCTTTGCTCTGTCTGAATAACCCGCCTATAAATGGAATATCACCCAGCAACGGTATTTTGTTCACCGTTTTGCTTAATTTTTCATCTAATAGTCCACCGACCACAACAGTTTCACCACTTTTAACTAAAACTGCATTATTTATGGCTCTTTTATTAAAGATAAAGCCTAAATTATTGGTATTAGTATTAGAACTGTCAGCCACACTGGATACTTCTTGCCTGATTTCAAGAAGAACTGAGTCACCTTTATTGATCTGTGGTTTTACTTTCAGCATAATACCAACAGATTGCCTTGAAATGGAGTTATATACTTTATCTGTCGCTGTTGTTTGTGTCGATGTCAGTACTGGAACTTCCTGCCCTACATTAAACTCAGCTTCCATATTATCTAATGTGACAATACTCGGTGTAGCAAGGATATTGTTATTAGAATTAGTGGCTAGTGCAGTAAATAGTCCGTTCCAATTTCCTTTGTAAAAACCAGCGGTTAACCCAGCTATAACCATGGGCATTGGCTGTTCACTGTGGCTTCTTGCATGACCAGGACGAGGAAGAAGATTAATACCTCCAGAATATTTATTCGCCCATTGGATACCAAGATTCAATCCTTCGGCGTTTTGGGTCTCAACAATAATAGCTTCAACTAATACTTGTGCACGTCTGACATCTAGTTTTTCGATAACCTGCTCAAGCTCTTTCATCATCCTTAGATCTGCCGTAATAACTAAAGCGTTTGTCTGATCATATGCCTTAATAGCAATATTCCCACTCTGACTCTTACTTACCACACTTGCTTTTTTATCACTCCGCTGACCTTGGCTAATCCCATTTAACACATCCAATAACTTAGATGCTTGGGCATACTTCATATAAATAACTTTTGTATTCTCAAAGCTACTTTCTTCATGATCAAGATCCTTTATCATTTGAATGGTTTTTTTTCTGACACTACTATCGCCACTCACCAATATTGAATTGGTTCTGTTATCAGCAATAATTTTTCCTATATTAAATGTCTCTTTCTTACTGTTATTAATTGAAGTGATGAGTTCATTAACCAGTTTAGCAACTTCAGTTGCCACTGCATGGTTTAGCTTATAGAGTTCAACCTCAGTATCTCCAGCATGGTCAAATGTATTAATAATTGAATGGAGATGATTAACTACAGCGGCACGACCTGTAATTAATATCGCATTTGAGGGTTCATAATGAATAATAGTGCCAAATTCAGCATTATCATTTAGCTGGCGTAACAGTGGAACCAGGGTTTTTGCTGAGATATGTTTAAGCGTAAAAACTCTATTAATTATCTCATCACCATGAATCTCTCCGTTCTCCTTTAGCATGGGAACAATCGAACCTTTAGCGCGTTTTGATGGTATCACTTTTAAGATATCATTAGGCATCTCTACCAGTGTATATCCGTAGACATCAAGTAAATTAAGGAAGAATTGATAATACTTTTCTTCATCTAATAACATATAGCTACGGACACTGACCGAACCTTGGACTTTAGGATCTATAATTATCGTCTTATTCATGTTTTTACTCACTGTATTAATAACCTCCTTTATATCTGCATCGACGAAAGAGACTGAAAAGTTAGCACTGCTAATCTCAATTGACAAAAATAAAAATAGTGTGACTAACTTAACCCTGAATACTATAGTTATGAGATGTTTTAAAGGTATAATATTAGGAGTGTTGGTGAAATGGCTACAATAAGACATAATGTTCCCCATGCGTAATAACTTAGGGCATATTCATTACAATATTCTTAATAAAAAATAGGAACCTTTTTTATTAAGAATGATTTTATCTGTCAGTATTTTCACTATTGTGGTTCCATCACTTATTTCATCGTGAATAAAATAGCTTTTTTGTCGGCCATTAGATTGTAATATCGCAATGGATTTAGTCTCATCTGTATGCTCCAGAATGCCTACCAACTTTACTTCGCCAGTATAGATTGGATAGTTAGCATTATTATCTATAACATTAACAATGCCTTTCGAATTATCATCAAAACGTTTCTGACTAAATAGCATCATTTTTTTTATTTTCGCTATCATTTTAATGCTATTATTTTCCTTTTCGTCACCACCACTGTAACCTTCATATGTCACCAGAGTTGGAGACTCGACCTGAGTCATCACTGTATAGCAGACAACGATGAGTTGATATAATATAATTAATATTATAGCTATTATAAAAACGTATTGTATTTTACTTACCAAGGTTTGGTTGGGTGCTATTTTTATCCTTTTAAAAAACGATAACACCCTTACCTCTCATTTATAGTCAAGTCAATCTAGAAAATAGCACTACCTGTATTTTCTGTTAATAGCCTAGGAATCTATCATTCATCTTATTGGAAGCCATGGCTTTCAATATCCCAGCATCTAGCCGAAGACCATACCTATTTATAGTTTTAACTATTCCGTCGGGTATACCTGCACTTTTCAAGTGGGCTCTGAACTTATGTATTAATTGGTGATAGTTATTATCAGATATGCTTTTATGATTCTCATACCATACAACTTTTATAATATCTTGTTTTCGATTGACATCATTAAACAAGCACATAACCAATCTCTTTTGCTTTTCATTAATATCTACAGTTAATTTCTTAGTATGGAAATGGATTTTATTCATACAGCAATCCAGTGATATCTCTTTTTCATAATCAATCACTCCTTTTCCATTGATATCAATAAATTTACTACCCGAAACAACAGAGACTGTATCGACATACATAGATAACCCCTCAAACATATTCACTCAGTTAATAAAAGCCAATCACACGTCAAATGTGATAAAGGAACAAGTGATTATTATTACTTTCATTCAATGAATAAAACAAATTAAATTATATATTTTAATTATATTTAATGTGCGATTTACATACAAATATTGATATCTATATAAAAATATATCTATTGGTGGCTAATTAAAAATCAACAATCAAAGAGCAATGCATTACTTAAGTGAATCACTTACATGGATAGTGTAGTTTATATCAATGTAAATTCCACCCTTGCTCTTAACATTCTAAATTCGTTTTATTCATCTATAAAGGTATAGGTCATCACCGAAGTTAACATACAATAATGATAGAAAATTTCAAGGGAAATATCTTTCAATAATCTCAGGGGACATCACTGGATAAAAAAGCATTAATAACATTTATATGTACCATCTGTATACCGGTCAATAAGCCACTATAAATTTCATATTGCTAGTGTAATCACTTATAAGTTCAGGTTTCATTTATTGGTATGCCGTTTGACTTACCTGGTACACTATTGTTGCTTTAGTCATATAAACACAAGTGTAAATTTCCGCCAAGCATAAAGCAGCTATAAATAAAAGAAGGGGATATATAAAATAATGTTATCTAATCGCGTAATCATAGATGCTCCCATTGAATCAATATCATGGGCGCAGGATATAACTAAATATGTTTCACCCGTCCCCGTATCCAGAACAATTTCTACTGTCGCTTAGGAATCAATACAGTTCAGGATGACAGCCGCTGGAAATTGCCCTCCTGCGCTTCTACTCTTTTGTTACCATTTTTGATGCTACATAATTAGTGAGCAGTTGATTGAGTGTCGTGCATGTTTTTTATGTTATGTGGCAACCACAATATTAATTAACAAGAATTAGCTATTTCTCAATGCAATAGTTATGAGTATTACAAACGACTATTGAGATCTTTATGGTGCTCTCTCATCCATTGAGCCAATGAGTCCAGTGTGGGCTGCAATGTTTTACCCAGCGGGGTAATTTCATACTCAACCCGTGGCGGGACTTCAGCATAGATTTTACGATTGACCAAGCCGCGTTGCTCAAAAGCGCGCAGTTGCCGGGTCAGCTCTTTTTGGGTAATGGGCGCAATCGCCCGTTGCAGCTCTCCGAAACGAATTGGCGCTGCTGTCACAATCAAGCGATAGAGAGTGGGAATTGCCCACTTCCCGGCGATGAGTTCAACAAATTGCACCATTGGGCACCTTTCTTCCGCTATTTCGCTCCCAGATGCCGATTTATTTTTATCTGTTAATAGCTTATGGGTTGTCATTGCTTTCCTAATCCATCGTTAGTATCCAATCAGTACCTACTATACTTTAGATACTTTTATATTAAAAATGGTGTTCCACTGCTATTAATCAGAAGGCTCACCATGAATCGTTTAAGCCATAAATATGCGTTGATTACCGGAGGAACCAGCGGCATCGGGCTGGAAACAGCGCGCCAATTCCTCGCCGAGGGGGCAACAGTCGCTATCACCGGTAGAAATGCCGCCGCTTTGCAGGCGGCCCGCGCGGAACTGGGGGATTCTGTTTTGCTGCTAAATAGTGATGCCAGTAATATCACCGACCAATATCAGTTAGCCGCAAAACTAGCGGAAGTCTGGCCACGGCTGGATATTGTCTATATCAATGCAGGTGATGTTACTCACAATCCAATTGAGAAGTGGGATGAGTCAAGTTTTGACCGGGTACTCTCAACCAATCTGAAAGGCCCTTTTTTCCTTCTACAATCACTATTGTCGCTGCTAACTAATCCTGCATCCGTCATCCTTTGTGGCTCTGCCAGCGCCCATATTGGCTTACCTCAAAGCAGTGTTTATGCCGCCAGTAAGGCGGGGTTACTCTCTCTGGCGCGAACCTTGTCCGGTGAGTGGGCGGAAAGAGGAATTAGGGTAAATGGCTTAAGTCCCGGCCCAACACAGACACCGGCGCTGCAAAAATTGGGGCTATCGGGTGATGAACAAGAAAAATTGGCTGAGCAGATACGCCAACTGGTGCCAATCAAACGAATGGGAACCTCGATTGAGCTTGCCCATGCAGCCGTTTTTCTGGCTTCAGATGAGTCCAGCTTTGTTGTCGGAACCGAATTGCGAGTCGATGGCGGCGTCAGCAGCCTTTAAGGAGTAACAATGAAAATAAGATCAGCCAGAGACTGAGACTGAGACTGATAACGCCAAAATAATCACCCTATAGGTGCTATTTTACCCATCGGTTACAGGCTAAATCGGGTTGGCCGACACCGCGTACCAACCCGTCTCAGGTCACGTCAGGATGTTTGTAAAAAGCGATCAAGCTGCCTACGCAGTTGATTGTTCTCTTTTTTTAGCTGCTCAACTCTCTCGAGTAGCGTTAGGGTCATCGCCACACCAGACCAGTCCAGATCCAGCTCATTTTGCAGACGTTGGGCGCGTTTTAAGCTGCTCAATGCATCAGCATCAAAAACCCAGACACTGTCCGCAGGTTCTAGTGGCACAATCAAGCCCAGTCCAACCACCTCGACCAGCTCTTCCTGCATAATGCCCGTTGACTGGCACAATTCAGTGACAGTATAGGTGATTTCTATTTCAGCCATAATCTGTTACTCCCACCCAGTACGAGGATTAAATGCCGTCTGCTCTGACAATTGCTGCCACAGCGCCCGCGTTTTCTCGTCTGGCTTCGGTGGCATCACCACCTTGAGGATCGCATACAAATCGCCAGTCGCTTTTTTGCTAACCAGGCCCTTACCTTTGATGCGTAATCGTTGACCACTTTGGCTACCCGCCGGGATGGTTAAGCTAATTTTACCGGTCAGCGTCGGCACCTCGACGCTAGCCCCCAATGCCGCTTCCCATGGGGCTAACGGCACGACAATGTGTAAATTATGACCATCAACATCAAATAGCGGGTGTGGTGCCAGGCGAATAATCAGAAATAGGTCGCCATTAGCTCCCCCCGCAAAACCCGGCGCTCCCTGTCCTTTAAGACGAATGCGCTCACCATCACCCACACCGGCAGGAATTTTTACTTTCAGGGTCTTGGTGGTGTCTGCGCCCGGAAAACCTGAAGCATCGACAGTCGGAATTTTGTAAGAGATTGAGCGCGTCTGCTCTGCCAGTGTTTCCTCTAAAAAGAGGGGCAATTCCATCTCAAGATCTTGGCCCCGAACCCCGTGAGATGCTCGGTGAGATGAGTGGTGAGCTGAAGCGCCACGGTTGGCAAAGAAGGACTCGAAGAAATCCGAAAAGTCCCCCCCACCAGCACTGCTGTGCCACTGTTGACCACCTGAATGATAGGCGGCCTGCTGCTGGGTAAAGCGAGGATCGTCGCGATGTAGCCTTAATTCATCATATTCAGCGCGCCGTTCAGCATCTTTCAGTACTTCGTAAGCCTCCGCGACCTCTTTAAACTTACTTTCAGCATCGGGTTCATCACTGACATCAGGGTGGTATTTGCGCGCCAGCTTACGATAGGCGGTTTTAATCTCTTTCAGGGAGGCGGTGGGCTCTAGGCCCATCACGGCATAATAGTCTTTAAATTCCATGCGGCAATATCCTTAAATTCAATGTGCTATAAGTTTCCCCATTTGACTTATATAAAACCTGTTTGTGCATA
Source organism: Yersinia bercovieri ATCC 43970 (assembly GCF_013282745.1). Lineage (NCBI taxonomy): Bacteria > Pseudomonadati > Pseudomonadota > Gammaproteobacteria > Enterobacterales > Yersiniaceae > Yersinia > Yersinia bercovieri. Next base: position 410,632 of record NZ_CP054044.1, read on the forward strand.
TTTCAACCGTTTAAAACCTTAAACGAAGTAAATCTAAACTATAGCGGCAATGGCTTATTTGTGGGTTTTATATTGTCATCCTGACCATTGCCCACGTGAATATTACAAATCATATAACTGATCCGATGGCTTATTGGCGGCGGACATTGCCCTTTTATGATTAACCTGCTTCACCGAGGAGCGAACCACTAGTCGCCCCTGCAATAAGGTATTACTGAAGGGGGCATCTGGGCGTAATAAGCGCCGTTGCAGCAGTTGAATCGCCTCAGCCCCCAACTCGTCACGAGGGACATGCACCGCCGTGAGCGGGACATCATGAATCTCAGCCAGATTAAAGCCATCCATGCTCATCACCGATATGCTATCAGGGACACTTATTTTCAACTTATTCAGCGCATTAACGGCACCTACCGCCATATAGTCGCCACCGGCTAGAATTGCCGTCGGCCACTGGCGTTTATCCTCACAAGCTGCCATAAAGTCGCTGACCGCCTGCTCTGCCTCTTCGCCACCAAAACCATGGGTAGTGATCAGATGTTGGTTATCATCAAAACTTATATTATGGCTGGCGAAAGCCTCTTTAATCCCCAGCAAGCGCAGCTCCATGGTATTACGACGTAAGCATTGCAAGGTCAAAATTTGCCGATGCCCTTGTTGAATCAGATAGTTGGCAGAAAATTCGCCAATCAATTGATGGTCTGGCGATACACTATCCAGTGACATCTCTTTGTCGCGACAATTCACCAGTACTGAGGGTTTATGCACGCCAGCCGCCAAGGTATGAATACGTGGATCATCAATACCGATGATGATTGCAGCCTCGGTCTGCGGATTGGTCATTTTCTCCAGAAACAGCGAGATATCACTTTGCGTTTCCGATAATCCACAGTAGCGAATCATCACCTCATGTTGGCTAACGGCTTCGGTAATGCCTTGGATGACTTTGTAGTAAAAAATGTCGGTACGCACATCGAAGGCCCGGTGCGGTGCAAAGACCATAATGTTATTGAGCATTAATCGCCCGCTGGATAAATTCTGCAAAATCCCCTGTGATTGCGCATACGCCATGACCTGCTGTTTCGCCTTCGCACTGGTGTTTGCTTTACCGGCTAAGACTCTGGAGACCGTGCTAATTGAAAGGCCCGTCTGATTGGCTATTTCTTGTATTTTTAGCTTTCCATTCATTTTGTGATCTCTCTCAAATTAGCAAATGAAAAAACTTTCATAGCCGGTAAATACCTTATTCAGGCCATTACACAATATAAATGCTGAAATATTATCCAGCTTATGAAAATTCTTTCAAAAAAACGCATATTAAAGCCAATTTAAGCTAGCTACCTTGTTTTGGTAAACCAATTTTAAAAACTTATCAGTCCGGTTTGTTTTGATGAATGATAAAAATACGATAAAAAACAATTAAGTATATTTTATTGGCCGATTTAGTGTGAACAAAGTCACATTAAAACTCAGCGAAATCTTAATAACCGAAAATGGATCATACCAAAATAATTAGTTGGCCCGGTTAACTTGCTACCGGCTAACACCAGGAGGCTTGGATGAGTGTTGAGATTAATCAATCCGCGAAAGTTATCGGGCGGCGAAAAATAAAGTCACTACGTTGGTGGATGCTGGCACTATTTTTACTTGGTGTCACAGTTAACTATATTACCCGTAACTCTCTGGGTATCCTCGCCCCCGAACTGAAAACCAGCCTGAATATGACCACGGAGCAATATTCATGGATCGTGGCCTCTTTTCAGTTGGCTTACACCGTTTTCCAACCGCTGTGTGGCTGGCTGATTGATGTCATCGGCTTAAAGATGGGGTTCCTGATTTGCGCCAGTGTTTGGGCCGTGGTGTGCATGATGCATGCCGGCGCAGGGACCTGGTTCCAGTTAGCGGTGCTGCGCTTCTTTATGGGCAGTGCCGAAGCGGCGGCAACACCGGCAAACGCCAAAGCGATCTCTGACTGGTTCCCGAAAAAAGAGCGGCCAATTGCCGCCGGTTGGGCGGGAGTCGGCTTCTCTATTGGTGCGATGTTAGCCCCCCCTATTATTGTATTGGCCCATGTGGCACTTGGCTGGCAAGGTGCGTTTTTATTCTCCGGTGCTTTAGCCATGATTTGGGTGCTGTTGTGGTGGCGTTTCTACCACTCGCCGGATACCCATCCAAATCTCAGTAAAGAAGAGTTTGAACTGATTCATCAGGACAATGAACCGGTGCTACCACGGCTCCCTTTCCTCAAATCATTGGCCATTCTGAGCAAAAATAAGAAATTTTACGGCATTGCGATCCCCGCATTTCTGGCGGAACCCGCCTGGGCCGTGTTTAGCTTCTGGGTGCCACTTTACCTGGCCACAGAACGCGGGATGGATCTAAAGCAGATCGCCATGTTCGCCTGGCTCCCCTTCCTGGCCGCAGATATCGGCAGTGTTGCCAGTGGTTATTTAACCCGGTTATATCAGAAGTGGTTCGGCTTCAGCCGCATCAACTCGGTGGTTGCCAGCTCAGTAACCGGGGCCTTTATGATGGTTTCATTGGCCTTTGTGGCAATCACCAAAGACCCCTATTTGGCGATTGCGCTAATCTCCATTGGCGGCTTCGGGCACCAGGTTATCTCCTGTATGCTTAGCGCATTAGTGGTTGATTCTTTTGATAAAAACCAAGTTGCCACCGTCAATGGTCTACGGGGTTCCTCCGCATGGATCGCCAGTTTCCTGTTTACCTTACTCATTGGTGCGGTTTCCGACACCATCGGCTTTAACCCGCTGTTTATTGCCATGGGCTTCTTCGATTTGATTGGTGCCGTATTCCTGATTGCGCTATTTGCTGAGCGCCGTAATAAGGCACAACCGGCAACCTGATCTATCCCCTAATTCTGTCTGCAACAGTGCCGCAGTGCTGTTGCCAAAAGAGATGAGCTGTGATGAAAACATTAAAAAACTGGCAGTTAATAAATGAGTTCCCTGACCATTTGGAATTACTGGTCGATGACCGTCATATTTTTTGTCTGTATGTGTTAGAGCAAAACCTCTGCCGCGTACTGATTAAACGCAATGGCGAACTGGCACTCAATCGCACCTGGAGCATTGCGCCGCAAGGGGATGTGCCGTGGTCAGGGCGTGACCGATTGAGTCTGGCGGGCTTCTCCGTGCCGGGCTATCAGTTGCAGCAGCATAAGCAACAGCTGGTAGTGACCACCGAGTGCCTAAGGGTCACTATTCATCAGCCTTTGCATCTGGAGTGGGAGTACAAAAATTCGCAGGATCAATGGCAGCCACTGGCCGCCGATCGGCCCACCAGCGCTTATCTGCTCAGCCCGCAAGGCGAAGCGATTGCTCACTATCAGCGCCGCTATCCCAATGAGCAATATTATGGGCTGGGTGAAAAAGCCGGTGACCTTAACCGCGCAGGTCGTCGCTTTGAGATGCGCAATTTAGATGCCATGGGTTATAACGCCGCCAGTACTGATCCGCTCTATAAGCACATTCCCTTTACCATCACCCGCCGTGATGACGTCAGTTTTGGCCTGTTTTATGACAATCTCAGCAGTTGCTGGCTGGATTTGGGTAACGAAATCGATAACTACCATCTGGCCTATCGCCGCTATCAGGCTGAAGCCGGTGACCTGGATTACTACCTGTTCCTCGGCCCGAAAGTGCTGGATGTCACCAAAGCCTTTGTCCGCCTGACCGGTAAGACCCAGTTTGGCCCGAAATGGAGCCTCGGCTACAGTGGCTCCACCATGCACTACACCGACGCCCCGGATGCGCAGGTGCAATTGCAAAAGTTTATTGCGCTGTGTCAGCAACATGATATTCCCTGCGACTCTTTCCAGCTCTCATCTGGCTATACCTCCATCAAAAACAAGCGCTATGTCTTTAACTGGAATAACGACAAAGTGCCGCAGCCCAAGGTAATGAGTCAAACTTTCCTGCAAGCTGGCATCAAGCTGGCAGCTAATATCAAACCTTGCTTGTTGCAGGATCATCCAAAATATCAGCAAGTTGCTGAACGTGGGCTGTTTATCCGTGATGGCGAAACCGGGTTACCTGAGCGCTCATCATTTTGGGATGACGAAGGTTCTCACCTCGATTTCACCAACCCCGCGACTGTGGATTGGTGGCAGGAGAATGTGACCAAACAGCTGTTGGAGGTGGGGATTGGTTCGACCTGGAATGATAATAACGAATATGAAGTGTGGGATGGGGAGGCGCAATGCCATGGATTTGGTGAATCAATTGCCATCAAGCACATCAGGCCAGTAATGCCTCTACTGATGATGCGCGCCTCAATGGAGGCTCAACAAACATTTGCACCAGATATGCGCCCGTATCTGATATCACGATCTGGCTGCGCCGGGATGCAGCGCTATGCCCAGACCTGGAGCGGCGACAACCGCACCAGTTGGCAGACTCTGCGCTATAACATCCGTATGGGGCTGGGCATGAGTCTGTCAGGGTTGTACAACCTGGGCCACGATGTCGGCGGCTTCTCTGGCGATAAACCGGAAGCAGAGTTATTTATTCGCTGGGTACAAAACGGAGTGATGCATCCGCGCTTTACCATTCACTCATGGAATGACGACAACACGGTAAATGAGCCTTGGATGTACCCCGCAGCGACTCCGATGATTCGGGATGCCATGGCCTTACGTTATCAATTATTGCCCTATTTCTATACGCTGCAATGGCAGGCCTCCCATGATGATGAACCTATGTTGCGCCCAACATTCCTCGATCATGAGCACGATAGCGGCACGTTCAAGGAGAATGACGACTTTATGCTGGGCCGTGATCTGCTGGTTGCCAGTGTTGTAGAGCCGGGTCAGCGCCAACGCCAGATCTATCTGCCGGATAATCAGGTCGGCTGGTACTGTTTCCACTCCGGGCAGTGGTACAGCGGCGGGCAGACAATCACTTTAGATGCACCACTGGAACGTTTACCGCTCCTGGTGCGAGCCGGTGCCGCGCTGCCATTATCACGGCGCATCGCCTTTGTGAATGCCAAACTGGACTCTCAACGCGAGCTGGCGCTCTTTCCCACCAAAGGGGCGGGGCAATCCAGTGGCCTGTTGTTTGAAGATGACGGCGAAAGTCACCGCTGGCAGCAAGGCCACGCGCTATGGCTAAGCTGGCTGGTGACGACTGATAATCACCATATCAATATCACCTTCAGCCGCACTGGGAGCTATCAACCCGCATGGCATGAATTGACCGTGAATCTGCCAATGGATGAGCGGCGCGAGTTAGTGATCAACGGCGTTACAGGCCATACTTTTCAGTTAAATCAGCTGAAATAGTGCAGTGAAATGCATTTACTCAGCGGGTTCCTTGCCAGAACCCGCTTTTTTTTCACTTAACTTTTTTTTTACTTAAATAGTCATACCTGACTAGCGCAACAGTTTTAGTGCGCCAGTCAATGAGCGCACCCATTTTTCCGGCCCGACCAGCCCCAGGCCATCTAACTGCTCATTGGTAAGTGAACGTAGCGGAAAGGTTGCCTCATAATCCTCAAAGCTGTGCATCGAACGGGCAAATGCCGGGAAAGGCACAATCGCCCGCTCATGAGTTGCCACCAATGCTTTCAGCAGCACCTCTCTCATCTGTGAAGCATTCGCCTGTAGAATGGGTACTGGCAATTTTGAACTCACATCAATCTCTTTGCCCTCTGAGTCGGACAACACTGCCCCTGCTAGTTGTGGAAATCTTGCCGCCAAACCAATCCCCACCGCACTGGTGGTATTGGCGATTAAGCCAACCGGAAGTTCAGGGTTAACAATAATTGCGATCCGCATCTGTTCTGCCACATCAGTACCTTTTTACCGATAAGTCTGTGCAAAAGATCATATCTCTCCTCTGCCGGTAAGTGCTTTCTTTTATCACTCTGATTCAGCTAATATTGGTAATCTATACCCAAATTGAATAATAATTAGGTGAGATATGCCATCATCATTAATAACAGCGGCAGATATAAAAATATTAAAGCAATTACAGCATGCAGGCCGCATGACCAACCAAGAGCTGGCCGATAAAGTGGGTATGGCAACCTCCCCGTGCTGGCGACGGGTGAAACAACTGGAAGAGAGTGGTGTCATTACTGGTTATCAGGCCAATATTGATCGGCGAAAAATTGGCTTGGGGATTTTGGCCTTTATTCGGGTAAAAATTGATAGTCACAGTGAAGAGGAAGCCAGGCTGTTTGAAATGCAGGTAGGGGCGCTAAAACCGGTGATTGCTTGCTATGCTGTCGCGGGGGATGCGGATTTCTTACTGCAAGTGGTGGCGGAAGACCTCGACAGTTTCTCCACCTTTGCGATGTCGGTTATTCGCCGGCTATCGGGGATTAAAGAGATGCAAACCACCTTCGTGCTGCGCGAAGTCAAACCGCTAGATCACTTGCCACTGACGTAAATTTGCGCAGAGTTGTTGCCCCCCTCTACGCCGCCAGTACCCGGTTTCGCCCTGATGCTTTTGCGCGGTAGAGGGCCTCATCCATACGTTTGAACAAGCTATCGGTATCTTCGCCGCTCTGATGTTGCGCGACGCCGATGCTAACTGTGAGTTGCGGCAGATTAGGCTGACATATCATCTGAATAGTTTCCCTAATAGATTCAGCCAGTTGTAATGCTCCCTCCAGATGGGTTAAGGGCAGGAGGATCGTAAACTCCTCGCCTCCCCAACGAAAAACGCTATCACTTTCACGAATGATGGACTCTAAGGTTCTTGCCAACAAAATCAGAACTTCGTCCCCCTTATTATGCCCAAGTTGATCATTAATAGATTTGAAATGGTCTACATCCAATAAAATCAAGCTGAAGCAGTGACCGTAACGTTGGCTCTGGGCATGAGCATGTTCGACTAAGGGGAAGAACTGACGCCGATTGCCTAAATCTGTCAGTGGGTCGCGCAGAGCAGCATGTTCCAGCGCCTGCTCCAGCCGTTTCTGTTCGGTGATATCATGGATAATGCATAGCATCAATCGTACGCCATCCAACTCAACCGGGCCGGCATAGGTTTGAACGTGACGGGTATTACCATCCGCTAATTTATGAATAAAATTTAGCGGCTTATGACCCCCCGGTAATCTAGCGACCTCATTCATGACCGGCAACACATCCCTTCCCATGGTATTGATTTCCCAGGTGTGCTTCATGCACATCTCATCCCGCGAATAGCCATAGAAACGGGTTGCAGCCTGATTAGCATCAACAATTTGCCCCTCTCTCAAGGGATCAATAAGCAGCATCGGGGCGGTATTGGTATTGAATAATTGCTCATAAAAGCCCTGTTCATCTCGGCGATAGGGTTTTGAGCATAACTGCCCCATATTGGGTTGGGTGAGTACGTTTTCGGCGATATACAACCCTTCAAAAACAATAACATCGCCATAAGGCTCTATCTGTGTGAGGGAGAGCCGGCAACTTAGGGGAAAGATATTTCCTGCGCTCTGGATAGTCCAAATCTCGACAATCTGATCGTCGCCAGCTAACGCCGGGAGGTAGGCATCCAACTGTTGCTGCGCATGTGCTGAAAACCGGCCATTACGCATTAACGGTAGTTGGCAGTCACCTGCAATCTTTCGGGCTTCCTTATTAGCAAACAGCAACTCTTGATTTTTGGGCATGACAACCCAAACCGGCGTACTCAAAATATTTAATGCATCTAAGTAAGCTATCAACATAGGAATACCGATAGAGATTTGGCATAGGAACAGAATACAGTTAATTACCACAGATTCACTACATTTTGATTTCTGTTCTTTGCAGCAGAGTCTCTCCGGCACCGGCCATAATCTGCACTCCTCCCTACTTAATCTCTTTCAGTTAACCCGCAAACTCCTCTGCCTCCTCAACTTTACTTTCAACATGATCCATTAAGGTTGTAGGGTGCCGGTGGCGTGATAGGTGATAACACAAATAGTGCCTTCACTTAATGCAACACAAGCCGCTGAACGGTATCGCCAATCTGATCCTGAACAGCGCTACCATGCGCCCACAGAACATGCGCCCACATAATGACCTCGCTTTTGGTTAATCCCATCCTGTGAACATCCGTCAAAAGAGAGGGGATATTCAACGATGACTTTACCCCCTGACGGAAGAATTGAAATAACTTGCTGTTATAAAAGAAAATATCCTCATTTAACTCGCCAGACTATTTGTTCATTATAACATCAAGTTCTACTGGGGACTTATAGCTGGTTTGTATTGTGTCGCAGCCCATGTTAAAAATACATGAATTGAATGAATGTGTTTCTAATATTAATAATGACCTCAAATTTGTATTTTCTCCTTTATATAACCTGCGGGGAGAGATATTTATACTCGGAATGATTCCGGTTACTTACTCATTCATTTTCCTTTGCTGCAATGTAGCGCTGAACTGTCTGATCGACTCAGAGCAAAATTCGCGCCCTAAGCAGATAGAGGCATTGCAGTACCATGCCGCTATGTAAATGAAGGCTAAAGAGAATAATGTTGCCGGGCTGGTTAGTATTTTCGATTAATTTTGTGCACCAGCTATATTCCACACCCTAATCTTATATCAGAAGATAACAGGGGGAGTACGCAGTGCTTTTTACATAAGGCACGAAAGTGAATACGTGCTACTTATCGTGTGATAATAAATGTTTATTGAGAAAATGAAGTCTGTTCGGATAAGGGGATATATTACCCTGGCTTGTCGATCGCCTTATTTAAGTTTGGCGGCGCTTAATCAGAATCTGGGAAAGATTATTATTGGCTTACCGATGATACTGCTTATCATCTATCTGTTTATGTTCAGTCATCCGCGTTATCTCAGTGAATCTACTGTGGCGATCAAAAGCTCAAATGACCTCAGTGGCGGCAGTCTGAATGTTGGCTTGCTGTTGGGGGCCGCCAATCCTGGCTCGTCGCAGGATGCGATGTATCTGAAAGAATATATAAACTCGCCTGACATGCTGGCTGTGCTGGACAAACAGTTAGATTTCCATTCTGCGTTCGGCCATAGCGGCTGGGATTTTTTCTATCATCTGTCTGACCGCGCCACCCGTGAGCAACTCCTTAATTACTACCGCGACCGTATTTCAGTCACATATGACGATAAAACGGGGCTACTGACTATCGGTACACAGGGATTCACGCCTGCATTCGCTAAGTTGTTTAACGAAGCGATACTGAAGGAATCAGAACGTTTCATCAACGAGATCTCACACAAAATTGCACGCGAACAGCAGGATTTTGCTGAAAACGAAATGCTCAAGGCCCGCACCCGTCTTAGTGCCAGCAAAGGCCAACTACTGGCTTATCAGAACCAGCACAATACCCTCGATCCCGAAGCCCAGGCGCTGGCCGCCACCTCGCTGGTGAATACCCTGGTAGGGCAGAAAATTCAGATGGAAACTGAGCTGCGTAACCTGCTGACCTATCTCCGTGAAGATGCTCCGCAAGTCATCAGCGCAAAGAATGCGCTCAAATCGCTCTCCAGCCAGATTGAGGATGAAAAAAGCAAAATCACCGCCCCCGACGGCCACAAGCTAAACCGCATGGCGGTGGATTTTGAAGAGATCAAAGCCAGGGTGCTGTTCGACACCGATATCTACAAATTGACCCTGACATCGATTGAGAAAACCCGTGTTGAGGCGGCACGAAAACTGAAAATGTTGTCAGTTATCAGTTCGCCGCAGCTACCGGAGGAGGCTAAATTCCCCAATCGCCTGTATCTGCTCATCAGCTGGTTACTGGTGTGTTGCTTACTCTTTGGCACCGTCAAGTTATTGCTGGCGGTGATTGACGATCATAAAGACTGACGCTGTTTTAATGCAATATCCGGCTTGTCGGAATGACACCGCAGGCAGTCACTCAGAGCATGTTATGAAATTATTGAAATCTGTTCTTCTGATTATGGCCATCCAGGCAACATCAGTTCAGGCCGTCGATCTGAATGCTGACCCGAATATGACGGGGGCGGCACCTTTGCCGTCAATGATCTCGGGTCAAAAGCAGCAAGCCTATAACGACGGCCAGTTTTACGACCCGCCACCGGCTGTGATGCCGGCAGTGATGAGCCGCATGTTTGGCGCACAGCTCTTTACCTCGGTCTCTGCTGCGGACAGTGGTTCCAGTATTGGTTTCAATCCGAACTATGTTGTCAGCTTGGGGGATCAGATCCAAGTGCGCTTGTGGGGGGCGTTCAATTTTGAAGGCGCACTGAGTGTAGACCCGAAAGGCAATATCTTCCTGCCGAATGTCGGCCCGCTGAAGGTGGCCGGCATCCCGAATAGCCAGATTAATAGCGTGGTGACCGCCAAGGTCAAACAGGTCTATCAATCCAACGTGAACGTCTACGCCTCTTTATTACAGGCCCAGCCGGTCAAGGTATTTGTCACCGGTTATGTCAATAACCCCGGTTTGTATGGCGGTGTCGCTTCGGACTCCCTGCTCTCTTACCTCAGCAAAGCGGGTGGGGTCGATACCCAGAGCGGCAGTTATGTGGATATCAGCATCAAACGCGGTAAAAACGTGCGCTCGCAGGTCAATCTGTATGATTTTTTACTCAATGGCAATCTGGGGTTATCACAATTTTCTGATGGCGATACCATCGTGGTCGGGCCGCGTCAGCACACCTTTAGTGTGGAGGGCGAAGTGTTCAATAGCTATGATTTTGAGTTCCGCAATAGCACCATCCCGGTGACCGAAGCACTGAGCTGGGCGCGCCCTAAGCCGGGTGCGACACACATGACCATTATCCGCCAGCAGGGCACGATAAAGCGCAGTGAATACTATCCGCTCAGCTCTGCGCCGGGCCGCTCATTGCAGGATGGCGACAGACTTATCATCAGTACTGATCGGTATTCCGGCACCATTCAGGTACGAATTGAAGGCGCGCACTCCGGCGAACATGCCATGGTGTTGCCTTATGGCGCGACGATGCGCCAGGTGTTGGCCAAAATTCGCCCCAACAGCATGTCACAAATGGATGCCATTCAGTTGCACCGCCGCTCGGTAGCGCTGCGCCAAAAAGAGATGCTGGATCTGTCGCTGCAAAAACTCGAGGAGGCCTCTTTATCTGCCCAATCCTCCACCTCAGAAGAGGCCCGCCTGCGGATGCAGGAGGCACAGCTTATCAGCCGCTTCGTTTCCAAGGCCCGCAATGTGGTGCCGAAGGGCGAAGTGGTGCTTAACGACAGCAATCTTGATCAGGTGATTCTGGAAGATGGTGACGTCATTAAGATCCCAGAGAAAACTTCGCTGGTCATGATCCACGGTGAAGTGCTGTTCCCAAATGCGGTGAGCTGGCAGAAAGGGCTTAGCCCGGATGACTACATCACCAAGGTTGGCGGCTACACGCAAAAAGCCAGCAACACCAAGGTCATTCTGATTAAGCAAAATGGTGAAGCGCTGAATGCTGACGATGTCAAAACACTGCAACCGGGCGACGAACTGATGGTGCTGCCGAAGTTTGAATCGAAGAATATCGAAGTCACACGTGGCATTTCGACCATTCTTTACCAACTGGCGGTTGCGGCTAAAGTGGTGTTAACACTCTGATGATAGGCATTTTCTCGGCAGGCATCTGCCGCATTGAGCATCTGGAAAACTTTCTGGCGCAGCCTTGCTGCAAACTTTCATCGCTGCGCTCCATTCCGCCAGAGGTTCACTCGGTGGCGGTGTGGGGCCATCGCCCGACGGGGGAGAAAGCCGTCTCGCTGGCGCACGCCGCGGGTCTGCCGATTATTCGTCTCGAAGATGGTTTTATCCGTTCACTGGGGTTGGGCGTGATGGGTTGTCCGCCGCTGTCGATGGTGGTGGATACCCAGGGGATCTATTACGACGCCAGTCGGGCCAGTTCGCTGGAAACACTGATTATTGATCGCGCCGGTAATCAGCCCTTTTATGCCGATGCGCAGAGTGCCATGCAGCTGATAGTCGCGGCGGATCTATCGAAATATAACCTGGCACCGCCATTTTGTGGCGAGCCGCCGCAAGGCGATGCAGTGCTGGTGGTGGACCAGACCTTCGGTGATATGGCGGTGAAGTACGGCAATGCGGATGCGGCTGATTTTAAAGCGATGCTGCATGCCGCGTTGGATGAAAACCCGCAGGCAGAGATCTGGCTGAAGATTCATCCGGATGTGTTACAGGGCAAGAAAGCGGGCTACTTCACGGCCATCCCGCACGATCCGCGCATCAAGTTGCTCGCAGAAAATGTCAGCCCACAGTCGCTATTGCGCCATGTCAGCCGCGTCTATGTGGTGACCTCACAATATGGTTTTGAGGCGCTACTGGCAGGGAAGAGCGTCACGGTATTTGGCCAGCCCTGGTATGCCGGTTGGGGATTGACCGACGATCGCCATCCACAGGCCAGTGCTTTATCGGCGCGGCGCGGGCAGGCAACTTTGCAGGATCTCTTTAGCGCAGCTTATTTTCGCTATAGCCGCTATATCGACCCCTGTAGTGGGCAACCCGCCACACTGTTTGATGTGATTAATGGCCTGTTGATGCAAAAAAATCATCAATACCAGCGGCAGGGACAGCTATGGGCGCCGGGGTTAACACTCTGGAAACGCAGCATTTTTCTGCTGTTCTTAAAAACATCACTGAACCGTGTCTCTTTCAGAGAAGGTAAAACCGCGAACACCGCTTGTGTGGTGTGGGGGAGTAAAGGTGAACAGCGCTGGCAAGAGAAGGCGTTGTCGCAACACCTGCCAGTATGGCGGATGGAAGATGGCTTTTTACGTTCATCGGGGCTGGGTTCCGACCTGAACCTACCGCTGTCATTGGTGCTGGACAAAAGTGGCATTTACTACGATGCCACCCGGCCAAGTGACCTGGAGACCTTACTCAACCGCAGTCAGTTAACTGCACTACAGTCTGCGCGGGCAGCAGAATTCCGCCAACGACTGGTGAGCAGCAAAGTCAGTAAATACAACATTGGCGGCACATTCCGTCTGCCGCTGACCGCGCAGGGGAAACGTATTCTTCTGGTGCCCGGTCAGGTGGAGGATGATGCCTCAATACTGACTGGCACTGTCACGATTCGGACTAACAGCGAGCTGCTGAAAACTGTCCGCCAGCGTAACCCCGATGCTTTCATCATTTATAAGCCGCACCCGGATGTGTTGGTCGGCAACCGACAAGGCGATATTCCTGCCGCCGATGTGGCGCGCTGGGCGGATCTTCAGGCGCTGGACGCCGATATCATTCAGTGTATCCAGGTGGCCGATGAGTTGCATACCCTGACGTCACTCTCAGGTTTTGAAGCCCTGCTGCACGGCAAGCAGGTGTTCTGTTACGGCCTGCCATTTTACGCCGGATGGGGGCTGACACAGGATGAACATCGTTCGCCCCGCCGAAACCGTATTTTGATGTTGGATGACCTGGTTTATCAGGCGTTAATCGCTTACCCGACCTATGTTGACCCGCAACGGCGCGAAGCCATCACCGCTGAACGGGCGTTAGACATTCTGGCCGCTCAACCCCGCGCCAGGATGCAATTGAGTAAAAAGAGGGCGGGCAGGATTATCCGCTATTACCGAAAGTTGATCATGTTAGCCAAAGTCACAATGAATCTATAAATCAGTCTGTTAAATCCTAATGGTGACCAGTTTATGCTTACAAATAGCCGCGCACTAACCAAACTTCTCGCTGGGAAAAAATACCTGCTGCTACAAGGCCCGATGGGGCCTTTCTTCAGTGATATCGCCGGGTGGCTTGAATCCATGGGCTGCGAAGCGGTAAACGTGGTATTCAACGGCGGCGACAAGTTTTATTGTCGTAAGCGCGACTATTTGCTGTTTAAGCAGACGCCAAAAGAGTTTCCCGTCTGGCTAAAAGAGACCTGGCAAACCTACCACTTCGACACTATTTTGTGCTTTGGCGATTGTCGGCCACTGCATCAGGCGGCGAAGCTGTGGGCGCAAGCCAAAGGCGTGCGTTTTCTGGCGTTTGAGGAGGGCTATCTCCGGCCCCATTTTATTACGCTGGAAGAGGGGGGCGTAAACGCCTTCTCTTCATTGCCGCGTCATCCAGATTTCTACCGTAAGTTGCCCGATGCAACTCCCCCGGTGGCAAAAAAATTGGCATCATGTTTTCGTCTGCGCGTGCGCCATGCCATGACTTATTACCTGGCCGGCTGGTTTTATCGCCACGAATTTGCGCAATATCGACACCATAAATCCTTCTCCCCCCTCTATGAAGCGCGCTGCTGGGCGCGTGCTGCAGTGAGAAAACAAGGGTATCGATTCCTGCAACGAAAAGTGTTGCCCCAACTGCAGGGCGAGCTGGATCAGCGCTACCATCTGGCCATTTTGCAGGTCTACAACGACAGCCAAATCCGCAATCACAGCCCCTATAATGACGTGCGCGACTACATTAATGAAGTCATGTATTCATTTTCAAAGAAGGCGGCCAGTGACCAGTATCTGGTGATCAAACATCACCCCATGGACCGAGGACACCGCTTATATGGGCCATTAATCCGCAAACTGTGCAAACAGTACAACATTAGTGGCCGGGTTAAATACGTGCATGACCTGCCGATGCCGGATCTGCTGAACCACGCCAAAAAGGTGATCACCATCAACAGCACAGCGGGTATTTCAGCGCTGATCCATAACAAACCGCTGAAGGTGATGGGCCGTGCGATGTATGACATAAAAGGGTTGACGTTTCAGGGGCATCTCAACCAATTCTGGCAATCTGACTTCAAACCGGATATGAAGCTATTCAAGAAATTCCGTCTCTATATGCTGAAAAACACCCAGATTAATGCTGTTTACTATGGTGATAATCAGATTGAGCCCATACCGACGGAAAAAAAAGAGCCTCGTTCCGAGTATTTCAAAAAAATAGCTTAGTGAGTGTGGAGGATTTAAAAGAGCGGGAATGACGCAGTATTCGGAATGTTGGAATTACTACCACACTGGGAAATATGTTTCCCGCTCATTTTATTTAATTAATTAGGCCTTGAAAGTGCCAACATCATTTGAGATTGATGAAGTCTTGACCAACTGTCCTGTGGCGCATTATCAGGATAATAATGAAGTATTGACGACCAGCAGTGAACAGCTTCATCCCATTTGCAACAAAGTTGGGTAATTTCGGCTCTGAGAATCAATTCATCAATACTCTCAGGAAAAGTATTTTTAGAAATTTTCAATAAAGTCATTGCCTCTTCTATCATTCCCAGCATTCTATAAGAGTATGCCAACCGATAGTTTGCAATATCATATTCATTTAGCAGTTGTAACCAGATCTTTGCAGAAGCATCCCATCTCCTCATTGAGTAGCAATTTTCACCAGCCTCAAATAAAAGTTCTTTATTATCAAAATATTCAATCGGTAGCTTATTAAGAATAGCTTCCGCTTCTAGATATCTCTCTTGTGAACGTAGCCCTTTGAGATAAATAATAATTAGCTCTTTAGATAAAGAGAGTAACTCGACATTTCTATTAAATATTTGTTGAACAACTTCATCCAACTTATTTTCTGAAAAAGATATTTTTGCATTTTCATAATTCAAAATGCTTTTGTCGATTAGTTGTATTGATGCCAGATCAAGGTTTTCTCTTGCGACTTCATAATGCCCTAACTCCCTATTACAACGAGCCAACATAATACCAGCTTGTAATCTTGAGAATTCACAATTGATTAAGTCAACAGAATCACCATCTAATAGCATAATAGTATTTAACCAATCAGAATGACATATATAATACCAAGCCTTGCTAAGTAGCAAATATTTTTCGTCACTACTAGAGAAGTATTTTTTATAAATATACTCGAATCTGGTTGAGTCTGAAAGCTCTGCTGTGCATTGAAGGATAGCAATCGTGTCCTCACCACTATGGTCAGTTAGCATTTCCCAACATGCCACAGCGGCTTCCCATTGTTGAAGTTTCATCTGAATGATCGCGAATTCACGAATCACTGGTTTTGGCCAGACTAACTTGTTATTCCCATAATTTTCATTAATAGATTCTAAAGCTAATCTGATTTTCCCAAGGTTGTTCAATGAGATAATATTTTGAATTGTCGCTTCATATTTATGATGCTCATTGCCATACTTGGAGACTAGTGCCCAGCGTGAAATCGCAAGAAGCCAATCTTTACTATTACTGGCGTGAGTAGCATATTCAAATAATATATCCGCATCTACAAAATCAATTGGTAATGGAAGGTCAAGTGCTTCAATAGCGCTAACAACGCGTTTACAGTTATTGCCATCACGGTGTTGAAAAGTATTATCTATCCGCTTTTTAATTTTCTCTGATGGCTTGGCTGAATTCTTAAGCACGACATTTAATTCTGAGAAAAACGCCTGCTCATTAGTGACTACTGCGCCAAAACCATCCTTGCGATAGTCGTAATACCCTTTGGTATAAGTATGATCTCCCTGAAAGAAGGTATCTTCATCAAATTGATAATAAATTACTGATTTAGATTGCACTGCCATATCAAAAGCAACAGATGAGTAATCTGTAACTAATAGTGAAGCATCGTTGAATAAATCTTGTATATTTCTGTTATCTTGGCTTCCTATTTTTATAAAATCGGGGGTTTTAAACTCATCTAGATAAGGTAAAATATTTACGTGTGGAAAAAAAACAACGTCATAACCATATTTCGTACAAATCCGACGCAGCTCTGGTGAATGAAGTAGGCTGTACCAATGTTTAGCATAGCTAGAATCCATAAACAAAGGGTTGAGATCTCTTTCAGTACCCTCTTTATTCGCCGCCCCAATAATAGAGGATCGCCAAGTTGGCATTATCAATATATTTTTATTGTTATTAGGTTTGGTGGATTTTAATAAGCTATCGTGCCTCGGCAGTCCTGTCAGAACCACCTCTTTCTTGCCAAATTTATAATGTGAGTCATCAGAAACAATAGAATCAAATTCAGGTTTTGATGCAGTAATAAAGCAATCAATATTGTCTTTCTGATTTAGCCATCCAGAAAGGTCATCCTTAATTACACCGTGTTGTAAGAAAACAAAATGTCGGCCTGACAACATCTTTGGCCCCAGTAAATTAGTCACAAAGTGATCTGCATGAGAGCTAATTAATTTTGAACAACTTCCCACTGCAATTTTATGTTCTTCACTGCCAAATTCAAGTAAGTTAAAATTGTCGTGAATAAGGCGAAGCCAGTCACATGAGCTTTTTCTTAGCACATAGAATATCTCAATTTCAGGATGATTAGCTCGGATATAACGATATAAATGTTCAGCATTATCGTCAGCATGTGTATCGCGGTCCATCAATATCCATGCATTTCTATACTTCTCTGATACATTATATTTAGGTGTGACGTCTTCAAAATACTTAATAATAGCCGCGCCGTGCACCCCATTTTTTTCTTGTTTTCCAGCAAGTGATATTCTGGCGGATTTTCCACAAATATTAATTTTTATAACTGATTTTCGGTCAAATTTAACCCATAACCGTCTTTCATTGACGAAATTTTTAGATAAGAATTTATGAGTAATATTTTTAATAAAAACAGGAATGGTATCTACATCATTGACAGTTATGTGCTCAAGTTCTTGTTTGCCAGTAAAGTAACGTAATTGAACCAGCCCTTTCATCTTATCATATGACTCTACATATACTATCTGGAATGTAGGTTCACTCTGTTTAAAGCATGAAAGCATCCCAACCTTATGGTAGAACCAACATCCTGCAAGTCCGAACTGCATAATGATTTTATTATCAATCATTGAAAAAATATCGTGTATATTTTTCTCGAATGAAACTACTTTTTCCCTCTCTAAAAAAGAGAGTTTAGATTCATGGTTTATAAGTCGCCTTAGGTACCAAAAAACATGATATAGAATCTGAGTTTGTAGGGATTCAGGGATAGGTCTACCCGACTGTTGGTAACGTTGCATAGATTCAATACAGCCTTTTTGCAGTACAATACCGTACAGCCCTGGATTTTCCCATGCATTATCTAAAGTTGATGTGCCGTCACTTCTTTTTCGATAATAGTACTTCGCATTCTTTAAATATGCAGCATTACCTGAATTTAACGGAAAAATATATTTTGTTATGAAATGTGCATCTTCATAGTTAGGTTTTATCTCCACATCAAATGATATGTCATGACTTTTTATATTGGACAACTTAAATAGAGTAGAACTGGCATGAAGTTGAATTTGCTGTCCTAAATCATTTATTGGGACTATTGTTTCTTGTTTCGAAAACTTATATCTTAGCGGATGTGTATCTTTATATATATTCATGGCATCAAAATAAAATATAAGGTTACAACAAACTAGACTTAAATTTTTGTCACTGTTGTTCTTAATGAATAAATCTATTGATGAAAAATATTCATTATCAATAAAATCATCAGGATCAATAAAAGTTACCCATTCTGTATTAGCATGTTCTAAACCTAGGTTCCTTGCAGAGGCTTGCCCACCATTTTCTTTATAAAGATAAGTTATATTTAATGGATACTTTTTCTGCCAGTACTTTATTGTATTTCCTGAACCATCGGTTGAACCATCATCAACCAAGATTATGTGAATGTTATTTTTGAAATCTATATGTTGATTGACAATGCTTTTAATAAACTCATCTAAATATCTATCAACATTATATACTGCTGAAATTATTGTATATTGATAAGTGCCTTTATATTTCCTTATCCTTAACTTTTTTATTCTTCTTTCTTGTTTTGTTAACATATCTAAAAAAAACAGATTAGGATTGCGAATTAATTTCTTTAATTTTCTAGTGAGCATTTTATTTCTCTGATTCAAAATGATATTTAAGTGCGGATATTAATAGGGATTTATAATCTTCAAGCGGGGCTTTCTGTGTGTTGAAGTCGTTAGCACAAAAAGAGTGAGGTAGGCAGCCCTCTTTCTTGGCCACTTTTAATGCTTTAAAGCTGCTTCTTGCTGCGGTCGATCTAATATTAAAGTAGTAGCAAATATCTCGGGCTGGCACGGCTGCGCCTTGAATATAAGATAGCCAAGGAACAAAGAATGTTGCTAAATTCATATCATGGTTTGTTCGGAATTTATTAGGCAAAAACTTTTTTATCTCACGTTCATACCGTTGATGGCTTTGTTCAAAAATGCTTTTCCTGAGCGGAATATAGGTATGCACCAAGGGGGTATCAATCGCTATTTGAAAATCTTTTTCGAAGATATCTATTACATTGTGTGAGGCAGAAAGCGTTGGTGTATTCGTTCCTTTAGCTTGCATATCCGCCAGGCTTTTTTGAGAAAGAAATAATGAAGCTATACCATTACCTTTAAAGAAATGTCCTGGCGGCAAGGGCCTTGCAACAAAAACATCATCATTAAAATAGATAAAGTGCTCTGCCAGGCCCGGTATCTTATGTAAATGAGCTTCTATAACATGTGAGTTAAAGGTAGGTAAATATTGGCTTTCAATAATGTCACTATGATCGATTATTGTAATTCGAGAGTTGCATTGTAGCCAGGCAGGACGTTGTTTATCGGTGATAATGTATATCTGCCTAACCCAAGGTAGGTAAAGCTCTACGCTCTTAATAGAATAACGCAATTCATCATGGTTACTGAATCTCGCACTATCTGTTGCATGCTGACCCAGAGTATCTTTATCTACTATGTTCTTATTTTGTTGATAGCGTTTTTGCCACGCGGGATCAGAATCATCAACCCATGTAAAAACAACATCTATTGGGAAGTTAACATTTGTTAGTTTTTCCAATGACAAATCATGGCGAATAAGAATATTTTCTTCTAATTCAGGACAAAGAATTTCATTTCTAATGATAGGGTATTTTTTATTTAAGTGATCACGAAAAAACACGCCAGGACTTTGAAGGAATTTTTTTAATTTTTTCATTTGTTATCTAAAATGTAGGGCAGACAAACTATATCCCTTCATCCACCTTATAAACGGCAATTGCCTCATCCACTGAGTCAAAATATTTCACCTGATTATCCCGACCTATAAAGAGCGCAACATCACAAAACTCTTTCAGCGAGCCTAGGCTGTGCGATACCATCAAAAAGCTGGCTTCTTCATGGCGGGCTTTGAATACATCAGCGCATTTCCGCTTGAACTTGGCATCGCCGACGGCGGTGACTTCATCCACCAGATAGTAGTCAAACTTAAATGCCATGCTCAGGCCAAAACCGAGGCGGGATTTCATACCCGAGGAGTAGGTTTTGATCGGCATATCGAAGTATTTTCCTAACTCGGCGAACGCTTCGACAAAGGCAACTTTTTCTCGGAGTTCGCTGTGAGTAGCATACAGGCAAGCAACAAATTTGACGTTTTCGCGTCCTGTTAGGCTGCCCTGAAATCCACCAGCAAGTCCTACAGGCCAAGAAATTGTTTTGTCTGTATGGATCTGGCCCGAATCAGCCCGGTCAATACCGCCAATAACCCGCAGCAGGGTAGATTTACCCGCGCCATTTCGGCCAATTAATGCGACGCTTTTCCCCGAAGGTAGCTCTACGTTCAGATCTTTAAAGACATAATGGCGACCGGCAGGGGTGCGGTATGATTTGGTGAGATTTTCAATTTTGATCATGAGGTCAGCATCGCCTCTTCACGGTTACGGTAGAACGCGAGCCCGACAAACAAGGTAACCAGAGCACAGAACGCCAGATAGTTCAGGCTTACTCCCTCACTGACATAGCCGGGGACGACGGCGGCACGACATAATTCGACCACGTGCACGATCGGGTTCCATAACAGATATGGCCAGTACTCTTTTGGAATTGAATGTAGCGGAAACATAATGCAGGAGATAAAGTA
The DNA here is from genome assembly GCF_013282745.1 of Yersinia bercovieri ATCC 43970. NCBI lineage: Bacteria > Pseudomonadati > Pseudomonadota > Gammaproteobacteria > Enterobacterales > Yersiniaceae > Yersinia > Yersinia bercovieri. The sequence continues at coordinate 431,389 of NZ_CP054044.1, forward strand.
CAGCGGCTTAATCAGGATAGGTAAAAACTTCTCGGTTTCAGGGAAGGTTTTACCCACCACCATAAAGATCAGCCCTACACCGCAAGAGAAGATCACCAGCAGTACCCAAACCAGTACCAGCGAAGTCAGTTTAACCACTTCAAACTCTTCGCCTGCCAGAGCCACAATTACCATCAGCAGCACGTAAACCACCGCGTAGATCAACGCCTCTAAAATGGCGCGGGCAATAATCGTATCTATAGGTTTGACTGGCCGGTAGTTGAACAGACCCTGATTGGCCTCAATCGCGCCTATAGACCTATTGGTGATGTTACTGAAAACGAAGTAGGGAATGATTCCGTTGATCAAAAATACCGGGAAGGAGATATCCGGCATGGTGCGGTGCATGATGAAGCCGAAAATAGTCAACAGGATCAGCAGATGGGCCATGGGTTCCAGCGCTGCCCATAGATATCCAAGCCTGTATTTGCCAAACCGGGTTTTAATTTCCCTTAAAAAAAGTGCCTTAACGGCAGCTTTTTGTACTTCCAAGCCACTACGTGCCATCAGTTTCCCATTGGTTAATATTTACCCACGCTACCGCGCCTGACTTACAGCTGCCAATATGCCGAAAACGAGAACAGACTGCAGAAAATGGACGTGTTTTTCCGCCCTTGTGCTTTAATCACAATGGGAAGTTAATTATCAATAATTGAGTTCAGAGGAACTAATGGGAAGTAATATTCCCTATCCCATTTGCACTAGGTTACATTGATATTCCTTTCCCGTAAAAATTAGATTTGAATAAGGATTATTGCAAGGGGGCACTGACTTTCATTCAGGTATGCAAAATCAATCTAGAGCAATAATTTACTTTAAATTACTTGTTTGATCTATAGTCTTAAAAATTAATTTTTCCTTTTTTAATTAAAAACCCTATTAAATCAAAACGATATGTAATGTATTTTTTACCTTTACAGGATTTTTGAATTGTATTTTTAACGTATTTTGATTTGCGAAATTATTTAATTAGATGAATTACCTTTATTAATGATGCTATTTATTAGCTTTGATTTGTGTCGGTGTATTGAGGAAAACAAAACCAGCGGCTTTCTCCATTAGTTTTCGCATCGATATTCAAATTGCTGCCACTGTAGAACCCGAATTATTCGGTCTAAGACTCAATGAACCTCCGGGATTTAGGTTGTGTTGCATTAAGCAAAGGCGCGGGTAATATCTCATTTATTTACCAGAATCTCCGCCCATTTCTCTGATACGAAAAGCCTTCGAACGACTGTATTATCCCGTAGATAACATCGCTCAGTGTATTCACGGGTATCTCGTCTATGTCGTGATGTGATGGACGTCCCTCCCTTACATAACCAGTGCCATACTTTTACTGACTACATTAAGCTGGGAGTGACATTAGATTGACCTGTTTATCCTCTGCAACGTCATCACGACGTGTGGCATAAGAGAGCATCGGGCTTAACATGCGCCCTGCTATGAGTTTTAGATAGAGTTTAGAGCCGTTGGTTGGCGGCATAGATTCTTGTTGTGCTATCGCGGTAAAGCTCTGAAAGAGCCGCCAGTGTATTGATAAGCTACCCGATTAACCACATATCAAGACGTGACAGTTATCTGGGATAGTTCAATTATCTGGGATAGTTCAATGGGGACAAAAGGCAGGTATGTGAGTTATCACTATCGCTAGAAGCACTTATATCTCTAATTTATTGAGATACAAGAAGATTGGAGCGGGTGAAGGGAATCGAACCCTCGTATAGAGCTTGGGAAGCTCTCGTTCTACCATTGAACTACACCCGCTTCGGTGTGCGGTTTGCATTATAACCGGTTCTTTGACGTGGGCAAGCGAAGATATAGTCTAAGCGCCGGTATTTTAAGCGATTAGCTTAAATAAGCCGTAACTACTGCTATTTTCTGGGAATCCTTTGCTCAGTAAAAAGGGCGCCGTAGCGCCCTAATAGGTTTACCGTTAACCAAGGTTGCTTATTTTACCGGGCGCATCGCTGGGAACAAGATAACATCGCGGATAGTGTGGCTGTTGGTAAACAACATCACCATACGGTCAATACCAATGCCCAAGCCAGCCGTTGGCGGCAAGCCATGTTCCAGTGCGGTGACATAATCTTCATCGTAGAACATTGCTTCATCATCGCCTGCTTCTTTGGCGCTAACTTGATCGGCAAAGCGCTGAGCTTGGTCTTCAGCGTCATTCAGCTCAGAGAAGCCGTTGCCAATTTCACGGCCACCGATGAAGAACTCGAAACGGTCAGTGATGAATGGATTATCGTCGTTACGACGTGCCAGCGGAGAAACCTCTGCCGGGTATTCAGTGATGAATGTTGGCTGAATCAGGTGGCTCTCTGCGGTCTCTTCGAAAATTTCGCATTGAACGCGGCCCAGGCCCCAGCTCTTCTCCACTTTGATACCTAGTGACTCGGCAATGGTCACAGCTTTGCCCATATCATCCAAATCCGCCACATTGGTTTCAGGGCGATATTTGCAAATGGCTTCTTTCATGGTCAACTTGACAAAAGGTTTACCAAAATCAAATGTCTGCTCACCATACTGCACCACACTACTACCCAGAATGTTTTCAGTCAGGGTGCGGAACAACTCTTCGGTCAATACGATCAGATCTTTGTAATCCGCATACGCCATATAGAGTTCCATCATAGTGAACTCTGGGTTATGGCGCGGTGAAACACCCTCATTACGGAAGTTGCGGTTAATTTCGAACACACGTTCAAAACCACCGACAACCAGGCGTTTCAAGTACAGTTCTGGTGCGATACGTAAGTACATATCGATATCCAGCGCATTATGATGTGTCACGAACGGACGTGCAGACGCGCCGCCAGGGATCACTTGCATCATTGGGGTTTCGACTTCCATGAAACCTTTTTCCACCATGAAGCTGCGGATGCCAGACATCACTTGCGAACGCACTTTGAACGTATTGCGAGATTCGTCGTTAGCGATCAGGTCCAGATAACGCTGGCGATAACGGGTCTCCTGATCAGCCAGGCCGTGGAATTTATCTGGCAGCGGACGCAGTGCTTTGGTCAGTAAACGCAGTTCGCTACAGTGGATAGACAGCTCGCCGGTTTTGGTTTTAAACAGTTTACCGCGTGCACCCAGGATATCGCCCAGATCCCACTTTTTGAACTCTTCGTTATAAACGCCTTCCGGCAGATCATCACGGGAAACGTACAACTGAATACGACCACCGACATCTTGCAGTGTCACGAATGATGCTTTGCCCATGATGCGGCGGGTCATCATGCGACCGGCAACGGTTACTTCGATATTCAGTGCTTCTAACTCTTCGTTCTCTTTGCTGCCATACTCAGCATGCAACTGGTCAGAGAGGTGCTCGCGGCGGAAATCATTTGGGAAAGCAATCCCTTTTTCCCGCAGCACTGCCAGTTTTTCTCGACGAGCTTGTAACTCACTATTGAGTTCTTGCGCTTGCTCAGCGACTTGCGTTTTTTGCTCTGACATCTCAGTTCCTTATAGCCCGGCTTTCAAACTTGCTTCGATGAATTTGTCCAGATCACCATCCAGTACCGCTTGCGTGTTGCGTGTTTCCACACCGGTACGCAAATCTTTGATACGTGAGTCATCTAGTACATAAGAACGGATCTGGCTGCCCCAACCGATATCGGACTTGTTATCTTCCAGAACCTGTTTATCAGCATTTTTCTTTTGCATCTCAAACTCATACAGCTTCGCTTTCAACTGTTTCATCGCTTGATCTTTGTTTTTATGCTGAGAACGGTCATTCTGACACTGAGTCACAATATTGGTTGGAATATGGGTAATACGTACCGCAGATTCCGTTTTGTTAACATGTTGACCACCCGCACCAGATGCGCGGTAAACGTCAATACGCAAGTCTGCCGGGTTGATTTCGATATCAATGTCGTCGTCAACTTCAGGATAGACAAAGGCAGAACTGAAAGAGGTATGACGGCGGCCACCAGAGTCAAATGGGCTTTTACGTACCAGGCGATGTACGCCAGTTTCAGTACGTAACCAGCCAAATGCATATTCACCGATGATTTTGATCGTGGCAGACTTCAGGCCCGCGACATCGCCATCCGACTCTTCAATGATTTCAGTTTTGAAACCTTTGGATTCAGCCCAGCGCAGATACATGCGCAGCAACATGCTGGCCCAGTCCTGAGCTTCTGTACCACCGGAGCCTGCTTGCAGATCCAGGTAGCAGTTGGCGCTATCATATTCACCAGAGAACATACGGCGGAATTCAAGCTGGCCCAGCTTGCCATCAAGGATATCTAACTCAGCAACCGCTTCGTTAAACGTCTCTTCGTCGTCAGCTTCAATCGCCAGTTCTAGCAAGCCAGTGACGTCTTCCATGCCTTGATCCAATTGATCAATAGTGGTGACTATCTCTTCCAGCGCAGAACGCTCTTTACCCAGCGCTTGGGCGCGCTCAGGTTCATTCCAGACGTCGGGCTGTTCCAGCTCGGCGTTTACTTCTTCCAGTCGCTCTTTCTTGGCATCATAGTCAAAGATACCCCCTGAGAACGGCTGTCCGATCAGACAGGTCCTGAATTCGGTTTTTTACCGGGTTTATTTCAAACATGATTTAAAGTCTTACGTTGAGTCGTCGATGACGGAATGTCATTAGAACCGGTAATTCTAGCGGATCTCAACGACGGTTTATAGCAAGTTGACTATATTTCCTGCTTACTGAGAATTACAGCCGTGTTACCAGTCAGTATTACCCCGAATCACTGGCAGAGGTGAGCAATTCGGGTTGTGTTTAGTCATGAGCTAATAAGGCCACAAGTGCTGAATCAATAACTGGACACTACGGTTACCGCGGTACTCATTAATATCGAGTTTATAAGCGAGCTTAACTTCACGCACGCTGCTGTCCGGCCATAGGGTGGTATCGATATTAAAAGCAATGCCATCCAGTAACGGCCCACCATTCAATGGCTCAATCATGAGCTTCAGGTGGCGCTCCCCCACCAGCCGCTGTTGCAGAATGCGAAATTTGCCGTCAAATATTGGTTCTGGGAAAGATTGCCCCCACGGGCCACCATCGCGCAGTAACTCTGCGGTTTCGATTGATAAGTCGCCACCTTTCAGCTCTCCATCAGACCAGATAACGCCTTCTAATTGAGAAGCGTCCATCCATTCACCGACTAAATCTGCAAAGCATTGGCGGAACTGATCAAATTTATCCTGCTCTAGCGATAATCCGGCGGCCATGGCATGCCCACCAAACTTGAGAATCAATCCAGGGTTCAAGGTGTCGAGGCGCTCAAGAGCATCGCGCATATGTAAACCGGCAACACTGCGGCCCGATCCTTTCAGTAAGCCATCCCCCGCAGGGGCAAAAGCGATGACCGGCCGATGAAAGCGCTCTTTAATCCGTGAGGCCAGAATCCCTACCACCCCCTGATGCCACTCCGGATGATACATCGCGATGCCGTAAGGTAGTTCAGTACTGGTGCGCTCCAATTGGTCACACAGTTGCAGGGCTTCGACCTGCATACCTTGTTCTATCTCGCGGCGGGTCTGATTTAGCGTATCAAGATCGATTGCCAGCGCGCGGGCCTGAGCAATATCGTCACTAAGAAGTAGCGCCACCCCAATAGACATATCATCCAAACGCCCTGCGGCATTTAGCCGTGGGCCGAGAGAGAAGCCCAAATCGTTCGCAGCCAGTTGGCGGGCATCGCGATTTGCCACCTCCAGCAATGCACGAATTCCCGGACGGCATTTTCCCGCACGAATGCGGCTTAGGCCTTGGTGAACCAGAATTCGGTTATTGGCATCCAGCGGTACCACATCAGCCACTGTGCCGAGTGCCACTAAATCCAGCAACTCAGCCAAGTTGGGTATGGCCAGCGCACGTTGCTCAAACCAGCCGCTGTCCCTGAGGCGGGCGCGTAACGCCAGCATCAGATAAAAGGTGACCCCAACCCCTGCCAGCGATTTGGACAGAAAATCACATCCGGCCAGATTCGGGTTAATGATGGCTTCCGCTGCAGGTAAGGTTTCACCAGGCAAATGGTGATCGGTAACCAGCACCTGAATCCCCTTGGCATGGGCCAACTCCACCCCTGCATGGGAGGAAATTCCATTATCTACAGTGACAATCAGTTCTGCCCCACGGGCAGCAACTTGCTCAACCACTTCAGGACTAAGCCCATAGCCATCTTCAAAACGATTCGGCACCAGATAATCAATATTACTGCCGCCCATGCTACGTAATGCGAGCACCGCCAACGCAGTACTGGTTGCGCCATCGGCATCAAAATCACCGACGATCACGATGCGCCGCCTCTCTGCCAGCGCTTGCTGCAGCAGAGTGACTCCCGCATCAATGCCGTCTAGTTGCTGCCATGCCAACAGCCCTTTGACGCCACGCTCTAGCTCTTCGGCACTTTTTACGCCGCGACTGGCGTAGAGACGGCGCAGCAACGGATGCAATTGTGGCGGCAAATGGCTGTCATCTGCCGCCTCACGACGACGAAGTTGAGTTTTCAATGTCACGGGCGATTAACCCGCCGCTTTTGCGGAAGCCTGATGCTTATTCAGCATCTGTAACATCTCTTTTGGCTCCATATAACCCGGAACGACAGTGCCATTTTGCAGCACAATGGCTGGCGTTCCCTGAATACCAAACTGCACACCTAGCTGGTAATGCTTGCTGATATCGGTTTTACAGGTTGCCGGTGAGATTTCGGTGCCTTTCATCGCATCATCAAATGCTTTATTACGATCGGCCATGCACCAGATAGAGCGCATATCTTTTTCCGCCTGGGAGCTTAAACCCTGACGCGGAAAGGCCAGATAACGCACGGTAATCCCCAGCGCGTTATACTCTTTCATCTGCTCGTGTAATTTATGGCAGTAGCCGCAGGTGATGTCGGTAAACACGGTAACAACGTGCTTCTCCTGCGGCGCTTTGTACACGATCATTTCGCCGCTCAATGCATTAAGTCGTTTCACCAGCGACTGATTGGTCACATTCACCGGCTGGCTACCACTTACGTCATACAGCGGGCCTTGCAATAGATGTTTGCCATCCGCCGAAATATAAAGCACACCACTTTCAGTCATTACCGTACTCAAACCGGGGATCGGCGACGGTTGGATATCCGCTTGCTGAATATCGAGTTTTTTCAGTGTCTGCTGGATAGCAGTATCGTCAGCATGAGCCAAACCAGTGAGGGCCGCGATTAACATCGGCAGCAGTAATAAACTTTTTTTCATATAAAAATCCTATCCTTTTCCACGCGGCAATTATGCGCGCGGATGATGCTGTTGATGTAGCTGCTTCAAACGTTCAGTCGCTACATGGGTATAAATCTGGGTCGTCGACAGATCACTGTGGCCCAGTAACATTTGTACCACACGTAGATCCGCACCATGATTCAACAGATGGGTGGCAAAAGCATGCCGCAATACGTGGGGCGAAAGCCGTTCACTATCAATACCGGCAAGGATCGCATAGTGTTTGATTCGATGCCAGAAAGTCTGGCGGGTCATTTGCTGACTGCGGTTGCTGGGGAACAGCACATCCAGCGACTGACCATTGATAAGCCACGGTCGCCCGTGATCCATGTAATTCTCAATCCAGTACACAGCCTCTTCGCCCAAAGGCACTAGCCGCTCTTTATTGCCTTTACCAATCACCCGCACCACGCCCTGGCGCAAGCTTACATCGCTGATTGTCAGCCCGACCAGTTCAGACACCCGCAAGCCAGTAGCATAGAGCACTTCCAGCATCGCTTTATCACGCAACTCCAGCGGGATATCAACATTGGGTGAATTGAGCAATGTATCAACCTGCGCCTCACTGAGATCTTTCGGTAAACGTTGCGGCAGCTTAGGTGATGAAAGTATGGCTGTCGGGTCATCGTCACGTAATTTTTCGCGATATAAATATTGAAACAACCGCCGCATCGCACTGAGCAAGCGGGCGGAACTAGTGGCTTTATATCCACCCTCAATGCGCTCAGCAAGGAAAGATTGCAACTCCTGCGAACCGGCGCGCAATAAATCACTGCCGTGATGATCTAACCATCCGGTTAATGCATGTAAGTCCAAACGGTATGACGCCAGCGTATTCTCCGCCAGATTCCGCTCTAGCCACAAAGCATCAAGAAACTGTTCAATCAGCGGGTTATTTTGCTGTTGCATTGCTGTTGCTCTCTTTGATTGAACTCAGCCGCCATTATGCCTGATGACGGGACAAATCTGGTACACTCGATGCTATTCCTTATTAGTAATGCTATGGCTATACATCATGAAGATTGGTCTCTTTTACGGCTCCAGCACCTGTTATACCGAAATGGTGGCAGAAAAAATCCGCGATATTCTCGGCGAAGATTTGGTTGATTTACATAATCTGAAGGATGTCAGCCCCCGCTTGATGGAGGAGTACTCCATCCTGATTTTGGGCATTCCCACCTGGGATTTCGGGGAGTTACAGGAGGACTGGGAAGCTATCTGGCCACAGTTAACAGCGCTTAATCTCAAGGGAAAGATTGTCGCCATGTATGGTATGGGAGATCAATTCGGTTATAGCGAATGGTTCCTTGATGCCCTTGGCATGTTGTATCACCATATTGCGCCACTGGGCGTGAAATTTATCGGTTTTTGGCCAACGGCAGGGTTTGAATTTACCAGCCCTAAACCGCTCAGTACCGATGGTGAACACTTTGTCGGCCTGGCGTTGGATGAGGTCAATCAATACGATTTGAGTGACGCGCGGATCGAGCAGTGGTGCGAGCAGATCCTGTTAGAGATGGACGCCCTGCTTTAATTACCCCAACACTAAAAATCAATAAATATCCTCCGGCATAGCCGGAGGTTTTTCATATGCGCCTATAAGGCTCTCTTACCTGCCGCGCCCTAACAGGCGCATCGCGATCTGACATTTGCATCACAATTCGTTACTTACGGCCCGTAAACGGGCTACCCGGATAGGGGATCGACAACTGCTCACCCATTTTATCCTCTTCCAGTTGGTGTTTTATGTATTCTTGTATCCTGGCTGTATTTTTACCCACCGTATCAACGTAATACCCTCGACACCAAAACTCCCGGTTACGATATTTGAACTTCAAATCGCCAAACTGCTCATAAAGCATCAGGCTACTCTTTCCCTTTAGGTATCCCATAAAGCCCGACACACTCATCTTGGGTGGGATTTCCAGAAGCATATGGATGTGATCCACACAACATTCCGCTTCCAGAATATTCACGTTCTTCCATTCGCACAGCTTTCTTAAAATACTGCCAATCGCTTTGCGCTTTTCCCCGTAGAACACCTGTCTTCGGTACTTCGGCGCAAATACTATGTGATATTTACAGTTCCATCGCGTGTGCGCTAAGCTCTTTTCGTCCCTCATAGGGACCCCCTTTTGATTTCTTGTTGAACGTTTGCAGTTGCCAGACCGCAAACTGTTTTAACAAATCAAAAGGGGTTTTTATAACTGACTCAAAGCTGAAAGCTTTACGGAACCCCCAGCCTAGCTGGGGGTTTTCTGTGCACAAAAAAACGGGCACTCGTGTGCCCGATTTAATCCAATTTTACTTCCACAACCGGAATTTATCTTGAGAGCTGCCCCCCGCTGGCGTGGCTTCGATCGACATCTCTTCAGCTTTAACTTCGGCTTCCGTGTTCGTTGACTCACTATTTTTGGCGCCAGTAAAGCGTTGTGGTGAGGCCACTTGATACCAGTCGAGTCTTCGTGTGAGTACCATCACTGCCGCCAAAACAATAAACAGCAATCCGGCCCCCAGTAGCAGCGCATTATCTTCGGATTGCAGCAAGCCAAACAACACCCCGTACAGCAGTAATAGGCCACCGGCAAACAGCAGACCACGTAACCAGCCGCCCAAAACAGCACTCAGATAGATAGCAATCAGTGCGCTGCAACTCAGACTGGCGATAATATAAGCCAAGGTAAAACCAAGGTGCTCTGAGAACGCCAGCAGCATCAGATAGAACAGTACCAGCGCCGCACCCACTAGCAAGTATTGAATCGGATGGACACGCAGTGAGGTTAGGCTTTCAAACAGGAAGAAGCTGAAAAATGTCAGGCCGATAAACAAAATGGCATATTTGATCGCACGCTCAGTGAGTTGATAGTGGTCAACTGGCTCAATCAGGCTGGTGGTGAAAGCCGGTAACTCATTGATATCAAAAAGTGCTCCGTCGCTGGCAAAGTTAATATTCATGCTATTGGCCAGCCAATTACTGCTCCAGTGCGCACGGAAACCATTTTCATCCACTTTGCGCTGCATCGGCAGGAACTCGCCGACAAAATTAGGGTGTGGCCAGTTGCTCTGCAAGGTCAGCTCACTGCTACGGCCAACCGGTACCACCGAGAGGCTATTGGTGCCCATCAGGGTCAGTTTAAAGTCGATATCAAATTTGCCCTGCTGAATCTGTGCCCGTGTCAGCGGGACATGCACCCCTTGCGCGGCGCGCCCCAGAAAAGCCCCCGGTTCGAAGTTGATTTTTTCACGACCCAAGGTCAGCGGCGAAATCTGCTGGATACCCCGTGAATCACTCAGCGCCAATACCAGTGACGGTGCGCCGATGATGACCCCCTCACGATCTAAATCATCCAGTGAGGAGGGTTCAAATTGACCATGAAAATAAAGCTCCCCCTGATATACCTGAGCCTTATAAATACCCAGTTGGCGCACTTCTACATTTGGCGCGCCCTTGACTGTCATGACCTCGGGCAGTAAGTAGCGATGGCGGCTGATACGCTGGCCCTGCTTCTTACCGTCCACTTCCGTCTCCACCCATTCGCTGTAGGGCACCACAATCAGCGGGCCAAGGATCTTCTGCGATCGGCTGGTGCTGTCGCTCACTTTATCAATCACACTCTGCCGATAGCCGCTGCGCTCATAGATAACATTCAGCAACATCTCTTTCGGGATCATCATCAACAAAATTAAGCCCAACAGTGTGGCTATTTTCCAAAACAGAACAGATTTGAACATGGCTTGCGCTCCTTGTAAGGTCAGGAGAGCAGCTTAAGAGAGTGAAGTGAAAGGAGAATGAGGCTATGTGAAGTGAAAGTGAAGTCAGCGAATCAGGCGCTATCGAGTGGCAATATCAAGCGGGCGCGTACCCCTTGTGGCTGGCGGTTTTCCAGCGAAATGGCCCCTTGATGAATAGCGGCGACTTCGCGCACAAAATTCAGCCCCAGCCCGGTACTTTTAGGGCTATTGGCTCTGGGCAGCGAGTAAAAACGGTCGAAAATCTTCTCTTGGGCATAATCAGGAATACCGCTACCACTGTCCTCAACCGTGATCAGATATTCCGTCGTTTGCCGCTCGCCACATAATGTCACGTCACCCCCCACAGGCGTAAAATCCAGTGCATTATCAATTAGATTGCTCAACGCCTGGCTCAGCAACAGAGCATCACCCATTAATATCGCGCTATCGGCACCGATTAGCCGCAAACGAATGCCGCGACTAACCGCCTGTGCTTCTTTGCCGCTGAAGGTCTGCTGCAAGATGTGGCTGACCTCCAATGGGGAGAGTTGCAGGTCTACCCGGCTCTCCAGCCGCGCCTGAATCAGCATTTTATCCACCAATAGCTGGATGCGCGCACTTTGCTGCTCGATATTTAGGAGGAAGCGCTGAGCCATGGCGGGTGGCGGAGACTCGCGCAATAACTCAGCAGCCCCCGTGATGGCCGCCAGCGGGCTTTTCAGTTCATGAGTTAGCGTGTGAACATATTGTTCGATATAGGCTTTACCATCCAATTTCAGCCGCATACTTTCCAGCGCCCGCGCCAAATCATTCAGTTCGCTGCTCCCCATGGCGGGCAGCGCTACTGATTGCCCCTCGGCAACCCGCTCGGCGTAATTGACTAACTTACCAATGGCCCGGTTGATCCACCAGACAAATCCCAAGCCAATCAGCAGTGCAATGCCCAGCAAAATCCCACCGGCTAACAAGATCTTACGTTCACTACGTTTGATAACCGGGGCCATGGAGATATTGGGTTTACCCACACTGAGCACACCAATAATTTTGTTCTCAACTATGACCGGTGCGGCCACATACATCACCGAGCTTTGCTCATCATGGGGGTCGCTGCGGCTACTCCGTGCGCCATACTCACCGCGCAACGTCAGCCAGACGTCATTCCAGCGTGAATAATCCTGCCCCACTGATTTGCCTGATGAATCAAAAATTACTCGCCCGTCGGCATCGGTTAGATAGACCCGATATTCGTTACGATCCTTGCGGATACCTTCAATATTGGCCCCGATGGGGCGCAGATTCAGCGACGCAAAAGCTTGTGCCAGTTGGCCCCCTGCGACTCTATTTTGTAGCATGTCTTGCCGGGCGAACTGTGCCAGCAAGGTCGCGGTATCCACCAAGGTGCCTTCGGTGGCGCGCCGCACGCCGGGCTTTACTTCCTGCACAAAAATACGAATCACAAAGTAACCGGCAATGGCGACTATCAAAAAGTAACCCAGCAGCAGACGTACGCCGATTTTCATAGGGCACCGATCTTCATAGTAATAAGCTCATGGGGGCGGACTCATCATCGGCAAGTTAGGGCTGATACGTCAGGCTATAGCCCAAGCCGCGATGAGTGCGGATCGGCGACTCTTCATCGTAGGTCATGCGCAGCTTTGAGCGCAGAGTTTTGATGTGAGTGTCGACAGTGCGATCCTGGCTCTCCTCCGCCTGCGCCCAGACAATATCCATCAGTTGTTGGCGTGAGAATATGCGCTCAGGTGCCAGCAATAAGGTTTTTAGCAGCAGATATTCATAGCGCGTTAGCCATAAAACTTGTTGATGATAGGTCACGCGCGCGCTGGCTTCATTTAGGGTGAAATGGCCAAATTGGTGTAGCGCGGCAGGTATCGAGAGCGTTTGTGACTTCTGTAAGCGCCGTAAGACGGTACGAACTCTGGCGCTCACTTCGCGGGGCGAGAAGGGCTTAGCAATATAGTCGTCAGCACCAATTTCCAGACCGACAATCCGGTCCAGCTCTTCGCTACGAGCCGTCAAAAAAACCACTGGCAGTTCCGGCATCTGTACCAATAGACGGCGGCAGAGCTCAAAACCGTTGATATCAGGCAAGCCAACATCGACGATCGCCAGTGCCGGCGGCCCGTTAGCCAGTGCCGCCAGCGCCGGCTCCCCCCGGTCAAACCACCGGAGGGTAAAACCTTCGCTTTCCAATGTATAAATCAGCGTGTCGGCGATGCTCGGCTCATCTTCCACCAGCCAAATCAAAGGCTTCATCGATTCAAACCCTCATCAGCATCAAAGGAGTGGCGCAGTAGCAGGCAGAGTTGCCGCCACTCATCTTCTGACATGCTATCAGCCGCCAGCCATAAACGCTTATGGATAGCGTGGTTACTCGCCTGTTTTAAGCTCAACAACACCCCATAGCGGGTGATCCAGGGCTGCTTAACGACCATCCATTCGAGCCTTTTCCATAGCACCAGATTGCCGGGTTTAAGCCTGATTTCACCCTGACAGGAGGTGATGTTTTTCTGGCTGCGGATACACTCAAACACCACCAGTGTCAGCAATACTAACCATAGTGCGGTATAGCCCTGGGGCCAGGGCGCGACCAAGGTGAGTATCACCAAAACACCGTGCGTCAATAACGAGAAAAGTTGAGTGTGCCAGGATACCCGCAGGTCACATCGCCACTGGGCCACGGGCTTTATTTCGTGCTTGAATCAATTTGACCATCTGACGCAGCTCGCTATCCTGCGGCTCCCCATGATTCATCAGCCAGTTAAATAAATCTGGGTCATCGCACTCAAGTAAACGAATAAAAACCTGCTTCTCATTATCACTCAAGCCATCATATTCATATTCGAAAAACGGCATGATAGAGATATCCAGTTCACGCATACCACGGCGGCACGCCCAGTGAATACGGGCTTTATTATCGATTTCCATGTCCTGATTGACTCCTCAAAGAAAGGATGCTGATAGGTTAAAGGCGCTATAGTGCTGTTTTTTCAACTATATCCAGCACTGCGCCACAAAATCTGCGGCTATTGTACCTCAGATAGGGGGAGTGCGGAGATTGGATAATAGTGGTAAATCCGTAGAATAACCGCTTGCAAAGCTACCCGGCTATTTTACCATTAGGGCATAAGCCCACAGCACCCACCTCATTGGCAGGTACTTTTCAATTTGCAGGTACAGCATGACATATAATACTCCGTTCGCTGCACAACCGCCGGTCGCCTCCTCCGAGCTGCCGTTAACGCTGATCTCACTTGAGGATTGGGCACTGGTAACCTTAACCGGCGCTGATCGAGTCAAATATCTGCAAGGGCAAGTGACCGCAGATATTGATGCCCTGCCCGCTGATCAACATATTCTATGCGCCCATTGTGATGCCAAAGGGAAGATGTGGAGCAACCTACGGCTGTTTTACCGTGGTGAGGGGTTGGCGTTTATTGAACGCCGCAGCCTGCTTGATAACCAGCTAAGTGAGCTGAAAAAATACGCGGTGTTCTCTAAAGTGGTGATTACCGCACAACCCGAGGCGGTATTGTTGGGGATCGCCGGCGCACAGGCCAGAGCTGCGCTGGCCGAGCTGTTTGCCGAACTACCCGATGCCGAGCATCCGGTGCTCCAGCAAGGGAGTAGCACACTGCTGCACTTCTCACTGCCTGCCGAACGTTTTCTGTTGGTGACGGACACAGAACAGGCACAGCAACTGATTGATAAACTGGCTGATAGTGCGCAGCTTAACAACAGCCAGCAATGGTTGGCGTTGGATATCGAAGCAGGCTTCCCGATCATTGATGCGGATACCAGCGCACAATTTATACCTCAAGCCACGAACATTCAGGCGCTAAATGGCATTAGCTTCAGTAAAGGGTGTTACACCGGGCAGGAGATGGTCGCCAGAGCAAAATACCGTGGTGCCAACAAACGTGCGCTGTACTGGCTCGCGGGTCAGGCCAGCCGCGTGCCGGCAGCCGGTGAAGATTTAGAGTGGCAGTTGGGTGAGAACTGGCGTCGTACCGGTAGCGTGCTGGCAGCAATTCAGCTCAGTGATGGTAAGGTGTGGGTTCAAGCGGTACTGAATAACGATCTGGCGGCAGAGAGTGTGTTGCGGGTGCGTGATGATGCAGATAGCGTGCTTTCTATTCAGCCGCTACCTTATTCGCTGGCCGAAGATAAGTAATATTGATATGCCTATATTGAGGTCGGTTATCTGGCCTCAATATTATCTATATTTATCAAAATATTATCTGGAGGAGTCAGACGTACAAATAGATCGCCATAAAGTGGCAGACACTGCCGCCTAATACAAAACCGTGCCAGATAGCGTGACCGAAGCGGATGCGTTTCGAGGCGTAGAAAATCACCCCTATGGTGTACAGCAAACCGCCGATCGCCAGTAGCGCCAGCCCGCCAATCTCAAGCTTCACCGCCAACTGATAAATCACGATCAAAGATAACCAGCCCATCGTCAGATAAGTGACCAGTGACAACACTTCAAAGCGGTGAGCAAAGGCCAGCTTGAATATCACGCCAACCAACGCCAGCCCCCAGATAACCGCCATTAAGCCCCGCGCCAAAGGGGAATCCAGCCCCACCAGCAGAAACGGCGTGTAGGTTCCGGCAATTAAGATGTAAATGGCACAGTGGTCAAACTTCTGTAGCCAGAGTTTCGCCTTGCGGTGTGGGATTGCGTGATACAAGGTGGAGGCCAGAAACAGCAAAATAATGCTGCCGCCATACAGGCTATAGCTGGTGAGCGCTTTGGTATCAGCCCCGCTATCCACGGCTTGCACCAAGAGCAGTATCAACCCGATAATGCCGAGCACCACACCAATGCCATGGCTGATACTGTTGGCTATCTCTTCTGCCCAAGGGTAAAGCGGGGTTGTTGGTGCCGCTGGCACCTCAGAAATTGCTGGTGTAGATGATTTGTTCTTCAATACTAATTATCCTGAATATTATTTATTTTATTGTGTTTAGTTATTAGCTCTGAGCGCGGTAGCAGAGTATCCAATTGCACAAAAAGACCGCACTAAGATTAACTGAGAATGATTCCAGTGTACACGTGTACGCTTAAATATTCTGTCAGCATATGTAAGCCATAGTGTCGTAAACCGCAGTCTCGTAAACCATACATAGTGTCGGCGGTGCATCATTTGCCCATCCTCACCGTTATCGATCAGAGCCATCGGGGTTTACCAGCAGTGTGAAGGGCCGCTTGCGCGACCCTTGGTTTCATTCACAACACGGATTATTCGTAATCAGCAATTGGCACACATGAGCAGAACAGATTGCGGTCGCCGTAAACATCATCCAAACGTTTCACTGTCGGCCAATATTTGTTCTCCATCACACCGGCGATGGGGAAAACCGCCAACTCACGGCTATAGGGGTGCTGCCAGTCACCAACCAACTCAGCTTGGGTATGAGGCGCATTCACCAGTGGGTTATCTTCCAGCGGCCATTCGCCGTGGGTCACTTTTTCGATCTCCGCACGGATCGCCAGCATGGCATCAATAAAGCGATCTAACTCAACTTTACTTTCAGATTCAGTGGGTTCCACCATCAACGTCCCTGCCACAGGGAAGGACATGGTCGGCGCATGGAAGCCGAAATCAATTAATCGCTTGGCGATATCCATCTCGCTGATGCCAGTCGCCTCTTTCAGCGGGCGAATATCCAGAATACATTCGTGCGCGACGCGACCATCGTGACCGGTATACAGCACCGGATAGGCCCCTTTCAGGCGGGTCGCAATGTAGTTGGCATTCAGGATAGCCACCTGACTTGCTTGCTTCAGGCCATCGGCCCCCATCATGCGGATGTACATCCAGCTGATTGGCAAGATAGACGCGCTACCAAATGGTGCCGCAGAAACCGCCCCTTGCTGAGTGGTCATGCCATCAATTTGCACCACACTATGGCCGGGAACAAATGGCGCTAAATGGGCTTTGACGCCAATTGGCCCCATGCCTGGCCCGCCACCGCCGTGTGGGATGCAGAAGGTTTTGTGCAGATTAAGGTGGGAAACATCCGCGCCGATATAACCCGGCGTGGTGATCCCCACCTGCGCATTCATGTTCGCGCCATCAAGATAAACCTGGCCACCAAACTGATGCACGATCTGGCAAACCTCACGGATCGTCTCTTCGTACACGCCGTGGGTGGAGGGGTAGGTCACCATAATACATGACAGCTCATCACCGGCCTCACCCGCTTTTTGGCGCAGGTCATGCAAATCAATATTGCCTTGCTTATCACAGGCGACCACCACCACTGACATCCCCGCCATTTGTGCGGAAGCGGGGTTAGTGCCGTGGGCAGAGCTTGGGATCAGGCAGATATGGCGGCTCGGCTGATTGCGGCTCTCATGGTAGCGGCGGATCGCCAGCAGACCGGCATACTCCCCTTGTGCGCCCGAGTTCGGCTGCATACAGACGGCGTCATAACCGGTCAGTTGCACCAACCATTGTGACAGTTGACCAATCATCTGTTGATAGCCAGCCGCTTGCTCTGGCGGGCAGAATGGGTGCAGCTCAGCGAATTCCGGCCAAGTGATGGGGATCATCTCTGCGGCAGCATTCAGCTTCATGGTGCAGGAACCCAGCGGGATCATCGCCTGATTCAGCGCCAAATCTTTGCGCTCTAAACGATGCATATAGCGCATCATTTCGGTTTCGCTGTGGTAACGGTTAAAGACCGGGTGCGTCAGGATTGGCTCCTGGCGCAGCATTGCAGGCTGAATCGACTGGCTGTGCTGGCTGACTTTGGCATCAAGCTGGTCAATGTCCAAGCCGTGATTATCACCGACTAACAGGGCAAACAGCACCTGAATGTCTTCGCGGGAGGTGGTCTCATCCAGCGTGATACCTACAGCGCCATGAATGTCAGTGCGCAGGTTAATACCGAAACTCAATGCACGGGCCATTACCGCGGCTTTGTCTTTGACATCCACCGTCAGGGTATCAAACCAGTGCTGGAAGCGCAGAGTCAGACCCGCTTGCTGCAAACCCGCCGCCAGAATATCGGTCAGACGATGAATACGGCCAGCGATGCGCTGCAAGCCCTGTGGGCCATGGTAGACCGCATACAGACTGGCGATATTGGCCAGTAACACCTGAGAGGTACAGATATTGGAGTTGGCTTTTTCGCGGCGAATATGTTGCTCACGGGTTTGCATCGCCATGCGCAGCGCAGTGTTACCCGCAGCATCGCGCGATACCCCAATAATCCGGCCCGGCATTGAGCGCTTAAATTCGTCACGGCAGGCAAAGAAGGCGGCGTGTGGGCCGCCGTAGCCCATTGGCACACCAAAGCGCTGAGCGGAACCAAATACCACATCAGCCCCCTGTTTACCCGGTGCAGTCAGCAGCACCAACGCCATGATATCGGCGGCAACACTGGTAATAATTTTGCGTTTTTTCAGCTCAACCAACAGCGCACTGTAGTCATGCAGCTCGCCGGTGGTGCCCACTTGTTGCAGCAGTACGCCGAAGATACCTTCCAACTCCAGCACTTTTTCCGCACGATCAATGATCACTTCAAAACCAAAGGTTTCAGCGCGGGTCAGTACCACATCCAGAGTTTGCGGGTGAACGTCATCAGCGACGAAGAAGCGGTTCGCGTCTTTCAGCTTACTGGCGCGTTTAGCCAGCGCCATGGATTCTGCCGCTGCCGTGGCTTCATCCAGTAAAGAGGCGGACGCCAGATCCAGACCTGTCAGGTCTTGGGTCAATTGCTGGAAATTGAGCAGCGCTTCAAGGCGGCCTTGAGAAACTTCTGGCTGATAGGGGGTATAAGCGGTGTACCAACCCGGATTTTCCAGCATATTGCGCAGGATAACCGGTGGCGTCAGAACCGGGCTGTAGCCCATGCCAATATAGGATTTATAGCATTGATTCTGGCTGGCAATCCCTTTCAGTTCCGCCAGCGCCTGATGTTCAGTGGCGGCATCACCCACCGGTGGCGGGCTGGGCAATTGGATATCTGCCGGAACAATCTGCTGGATCAATGTACTTAACGAGCTGGCACCCACGGCGGCCAACATCTGTTGCTGCTGTTCAGTTGAGGAGCCGATATGGCGCTGAATAAAAGCATCGTTATGTTCAAGCTGGCTGAGATTCTGAGTCATTGCTACAAATTCCTGAATAGGGCATGGGACGGGAAGTGGCATTCATCTGGCCTAAGGGCTGGCATCAAAAAAGCCCCGATAAGCGGGGCTAAATTTATTTTACTCGTCGATAGCCGCCAGATAGGCATCAGCATCAAGCAAATTTTCCAGTTCGCTCTCATCTGACGCTTTAATGCTAAACAGCCAGCCATCAGTATAAGGCGCGCTGTTCACCAGCTCTGGTGAGCTTTCCAGTTCGGTATTGACCGCGACTATCTCACCGCTAATTGGCGCGTAGATATCGGATGCCGCTTTAACTGACTCAGCAACAGCACAGTCGCTGCCCGCTGAAACATCACTACCCACTTCTGGCAAATCAACAAACACCATGTCGCCCAGTAACTCCTGCGCGTGTTCAGTGATCCCGACACTATAGACGCCATCACCATCGGCACGAACCCACTCATGGGAAGAGGCATATTTTAACTCTGCTGGTACATTGCTCATTGCTGCAACTCCAATTAATTTGGCTATAGAGCCAATATTTAGGCTCGTATAAGCTGGAATGATGACAAATAGACTTACTGCACGACCGGCTTACCGGCCCGCACGAAACCCGGTTTTGTGACGCGCACTGGCATTTCACGATTACGAATCTGCACTACGGCACTCTCGCCGATACCGGCAGGCACACGGGCCAGCGCGATACTGAAGCCCAGTGTTGGCGAGAAGGAGCCGCTGGTGATAACCCCCACCTGCGCCTGACCCGAAGCATCAGTGAAATGCACCGGCAGCTCATTACGTAATACGCCTTTTTCGGTCATGATCAAGCCGACCAGTTGCTCAGTTCCATTAGCACGCTGCTGCTCCAGTGCTTCACGGCCAATAAACTGGCGATCTTCCGGCAACCAGGCCACCGTCCAGCCCATATTGGCGGCTAATGGGGAGACAGATTCATCCATCTCTTGGCCATAGAGATTCATACCCGCTTCCAGCCGCAGAGTGTCACGTGCACCCAGACCCGCAGGTTTCACGCCAGCGGCGAGCAGTTGTTGCCAAAACTCAACCACCTGCTCTTTTGGCAGCGCGATTTCATAGCCCGCCTCGCCAGTATAGCCAGTGGTGGCGACAAACAAATCACCCGCCTGAATACCAAAGAATGGTTTCATTCCTGCAACGGCTTGTTGCTGCTCAGTGGTCAGTAAAGTGGCTACTCGCTGTTGCGCCGTAGGGCCTTGTACGGCCACCAGCGCCAGATCGTCGCGCACAGTAATCTCAACCTGATACGGCTCAGCATGCTGAGTGATCCAGGCCAGATCTTTGTCACGGGTGGCGGAGTTAACCACTAAGCGGAAATAGTCTTCGCGGAGGAAGTAAACAATCAAATCGTCAATGACACCGCCGGACGCATTCAGCATCCCGCTGTAAAGGGCTTTGCCCGGCAGGGTCAGTTTGGCAACATCATTGGCTAACAGGTAGCGGAGGAATTCACGGGTACGCGCGCCGTGCAGGTCGACTATCGTCATGTGAGAAACATCAAACATACCGGCGTCCTGGCGCACGATATGGTGCTCGTCGATTTGCGAGCCATAATGCAATGGCATCATCCAGCCATGAAAATCTACCATGCGCGCACCGCACGCTACGTGTTGGTCATACAGCGGGGTCTGCTTAGCCATCTTTTCCCTCAATATACCCATCGCGCTTAGCACTACAGGGGGGAGCTTGCTTGCTACCCGCAACGCCAAGACTTTGGGAATAACATTAATGAGTGTTGTGTATCGGCTCCAAAACCCACTAAAAACAGGTATGAGCACCGCTACGCAAACGATACCTTTTACCCAACGTTATCACCGAATCTATCTGGTAACCATAAGCTAAAATAAGCAATGACACAGGATGAAGGTATAAAGTGCAGGGCTATTATGCAGAGTTTTCCACTGCAAAACTGCGCACACAGGCACACAATTAACAATTAAACAGTGAAAGTAGCGATGTTATATAACCAAACAGCCAAAACCCTATCAGATTCAACTTTTCAGGTTTTGGCTTGGCGTGAGAAAAACTAATGCGAAAAATGGACTGGAATTAGATTATTTCAACTGAAGAGGGAATTTCCCACAAAACTACTCTAGCCAAGCGGGCAAATCATTTAACCCCATCGCCTGCCGCACTAACTGCGGTTTAACCCCCGGCAAATTATCCGCCAGTGTTAACCCAAGATCCCGCAGCAGCTTTTTCGCCGGGTTGCTGCCGGCAAACAGTGAGCGGAAGCCCTGCATACTGGCGAGCATCACCGCAGCACTGTGCTTACGGCGGCGTTCATAACGGCGCAGGTAGAGGTGTTGACCGATATCTTTGCCCTGACGCTGTAAGCGCCGCAACTCTGAAACCAGCTCGGCGGCATCCATAAAGCCCAGATTAACCCCCTGTCCAGCCAGCGGGTGCACCGTATGGGCAGCATCGCCGACTAACGCCAACCGATGTGCCGCAAAGCTACGGGCGTAGCGCCCCATCAGCGGGAAGGTCTGGCGCTCACTCGCCAATTGGCACTGCCCTAAGCGCATATCAAATGCCATGCCCAGCGCTCGGTTGAACTCCTCTGCAGGCAGTGCGGCTAATTCGGCAGCGCGTTCAGGGGGCAGTGACCAGACAATTGAGCTGAGGTGCGGGTCACTAAATGGCAGGAAGGCCAGAATGCCGTCGCCATGAAATACCTGCCGAGCGGTGGCCTGATGAGGCTCTTCAGTGCGGATGGTCGCCACCAGTGCATGGTGCGCGTAATCCCAGAAAGTCAGTGGAATATCAGCATGTTGGCGCAACCAGGAGTGTGCGCCATCGGCGCCGACAACCAATTTGGCGCTGAGCATACGATCATCCGCCAGGGTGATAAAAGCTTCGCTCTCCCCCAAGCCACCTGTTTGAGGCTGGCGGGTGCTAACAGCGTGACTTCCGCCAGTTGGCTGGCACGCTGCCACAACGCCTGCTGAATCACGCGGTTTTCGATGATATGCCCAAGATGGCTAAAACCGTACTCATCCGCATGGAAAGTAATTTTGCCGAAACTGTCTTGATCCCAGACTTCCATGCCACTGTAAGGGCTAGCCCGCAGTGCTTGAATGCCGTCCCACACGCCAATTTTTTGCAGCAAGCGCTCACTAGCAGCATTGATCGCCGAGACGCGTAACGCCAACTCAGCAGTCAAGGGCGCGGATAGTGGCTCCGGCGCAGAGTGGTGCTCGAGAATGGCAATGCGCAGACCGCTGCCCTGCAAGCCGCAGGCCAATGCCAGACCGACCATTCCACCACCGGCGATTACTACGTCATATGATTGCATGCCGAAACATTTCCCCATGAAAATATGAAGTTAACTTACCCTAAAGATTTCTCGATGCAGGAAAGCGGCAAGCGAGAGACAAATTGGTCAACACACCTGCAATGTGGCAGAGCACGGGTAAAAAACTTTAACGTTCAACCCAGCCCAATGTTCGCCGGGCAAATGCATCACGAACCGCCGGCAGGTACTCCATCGACATCAATGCCAGGTTGCGACCCACCACCAGCGGCCCATAACGGTTGGCAAACAGGCGAATCAAGCCATCGGTGACACCAATGGTGGCCTGCTGATCCTGCCGCCGCCGCTGTTGGTATTGGGCAAGTACCCCGTAGTTGCCGGGATCGCGCCCCAACGAGGTGGCCTGCGCAATGGTTTCGGCAAGCGACATCACATCGCGCAGCCCCAGATTGAAGCCTTGCCCGGCAATCGGATGCAGTGTTTGCGCAGCATTGCCGACTAATGCCAGGCGGTGGCTGACATGGCGCGAGGCGGTGAGTAGCTGTAATGGATAGCTGTGGCGCTGCCCTACATGGCGCATTTTTCCCAACCGCCAGCCGAAAGCACGCTGTAACTCAGCCAGAAAACGGGTGTCGTCCCAGCTATCGACTTGCTGTTGATCTTGTTTTGCATGGCACCAGACCAGTGAGCTGCGCCCCTGCGACATCGGCAGCAGTGCCAATGGCCCATGGCGGGTAAAGCGCTCAAAGGCACGGCCCTCGGGCAGCTCGGAGGTGGTGACATTGGCAATCACCGCAATCTGCTGGTAATCCTGCTGCTGCCACTGAATATTACAGGCGCGGGCCAGTGTCGAGTGAGATCCATCTGCTGCCACCAGTAATTTGGCGCTCAGTTGCTGCCCATTATCCAGCGTCACAGCGGCGGATTCAGCAGTGCGCACCACATCCACCACTTTCGCCGGACAATGTAACGTCACACCCGGTGCTTTCTGCAACAAGGCGAACAGCCGTTTACCGGCATCAAACAGCTCAATGACATTACCCAGCGCCGGCACGCGATAGTCGTGCGCTCGTAAATTCACGCAGCCGGAGTGGCCGCTGTCGCTGACATGGACATGATCAATGGCGGTAGCACAATCGGCCAGTGCCGACCAGATGCCAATGCGGTCCAGCTGTTGGCATGTCCCCTGCGCCAGCGCAATGGCTCTGGCATCAAAACCCGGATGCGCTCGGCTATCCGGCTGCTGCGCTTCCACCAACGCGACTGGCACTCTTCCTTGCGTCAGGGATGAGATAGCCAGTGCCAGTGTCGCACCGGCCATACCGCCACCCACAATGATCACGCTCATCAGTTATCTCGCCGTCGCCATTAATGCTTCAATGTCATCGGGATCTTTTACCACACTGGCGGTCAGGTTCTCATTGCCGTCAGCGGTGATCACGATGTCATCCTCGATACGGATACCAATGCCGCGATACTGCGCGGGAACATCAGCATCCGGCGCGATGTAGAGACCCGGCTCGATAGTCAGCGCCATACCTGGCTCAAGAGTGCGGCCACGATCACTGTTGATATAGTCGCCGACATCATGGACATCCAGCCCCAGCCAGTGGCTCAACCCGTGCATAAAGAATGGCTTATGCGCCTGCTCCACGATGAGTTGCTCGACATCACCTTGCAAAATGCCCAAATCGACCAGGCCAGTAATCATGATCCGCACCACCTGCTCCGTCACTTCGCGGATGCTGGTGCCTGGGCGGAACAGTTCCAGTGATTTATTAATGGAGGCGAGCACGATGTCATAAATCTCCCGCTGCGCTGGCGTGAATTTGCCATTCACCGGGAAGGTGCGGGTGATATCGCCCGCATAGCCCTGATATTCGCAGCCCGCATCAATGAGCACCAGTTCGCCATCCCGCAGTTCACACTCATTTTCGGTGTAATGCAGGATGCAGCCATTTTCACCGCCGCCGACGATGGTGTTATAAGCCGGATAGCGCGCACCGTGGCGGGTAAATTCATGCAGAATCTCCCCTTCCAGCTGGTACTCAAACATACCGGGCCGGCATTTTTCCATTGCACGGGTATGGGCTAGCGCACTGATTTCACCCGCGCGGCGCATCACGGCAATCTCCTCTTCTGACTTAAACAGGCGCATTTCATGCAGCCATGGCCGCCAGTCAGTTAAGGTTGCAGGTGCACGCAGATTTTTACGAAAACCGTTACGTAATCTTTCCAGTGCGGCAAAGACAATTTTATCCGCGTAGGCGTATTGGCCCTGCGCGTGGTAAACCACATCAAGACGATTGAGCAGCAGGTAGAGTTGTTCATCGATCTCATCGAAAGGTAGCGCCCGATCAACCCCTAACTTCGCCGGGGCAGCCTCTTGCCCTAAGCGGCGACCAAACCAGATTTCAGCGGTTAAATCCCGCAGCCGGTTAAACAGCACGCTGTGGTTATGAGTCTCATCGCTTTTCACCAGAATCAGTACCGCCTGCGGCTCATTGAAGCCTGTCAGGTAGCTAAAATCGCTGTTCTGCCGATAGGGATATTCAGAATCTGCGCTGCGTGTAGCTTCTGGTGCCGCAAAAATAATTGCCGCACTGCCCGGAGCCATCTTCGCCAATAGCGCCTGACGGCGGTTCTGGTACTCTTGCTGAGTCATTACACCCTCCTGAAATATCCGATTTTCATCATCCAACGCACAACCTGGTTGGTTCGCTTAATGTAGCGTCGGCTTGCGCATCTCTGGCGCAGTAGGTTTTTCTTGCGTAAATTCGATATGGCACAAAATAGAGGCCACGCGCACATACTCAATGACCTCTTCCAGAGATTGGGCTAGCTCTTCCTGATCTTCATCTTCGTCATAGCCTAACTGAGCGATATTACGCAGATCGTCGATGGCTTCACCCACTTCTCCTTTCACCTGCGCCAATTTAGGTTGCAGCATCCCAAGCCCTAGCAGGAAATGGTTCACCCAACCGGATAATGCATCAGCGCGCTCAAATACCGTAATTTCATCGCCTTCAGGGATCAGCAACTGAAACATAAAACCTTCATTTTCCAGTGCATCTTGTGTTGCTTGATGTAACTGCTGTAACTGCAAACCTAGCGTCTGTGGGAAGGCAACACCGTCATTGGTCAGGTCATGCACCAACACGCGCCAGCCCTCGTCTTTACTACCACCGCAGAGTATGCCGCTGATCAGGCCGTGCATTTCAGCAGGGGTTAATGCCACTGCTTGCTGGTTCAACGCCAGGGCAACGGATTGATAAGTTGGTAATGTATTCTCTATAGACATGCGTATTGGTCATCGTTGGCTGGATAAGTTCATGTTATGCTACCATCAAGCTCAGTCCCTATACCAGAAAACGCATAGCCATATTACCCTATAGCTTTCAAGATGCAGGCAGGCGGCAAATGAAGGAATCCCGCTGAACTTACACCAGCAAGTGATTCGGTGAGTGAGAGCAGCCAACACACCAGCAACTTGAAAGATGACGGGTAGGGGTTGTATCTTGGTAAACAGGTATATATAGTGACGCCCGCTTTGCAGCTATGAGCAATTTGCCTCTGGTTTTCAAGGCTGGCGCGAAAATTAGTCAGGAAGGTGGCATGTCTGCACAACCGGTAGATATTCAAGTTTTTGGTCGCTCGTTAAGGGTAAACTGTCCGCCAGAACAACAAGATGCGTTGAATATGGCTGCAGAAGATCTTAACCAACGGTTGCAAGATCTTAAAGTTCGCACTAGAGTCACAAATACTGAGCAGTTAGTTTTTATCGCGGCATTGAACGTCTGTCACGAATTAGCTCAGGAAAGGTTGAAAACCCGTGACTATGCATCCAATATGGAGCAACGTATTCGGATGTTACAACAGACCATTGAACAGGCGCTGCTTGAACAAGGTCGCATCTCTGAACGTCAGGATGCACAGTTTGAATAAATCTCTGTTGAATGATAGATTCAATAGCGAGTAAAGAATTTCTCTGAGGTGTTTGCCAGCGGGCCAGTCCCCTGAGCCGATATTTAATACCAACAGAATGTAGTGCCTCCGTAACCGGTGCGCATGCTCGGTCCGCCGAGAAGCCTTAAGGTTGCGACGCTGCGTTCACCTTGAACCATGGGTTCAAGGGTTACAGCCTGCGGCGGCATCTCGGAGATCCCTTTCTTAGCGGGTAACTTATATTTTGAGTTATCACGTTCGTTTGATATAAGCCACTCTTCACCTCTTTAAGTCATCTGTCTTTAAGTCAACCACATGTCTTTAAGTCAACTACATGCATCTAAACCCGCAACAGACTTTGAATCCACAACACGCCCTTGAGCGGCATAACATTCGCAAAGAAATTCGTGCGCGTCGACGTCTGCTAACACCGGAACAACAGCAACACGCTGCCGATTTGGTCGCCAGTCATCTCGCTGCCCATGATAAAATTCAACAAGCCAACACCGTGGCGATATTTCTTTCCTTTGATGGTGAGCTGAATACCGGCCCTATCATTGAGATGTTGTGGCAGCAGCAAAAACAGGTTTACCTGCCTGTTCTCCACCCTTTCAGCGCCGGTAATCTATTATTTCTCCGCTATCGCCCCGATAGCCAGCTCATCCGTAATCGCCTGAAGATCCTGGAACCACAGCTTGATGTGCGTGAAGTTCTGCCGCTCAATCAGTTGGATGTGGTAATCACCCCTCTGGTGGCCTTTGATAGCCATGGTCAGCGCTTAGGTATGGGGGGCGGGTTTTATGATCGTACACTGCAACACTGGCAGCAAGCTGGCCCCTACCCTATTGGGCTGGCCCATGATTGCCAACGAGTCGAGCATTTACCGAGTGAATATTGGGATGTGCCGTTGCCAGAGATTGTGACAGCCGAAAAAGTCTGGCGCTGGTGAGCTAGGGCGTTCAACATAAAAAAACACCCGATATTATACATAGCGGGTGTTTAGTCATATCAGTACAACAAACGTGCGCGGATAGTCCCTGGGATAGCCTTCATCGCTTGCAACGCTCTTTCTGCATTTTCCTCATCATCAGTTTCAACGTCGATCACGACGTAACCGATTTCAGCGCTGGTTTGCAAATACTGCGCGGCGATGTTGACGTTCTGCTCAGCAAAGATTCTGTTAATGCTGGTCAGAATGCCTGGGCGGTTCTCATGGATATGCAGCAGACGGCGGGTATTATCACCATGGGCTGGCAGAGAAACTTCCGGGAAGTTGACCGCAGACAGCGTGGAGCCGTTATCGGAATACTTCGCCAACTTACCGGCCACTTCATCACCGATATTTTCCTGCGCTTCCTGAGTTGAACCACCGATATGCGGAGTCAATAACACATTGTCAAACTCACACAATGGTGAATTGAACGGCTCTTTATTGGTTGCTGGCTCTTCAGGGAAGACGTCGATTGCCGCCCCTGCCAGATGATTGCTCGCCAAAGCATCACACAGGGCCGGGATATCAACCACAGTACCGCGTGAGGCGTTAATTAGCATCGCGCCCGGCTTCATCAGGGCCAACTGCTCAGGGCCAATCATATTTTTGGTGGAGTGGTTTTCCGGCACATGCAGGCTAATCACATCACTCATATTCAGCAAATCAGACAGATGGCGAACCTGCTGTGCATTCCCCAACGACAGCTTATTTTCGATATCGTAGAAGAAAACTTTCATGCCGACACTTTCAGCCAAAATACCCAGCTGTGTGCCGATATGACCATAACCGATGATGCCCAGTTTCTTACCGCGGGCTTCATAGGAGCCGACCGCCAGCTTATTCCACTCACCACGATGGGCTTTGGCATTCGCCGACGGAATCCCTCGGAACATCAGCAGTAACTCACCCAGCACCATTTCGGCCACCGAACGAGTATTGGAGAAAGGTGCATTGAATACCGGCACGCCGCGCGTGGTGGCCGCCTTTAAATCAACCTGATTGGTACCGATACAGAAACAACCAACCGCAACCAATTTTTCTGCTGCGGCAAAAACCTCTTCGGACAGATGAGTGCGCGATCGAATTCCGATGAAGTGGGCATCACGAATAGATTCTTTCAGTGATTCGGTGTCTAAGGCACCTTTATGGTATTCAATATTGCTATATCCGGCTGCACGCAGATTATCAACTGTGCTCTGGTGCACCCCTTCCACTAACAGAAACTTAATTCTGTCTTTCTCCAGTGATACTTTTGCCATGTCCCCGACCCTATTTTCAGACTTCAGATGTGGCTGCCGCTATCGAATGAATCCGGTCAGCACCCTGTCAACATAACAAATATTACGCAGGCAGCAATACAAACGATTGCCTACCTATCAGCATAACAATCAGCACAAGTGTTAATTTATGGAATAAAAAACTGGCGGCGAGAGGGTTAATGGTAGGTTAATAAATTGAAATGACGAAATGTGATATATATCACCAAATTTAACGTTTTTAAGAAAAGATATTTAAAGGCAAAAAAGTTATCAGGATGAAGCTGTGTCACCTCATCCTGAAAATGATTTAGCCGATTATTTTACTATCGTCTTAACACCATCAGCGGTGCCAATCAGTGCCACATCAGCACCACGGTTGGCAAATAACCCGACCGTCACCACACCGGCAATTCCGTTGATTTTATTCTCTAACGCCACAGCATCCAAAATCGTCAGGTTGTGCACATCCAAAATAACGTTGCCGTTATCGGTCAGCACATTTTGGCGATATTCTGGCAATCCGCCCAGCTTAACCAACTCACGAGCCACATAAGAGCGGGCCATCGGGATCACTTCGACGGGCAGCGGGAACTTGCCCAGCAGATCAACCTGTTTGCTCGCATCGGCAATGCAGATAAACTTACGGGCGATTGCCGCAATGATTTTCTCGCGGGTCAGGGCCGCACCACCGCCTTTGATCATCTGCATATGGCCGTTAATCTCATCAGCGCCATCAACATAGATATCCAGCACATCCACTTCGTTGCAATCAAAGACATGAATGCCGTAACTTTTCAGTTTAGCGGTAGAGGCGTCAGAGCTGGAAACCGCCCCTTCAATTTGATCTTTGATCGAGCCGAGAGCATCAATAAAGTGTGCTGCGGTGGAGCCAGTACCAACGCCGACGATGGTGCCGGGTTTGACGTAATCTAATGCTGCCCAGCCCACTGCTTTTTTAAGTTCATCCTGAGTCATGGTGAGTTCACTGCCTATGATATGAAAAAACTGTATCCATTATAGAACATGCGCAGGATAAATCGTCGCAATAAAGCGGACTTGCGACGCGGTTAATTCTAGCTGGATCACAGTTATAGCGGTTTATTTATGGCGGGCACTTTACTCTTCAGCCAGAGTAAAATGACCAAAATATGGCGGCGAAATGTGGCATAGTGCGGTATCGACTTAATATTTGGAGAGATGACTCCGATGAAACGCCCAGACTACCGTACGCTACAAGCGCTGGACGCGGTGATCCGTGAACGCGGTTTTGAACGCGCTGCACAAAAACTTTGCATCACCCAATCGGCGGTATCTCAACGCATTAAGCAGTTGGAGAACCTGTTCGGTCAGCCGCTGTTAGTGCGCACAGTGCCCCCTCGTCCTACAGAGCAGGGGCAGAAACTGCTCGCCTTACTGCATCAAGTGGAGTTGCTGGAGGAGGAGTGGCTCGGCAATGATAACGGCGTGGATACGCCGCTATTGCTATCACTGGCGGTCAACGCCGACAGTCTGGCGACCTGGCTGTTACCGGCATTGAAACCGGTGCTGGCAGACTCCCCAATCCGGCTGAATTTGCAGGTTGAAGATGAAACCCGAACCCAGGAGCGGCTGCGTCGTGGGGAAGTGGTGGGGGCGGTCAGTATCCAACCACAGCCACTGCCGAGCTGTTTGGTTGACCAACTGGGTGCGCTGGACTATCTGTTTGTGGCGTCCAAACCCTTCGCTGAGCGCTACTTCCCCAATGGGGTGACCCGCTCGGCATTGCTGAAAGCACCTGCGGTGGCCTTTGACCATCTGGATGATATGCATCAGGCATTTTTACAGCAGAATTTTGATTTATCACCCGGCAGCGTCCCCTGCCATATCGTTAACTCGTCGGAAGCCTTTGTGCAGTTGGCAAGGCAGGGCACTACTTGCTGCATGATCCCGCATCTGCAAATCGAAAAAGAGTTGGCGTCAGGGGAGTTGATTGATTTGACTCCGGGGCTACGGCAGCGGCGAATGCTGTTCTGGCACCGTTTTGCACCGGAAAGCCGGACCATGAGGAAAGTGACTGACGCCCTGTTATCTTATGGGCGTCAGGTATTGCGGCAGGACTGAGTTATTTGGCGGCAGGGGCGGCCGTTTGCAGCTCAAACACCACATCAACTTGATCATCGAAATGGATGGTCTGTTGTTCGTAAGTTTGGGCCGCATCCGTAGCCGGTGCTGCTTCAGCGCTCTTAAACATGCGGGCTACCGGCATCGGCTGGTAGTTCGCCACATGGTAACGAATACTGTAAACAGGCCCCAGTTTGACCTTAAACCCTTCCGCTAAAGAACCGGCCTGGCTAATCGCGTTTTCAATGGCTTTTTTACGTGCCTGTTCGCGATAAGTGTCCGGGTTTGCGACCCCTAACTCCACTGCGCGGATCTCATTTAGACCCGATTTCAGCGCCCCATCCAGCAACTCGTTCAACTTATCCAGCTGGCGTAGAGTGACCTGAACCTGGCGCACCGCGCGATAACCTTTCAACACCGCTTCACCGGTTTTCTGGTAGTCGTATTCAGGTTGGGTGCGAATATTAGCTGCATTGATATCTTTCTTATCAATGCCACTTTTACGTAGGAAATCAAAATATTGCGCGACGCGGGTATCTGCCTGCTTTTTAGCATCGGCAGCATCTTTGGCCGATACACTGACCTCAATGGCGATGGTGGCGATATCCGGTACCGCATCAACACTGGCCGTACCGGAGGTGACAACATGCGGCCCTTCTGGCACTTCGGCAGCCTGAACTGATAGCGCCAAAGGTAACGTCCCTAATCCCATCATTGCGGCCAAAGCCAATGTCTTCAACTTCACGGTGCCTCCTAATATATGCATGACAAATTATTCATGGTAAGCCAATCTACGCCAACCAGATAACCAGTGAATTCAATTAGCCACAAATATATTTGCAGTTAATTACACTTACTGAGGTCCTATTGGCAGAGTGATTAATTTGCCGTCGGTAACGCCATCAACACATCAACCGTAGCATATCTTTCGAGGCATGGGATTCGGATTAATGATAAAACTCACAGATTTAATCCCTGCTGCGCTAACTGAAACGCGATAAACCACATCACGCCCCCCACCAGCAGATTAATCACCCGCTGTGAGGTGGGCCGGTTAAGCCATGGCGATAGCCATGCCGCCAGCAGTGCCAGTGCAAAAAACCAGGCAACCGACGCACTCACCGCGCCAAAAGCAAACCAGGGACGGACATCAGGTAACAGTTGACCACCGAGACTCCCCAGCACCACAAAGGTATCAAGATAGACATGGGGATTAAGCCAGGTCACCGCGAGTAGAGTGGCCACTATCGGCCAGCGGCCCTGTGCGCCCGCAGTGGCAGAAGAGGATGCGCCCTCACCCCGCCATGCGGCCACTAACGCCCCCCAGCCATACCAGAGCAAGAAAGCCACACCGCCCCACGTCACCAGTGCTAACAGCAGTGGTGAGCGGCTCAGTAGAGCGCTGCCGCCAAAAATACCCGCACAGATGAGGATGATGTCACTCAAGGCGCACAGCGAGGCACTCATCAAATGATGTTGCCGCTTGATACCCTGATTCATCACAAAGGCATTTTGTGGCCCAAGGGGCAAAATCATGGCGGCACTGAGGGCAAAACCTTGCAAAAATACAGCTAACATACTGTTACCTTTAGATAATACTCAGAGCTAACTGAGGAAATAGGAGAGCTATGAGCAGCATAGTACGGGGAGTTAATCATCAGAGGAAATTGATATTTCTTATCAACTATAAGTAAAACTAATAACTGATAAATTTAGGGGCGCGGCGGGAAGAAGAGCGAATAAACGGGCCAATAACAGCCCGTCTTGACAGGATTTACCATGCGCTAGATTTACGCCGACGGGCTAGATTCCGCTTTGGCTACCTGATGCAAATGCACATCCATCTGCGGGTATGGAATGCCAATTTTATGGGCATCCAGTGCGCGCTTGAAGCTCTCCATCAAATCCCAATACACCTCCATCGCATCGCCGTTGGTGGTCCAGACACGCACCGTGAAGTTCAGTGAAGAGGCCGCCATCTCATTGAGGCGAATCGTGACGCCCTGATCATGCATAATGCGTTTATCAGCAGCAATGATGTCACCCAGCACTTTCTTCACCACATCAATATCAGCATCATAGGCCACGCCAATAACCATATCAGTGCGGCGGTTCGGCTCGCGACTGGTATTGATTATGTTGTTGGCAATGATTTTGCCATTTGGCACCACAATGATTTTGTCATCAACGGTACGCAGAGTAGTTGAGAAGATCTGCACCTGCACCACAGTACCCGCTACCCCGCCCAGATCGACATACTCACCCGCTTTAAATGGACGGAAGGCCACCAGCAGCACACCTGCCGCAAAGTTGGACAGTGAGCCTTGTAGCGCCAAACCCACAGCCAAACCGGCGGCACCGATAACCGCAATTACCGAGGCGGTCTGCACACCAAGGCGGCCTAATACAGCAACGATGGTGAAGGCCAGGATGCTGTAACGTGCCATTGCCGCCAGGAAATCCGCGACCGTGACATCGATGCCCCGCAACTTCATGACCCGACCCAACATCCGCGAGACCACTTTAGCGATGATCGAACCGACAGTCAGGATCAATAGTGCCGCGACAAGATTAACTGCATATTGAATTAGCAAATCCTGATTATTGACCAACCAGGTACTGGCTTCATTGATACCATCGACTACGTTTAATTCTTCCATTTGAACCATCCTACAAAAAAGCTCCCAGCGGGAGAGATTACGCAAAAAAATACCGCAAAATGCTGACTGATCAATCAGGCAGCCCGAATAGGGTAACTAACAATCAAGAGTGTTGCCAATTTAGATAACACGGGATGAGGATGAAAAGTATCGCCATGAGGGCTAACAAGCCGTTTTCAAGTAATAAAAATCACTGATGTTTTCTAAAATACACGTGAGTTAGCACTCTCTATATTGAGGTATCAGTCAATAGCAATAAGATAGCTGAAAGGAAAATACTATGCCTAGAGTCAAACCCACCCCATTAGATTTTTCCATTCTTCCCCCAGACAAAAACGCCTGGACTTTAACTAAAGCTGAAGCTGAGATTGAAAAATTCAAAGAAATGCTTACAGAACATCAGGCAGACCTTAATAAAAAAATAAACTGGGAAAATAAAGATTATCAATTAGCAAAAATTAACGAAGAAAATCAAAGATATAATGATATAGGTACGTTCCTAAAAACGGCAATTACTGCACCAGACGGGACGTATTTTCCCGCTAATTATATCAACTTGGGCACAGACAAAGGTGTTATTCGCAGTCAGTACCCGACGGTTGAAGGGGTAACGAATTTTAAGGCTATGTTAGCAGAGAGACGCATCACAATAGTGGTGGTTATTGCTGACAGTAATATGTTGGATGATCCGCTAGGCAAATATCAAAAAGAGTATCCTGCTTACTTTGCTAATAAAGAGAATCTGGTGACATATATTGATAAGCCAACAAATAATATTGAGATAGATTGTTATCAGATGCCATTCAAGGATGGTAATAACAAAACTATCCCCATCAATTTTGCACATATAAAAAATTGGAAAGATCATACCGCTTTAGGCAAAAATGAAATTAAGGAGCTGGCTGGAATTGTCATAAACTTACACCAAAGAGCGTTTGATAATTTTAAACGTCAGGGCAGTCAGGCCATTAATGCTCCGGTTAAGGCACTCCCTGTCATCCACTGCAGTGCAGGTGTTGGGCGTACGGGGCAATTGATTGCAGCGATGGAGTTAGTCAATAAAAAATCAGCGCTGAGCCTAGAGACCATCATTAAAACTCTACGTGAAGAAGGTAGCCCAGCAATGGTTCAACGCAGCGCGCAAATGGACGTATTAATTGATTTAGCTAAAGACTTAAACAAACCACTTTGGACTAAAGATGAGCAACACTCTACGTGGCAGCAAGCATCAACTTCGCATCCAGTAAACTATCTTTAAGGTGATCAATAACGAAAAAAGGCCCCGCAGGGCCTTTCATATCGTGTGAAACAGTTCCGAATTACAGAACGTCTTTCGCGTTCAGTTCTTCAAATGCTTTTTCCAAACGAGCGATCATAGTCACCTGGGCTGCACGCAGCCACGCACGTGGATCGTAGAATTTCTTGTTAGGTTTGTCCGCGCCTTCTGGGTTACCCAGTTGGCCTTGCAGATAGCCTTCGTTCTTTTTGTAGTAGTTCAGAATACCTTCCCACGTCGCCCATTGGGTGTCGGTGTCGATATTCATTTTAACTACTCCGTAGCTTACCGCTTCTTTGATTTCAGCAGCAGTTGAACCTGAACCGCCATGGAACACGAAGTTCAGACTGTTGTGCGGCAGGTTGTGTTTCTTAGAAACATAATCCTGAGAATCACGCAGAATAGTCGGGGTCAGTTTCACGTTACCTGGTTTGTAAACACCGTGTACGTTACCGAAAGAGGCAGCGATGGTGAAACGTGGGCTGATGGCGTTCAGTTTTTCGTAAGCGTAATCAACATCTTGTGGTTGAGTGTACAGCGAAGATGCGTCCATGTGGCTGTTGTCCACGCCATCTTCTTCACCACCAGTACAACCCAGTTCGATCTCCAGTGTCATACCCAGTTTCGCCATGCGAGTCAGGTATTTGCTGCAAATTTCGATGTTCTCTTCCAGGGACTCTTCTGACAGGTCAATCATGTGAGAAGAGAACAGTGGTTTGCCGGTCGCTGCGAAATGTTTCTCGCCCGCGTCCAACAAGCCGTCTAACCATGGCAGCAACTTCTTGGCGCAATGGTCAGTGTGCAGAATAACCGGAACACCATAGTGTTCAGCCATTTGATGCACGTGGTGGGCGCCAGAGATAGCACCCAGAATAGCAGCGCCTTGGCCTTCTGCTTTCACGCCTTTACCTGCGATAAATGCAGCGCCGCCGTTAGAGAACTGAACGATAACCGGCGCACGCACTTTGGCTGCTGTTTCCAGCACTGCGTTGATAGAGTCGGTGCCGACACAGTTAACTGCTGGCAAAGCAAAGTTGTTCTCTTTTGCTACTGCGAACACTTTCTGAACGTCATCACCTGTGATGACACCTGGTTTTACGAAATCAAAAATTTTAGACATGTACGTTGTCCTGTTTCGTCGACTGAAGATAGCAGCTATCCGATGGGATAGGCCCTAAATGTAAATCGGTTTCGCTTACCTAGCTGCATGAGCTAACAGCGAAACGGGCGGCTTTCGCCCCCCGTTATCTAAATTACTGCTTAGCGCGCTCTTCCAGCATCACAACCGCTGGCAGTTTTTTCCCTTCAACGAACTCAAGGAATGCACCGCCGCCAGTAGAGATGTAGGAGATTTGGTCAGCAATACCGAACAGATCGATTGCTGCCAGTGTGTCACCGCCGCCTGCGATAGAGAATGCTTCGCTGTCTGCGATAGCACGAGCAACGATCTCGGTCCCTTTACGGAAGTTAGGGAACTCAAACACGCCAACAGGGCCATTCCACAGAATGGTTTTGGCATTTTTCAGGATCTCAGCCAGACGCTCCGCAGAGACGTCGCCCAAGTCCAAAATTTGCTCATCATCTTTAATTTGATCAGCAGGTTTCAGTGTTGCAGCGGCGGTTTCAGAGAACTCGGTCGCAACACGAACATCAGTTGGAACTGGGATATCGCAAGTTTCCAGCAGGCGTTTTGCTTCTGGGATCAGGTCTGCTTCGTACAGCGATTTGCCCACATTGTGGCCTTGAGCGGCAACAAAGGTGTTTGCAATACCACCACCAACAATCAGCTGGTCAGCGATTTTAGACAGCGCACCCAGCACCGTCAGTTTGGTTGAAACTTTAGAACCACCCACGATAGCAACCATTGGGCGCGCTGGGTTACCCAGTGCTTTACCCAGTGCTTCCAGCTCTGCTGACAACAGCGGGCCGGCACACGCGATAGGGGCAAATTTACCCACGCCGTGAGTCGACGCCTGAGCACGGTGAGCAGTACCAAATGCATCCATCACATACACATCACAGAGTGCGGCATATTTCTTGGATAGCGTTTCGTCGTCTTTCTTCTCGCCTTTGTTAAAGCGAACGTTTTCCAGAACAACCAACTCGCCAGCTGCAATTTCAACGCCGTCCAGATAGTCTTTCGCCAGACGTACCGGAGCAGACAATTTGTCTTTCAGGTAGTTAACGACTGGCAGTAAGGAGAACTCTTCGTTGTACTCGCCTTCGGTCGGGCGACCCAGGTGAGAGGTAACCATTACTTTAGCGCCTTGCTTCAGTGCCGCTTCAATGGTCGGCAGAGATGCACGGATACGCGCATCAGAAGTCACTTTGCCATCTTTTACCGGAACATTGAGGTCCGCACGGATCAGCACGCGAAGGCCTGCCAGATCCAGATCGGTCATCTTAATTACAGACATGGTGAATCCTCTTGTTGATTCTCTTTAAAGTTGCATAAGCTGCACATCAACGCTGATATAACCGCAA
The DNA here is from genome assembly GCF_013282745.1 of Yersinia bercovieri ATCC 43970. Taxonomy (NCBI): domain Bacteria; kingdom Pseudomonadati; phylum Pseudomonadota; class Gammaproteobacteria; order Enterobacterales; family Yersiniaceae; genus Yersinia; species Yersinia bercovieri. Next base: position 468,537 of record NZ_CP054044.1, read on the forward strand.
TAAATCACGGAAAAACAATACGTTGGCATACCATACTAGAAACCACTGCGGGCCATCGCCAATGTCGTATCCAACATTCTATTGGCGAAACCCCATTCGTTATCGCACCATACCAACGTCTTAATCAGGTGCTGCCCACTGACCCGCGTCTGGGTGCAATCGACAATTGCACTGTGCGGATCATGGTTAAAATCGGTCGACACCAAAGGTAATTCCGTATAGTCAACTATACCACGAAATGAGCCTCTTGCTGCCTTTTGCAAAAGCTGGTTAACCTCAGCCACGCCAACCGGGCTTGTCACGCTAACGCTTAAATCGATAGCCGTCACATTGATGGTCGGCACCCGTACCGAGATAGCTTCAAACCTGTCGCAAAACTTCGGAAAAATACGGGTAATCCCTGCGGCCAGTTTAGTATCCACGGGGATAATCGACTGACTTGCTGCCCGGGTACGACGTAAATCTTGATGATAAGCATCAATAACGGGCTGGTCATTCATTGATGAATGAATGGTGGTCACAGTGCCGGACTCAATACCATAAGCATCATCCAGCAACTGAATAATAGGAATAATACAGTTCGTGGTACAGGAGGCGTTGGAGACAATTCGGTGTTCAGCCAGTAAATCCTGATGGTTAACACCATAGACCACAGTCGCATCCAAATCATGACCACCGGGATGGGCAAACAGTACCTTTTTGGCACCGGAGGTTAAGTGCGCCTCGCCATCTGCGCGGCTGCCATACACACCGCTACAATCCAGAACCACATCAATTCCTAACTCACCCCAGGGTAACTGCCCGATCTCTGGCTGATGTATCAGCCGGATAATATCGTCCCCGACGTATAAACTGTCGCACTCCTGACGAACATCCCAGGCAAACCGGCCATGGCTGGAGTCATACTTCAACAGATGGGCCATCCCTTCCGCATTCGCCAACTCATTAATCGCAACGACTGAAATTTCTGCCCGGCGACCCGATTCATACAATGCGCGTAAAACGCTACGGCCAATGCGGCCAAAGCCATTTATCGCTATGCGGATTGTCATGTTACTCCCTGATTCTGGTTATTATCATGCAACCCTATAGCCTACTGCACTGCCCCCTAAGATGGTAATCGTCTTATCACAATTCAGCCAGAATACATCCGACTTTTTCCTCAGCGAATTTGGCTGAAATGGAAAACCAATCATGACTGAAACGCTTCAGCCAGAATAAACCAAACCAATCATAAAAGGAATATCTGCCTGATAAAGGGCACAATTCATCCATCAATTGGCGAAAAAAAAGACCGCCGAAGCGGTCTTTTAACAGGTGCATTACCGAGATTATCATTACCCTTTACAGGTCGCTCATCTCTAGCGATAAATTACTTCAACAGCGCCTGAGCTTTCGCCACCACGTTTTCTACGGTGAAGCCAAACTCTTTGAACAGCAAGTCAGCTGGAGCAGATTCACCGAAGGAGTGCATACCCACAACTGCGCCATTCAGGCCAACATATTTGTACCAGTAATCAGCAATACCTGCTTCTACTGCAACGCGAGCACTGACAGCAGATGGCAAGACGGATTCACGGTAAGCCGCGTCTTGTTTGTCGAATGCATCAGTTGATGGCATCGAAACAACACGCACTTTGCGGCCAGCGGCGGTCAGTTGATCCGCAGCAGCCACCGCCAGTTCAACCTCAGAACCGGTCGCGATAAAGATCAGTTCAGGAAGGCCGGCACAATCTTTCAGCACATAAGCGCCTTTAGCGATGTTGGCTAACTGTTCGGCAGTACGTGGCTGTTGTGCCAGATTCTGACGGGAGAAGATCAGTGCGCTTGGGCCATCTTTACGTTCCAATGCATACTGCCATGCCACCGCAGATTCAACCTGGTCACACGGACGCCAGGTGCTCATGTTCGGTGTAACACGCAAACTCGCCATCTGCTCAACGGGTTGATGGGTTGGGCCATCCTCCCCCAGACCGATGGAGTCATGGGTGTAAACGAATACGCTGCGAATCTTCATCAGTGCCGCCATGCGCACTGCGTTACGGGCATATTCTACAAACATCAGGAAGGTTGCGCCGTAAGGGATGAACCCGCCGTGCAGAGCAATACCATTCATGATGGCAGACATACCAAATTCACGGACACCGTAGTGAATGTAGTTACCAGCCAGATCGTCACTCAGAGATTTAGAGCCAGACCAGATAGTTAGGTTGCTTGGTGCCAGGTCAGCGGAGCCGCCGAGGAATTCAGGTAACACTTTACCGAAAGCTTCCAGCGCATTTTGTGAGGCTTTGCGGCTAGCAATATTAGCCGGGTTAGCTTGCAGCTGTTCGATAAATTTCTTCGATTCAGTCGCCCAGTTAGCTGGCAGCTCACCGCTTACGCGGCGTTTGAATTCAGCAGCCAGTTCTGGATACGCTTTAGCATAAGCGGCAAACTTCTCGTTCCAGGCCGCTTCTTTCGCCTGGCCCGCTTCTTTCGCATCCCACGCCGCATAGATATCCTGCGGGATTTCGAATGGCGGGTATTTCCAGCCCAGTGCGACACGGGTAGCCGCAACTTCATCGGCACCTAATGGTGCGCCATGTGAGTCATGAGTACCGGCTTTCTTCGGTGAGCCAAAACCGATAATAGTTTTGCACATCAGCAGCGAAGGTTTGTCGGTCACTTTGTGGGCTTCTTCGATGGCGGCTTTGATGGAGTCAGCATTATGACCATCAACAGCACGCACCACATGCCAGCCGTAAGCTTCGAAACGGGCAGCAGTATCATCGGTGAACCAACCTTCAACGTGACCATCGATAGAGATGCCGTTGTCATCGTAGAATGCGGTCAGTTTGCCCAGCTTCATGGTGCCAGCCAGAGAGCAAACTTCGTGAGAGATGCCTTCCATCATGCAACCATCGCCCATAAAGGCATAGGTGTGGTGATCGACAATATCATGGCCAGGGCGGTTAAACTGCGCGCCCAGCGTGCGTTCTGCAATTGCAAAACCAACGGCATTGGCAATGCCCTGACCCAGCGGGCCAGTGGTGGTTTCTACGCCAGCGGTATAGCCATATTCTGGGTGACCTGGCGTTTTAGAGTGCAATTGGCGGAAGTTTTTCAGCTCTTCCATCGGCAGGGGGTAGCCCGTGAGGTGCAGCAGGCTGTAGATCAACATGGAGCCGTGACCATTCGACAAGACGAAACGGTCGCGATCTGCCCAGTGTGGATTCGTTGGATTATGGTTCAGGTAATCACGCCATAGAACTTCGGCAATATCTGCCATGCCCATAGGGGCGCCGGGGTGGCCGGAATTCGCTTTTTGCACTGCGTCCATGCTTAGTGCGCGGATCGCGTTGGCAAGCTCTTTACGAGAGGACATGTTTTACTCCAGGTCGGATTAAAAAAGCGTTCAAGTTTACCATTTTCTCAGATCAAGCATTGAAACGGCAATCACTAAAAACAAATGAGCAATACCCTGCATCTTTCAAGTTGCAGATGTGTTAGCCGCTCTCGGTTACCCGAATAACTTACTGATGTAAGCTCATCGGGATTTTCTCGTTTGCCGCCTTCCTGCATCTTTAAATCTATTGGCTATAACTTCCATATTAATGACGAATGGAATCTGCTGATTTTCAGAATTAAGCTATAGCTGTAACGCCCAAGGCACGGTAACCTCGCTGCGTTTTTAGCCACACAATGAGCGGGTAAACACTCGAGGGGCTGGAAGCGCCCGTTTTTGCAAACAGACCAGTACCAACCTTACTTTGCAACTACAACTTCGGGTAAGACCTATTGCCGACAGAGTAGAACAACCGCCGTCGATTCAACAGCTATTAATGCGATAGTTGACAAGAATGTGACAGCTACTATAGGCAAAGCGCTGTGAATAGATAACAGCTAATAATGCGTTGTCGAAACCAATAGAATTGCCCTATCCAATGATAAAAATGGCGTAACCACAGGAAAAAGTGTTATGAAAATTCGTACCTCTATGATTGCACTGAGCCTGACAGCCCTGCTTAGCGGCTGCCAAAATATGAACACTGATGGCTTAATGCAGTCTGGCGCGCAGGCATTTCAGGCCGCAACCCTAAGCGATGCTGATGTGAAAAATCTTAGTGAAAAATCTTGCGCAGAGATGGATCAAAAGGCCCAAATAGCGCCAGCGGATAGCACTTACGGTAAACGTCTGGCGAAAATCTCGGCTGCATTGGGTGATAATATCAATGGTACGCCAGCCAACTATAAGGTTTACGTGACGAAAGATGTCAATGCCTGGGCGATGGCTAACGGCTGTATTCGCGTCTACAGCGGCTTAATGGACATGATGACCGACAATGAAGTGGAGGGTGTTCTCGGCCATGAAATGGGCCATGTGGCATTGGGCCACACCCGCAAAGCCATGCAAGTGGCCTACGGCACCACCGCCCTGCGCACTGCGGCAGCATCCGCCGGTGGCATTGCCGGCCAACTCTCCCAATCTCAGTTAGCTGATATTGGCGAGAAGCTGGTTAGCGCCCAGTTCTCACAAAAGCAAGAGAGTGAAGCTGATGATTACTCATTCGATTTGCTGAAAAAGCGGGGTATCGATCCTAATGGTTTGGTCACCAGCTTCGAAAAACTGGCGACCATGGAAGCGGGCCGCACCAGCAGCATGTTTGATGACCATCCATCCTCGCAAGCGCGCGCCGATCATATTCGCCAGCGTATTGCGACCGAGAAGTAAATCAGGCCAATTTATCAATACAAAACGCCCGTGATGATACGGGCGCCATTGTTGATACTGCCCCAATTGATAGCGGCTGAAGCTAGCTCCCCTCTCCCAGAGAGACCTCAATCTGATCGCCATTGATTCGCACGGGATAGATAGTTAAGTCCCGATCACCTGGCTCACGTAAGCATTGCCCGGTTCGGATATCAAACAGCGCGCCATGCAAGGGGCACTCGATGGTCGCGCCATCAACAAACCCCTGACTTAATAGCGCATTCGCATGAGGGCAGATATCTTCCATCGCAAAATATTCGCCATCAACCAGGTAAACACCAATCCTTTTATCATCTGCCTGAGCGGAAAAAGGGGAGTCCTGTTTGACATAATTAACCTTACAGACACTGAACCACCCCATTGAAGCCCCCCGTTGTCCACTGAATCATGATAGAAACCATTAATATCAGTGTGGTTGAGATTTAACTAATTACCAGCGGGTATAACAACAAAAAAGGGCAAACCGAAGTTCGCCCTTAAATCGTGATAGAACAGTGAGTGGTTTACTCGTCTTCGAGGTAAGTATAGCCGTACAGACCGGCTTCAAACTCTTGCATAAACTGAGCTTGCAACTCAGTGTCCAGATCCGTCTCTTTCACTTGATCGCGGAAATGAGCCAGCAACTTCTCTGGGTTCAATTGAACATACTCCAGCATATCGGCCACAGTATCACCTTCATCGGTTTGCTCAACTTCAACTGTGCCATCAGGGAAAACATACACATCAACGGCCGCTGTATCACCGAACAGATTATGCATATTGCCCAGAATTTCCTGATAAGCGCCGACCATAAAGAAGCCCAGCAACGGTGGATTTTCCGCATCATACGGCGGCATTGGCATGGTGGTTGCCACGCCATCACCATCAATGTAGTGGTCGATGGTGCCATCAGAGTCGCAAGTAATATCCAGCAACACTGCGCGACGCTCCGGTGGCTTATCTAAACCTTCCAATGGCAACACCGGGAACAGTTGATCAATGCCCCATGCATCTGGCATTGATTGGAACAGGGAGAAGTTGACATACAGCTTGTCAGCCATACGCTCTTGCAGCTCATCAATAATGGGCCGATGCGCGCGGTTGCTTGGATCCAACTGCTTTTGGATCTCATTACAAATGCTCAGATACAGCTCTTCAGCCCAAGCGCGTTGTGCCAGTTCCAGCATGCCATGAGCATACTGGGTATGGACATCGTGCAAATCCATCTGGCTATCATGTAGCCATTCACGTAGCGAGCGGCGGTTCTCTGGCTCTTGCATCTCCAGCCAGGTGTCCCACAAGCTTTCTAACGCGCGAGGCGCATCAGCTGCTGGAGGCAGTGGCTCGTTGAACTCATTACGCTCTACGCCGATAACATTGGAGACCAGCACCGTGTGATGCGCAGTGACGGCACGACCAGACTCCGTGATGACAGTAGGATGCGGCAGACCATGCTCATTACAAGCATCACCGATACCCCAGATAACGTTATTGGCATATTCATTCAAGCCATAGTTAACCGAGCAATCAGATTGAGAGCGCGTCCCTTCGTAATCCACACCCAGACCACCACCGACATCGAAGCACTGGATATTGACACCCAGTTTATGCAGCTCCACATAGAATCGCGCCGATTCACGCACGCCAGTGGAGATATCACGGATGTTGGACAGCTGAGAACCCAAATGAAAATGCAATAATTGCAGGCTCTCCAGACTGTTGGCTTCACGTAACATATCAACTAACTGCAACACCTGAGTGGCAGATAAGCCGAATTTAGATTTTTCACCGCCACTGGCCTGCCATTTGCCGGAGCCTTGTGATGCCAAACGCGCACGGACACCCAAGCGCGGCACCACATTCAGGCGCTCGGCCTCTTCCAGTACCATTTTGATTTCTGACATCTTTTCGATAACCAGATAAACCTTATGGCCCAGTTTTTCACCAATCAACGCCAAGCGGATATATTCACGGTCTTTATAGCCATTACAGACGATGACCGAGCGGGTCATACCGGCATGGGCCAGAACCGCCATCATTTCCGCTTTAGAACCGGCCTCCAATCCTAACGGCTCGCCAGAACTCACTAAGGATTCAATGACCCGACGATGCTGGTTGACCTTAATGGGGTAAACCAGGAAGTAATCGCCTTCATAACCAAAGGATTCTCGCGCACGTTTAAACGCCCCGTTAATTGAGCGCAGGCGGTGTTGCAAAATTTGTGGGAAACAGAATAACGCCGGCAGGCGCTGCCCCTGCTCAAGCTGCATTCCTTTGACCAGTTGTGCCAAGTCGACACGAGCTTCACGAACATCGGGATCAGGGCAAACACTGATATGACCCAACTCATTGACGTCATAATAGTTGCCACCCCAATAGGCGACGTTATAGGTGCTCAGCATCTTGCTGGCATTACGATCATTCATGGCAACCTCCTGCATGGAGCGTAAAGAAACATGTGCGCCCGCAGCTGACGGACGGCCAATCAAGTTATCATCAGACATAATTCGCCTCTATTGCGATACTGACGATAAAGTCAGCCACTATCGCAGCTACAACCGGCAAGGACAACCCGCGTGAATGCCAAATTGGCAGAATAATACGCTGGAAAGCGCCATCCACGAGCGGTTTATCACTCAGCTATTCATTACCCAAAGGGTAAAACAGGTTTAAATGTAAAATACGTTTGACTGTAAATACGTATTGAGATTTTGTGAATCGGATTAGCCGCAAAGTAGTCAGGCTAGCCGGATTCAGTGTTTCAGGCGGTGGTTAACCTGCCCGCGAATCCTGAGTCGCACCCATGTGGGTGTAACATCGGGTTGATGGTGTACAAGAAAGGAAGGTTGCAAGGGGGGATTGAACGTCAGAACGACGCAGCTGTTGATGTGCAGCAACCAGTAGACAACGGATCATTAATCCAACCACCTCCACGCAGGCCGTTCACCATGAACGGACAAGACTTTATTAATAGACAATTTAGGTAACAGTTTGATGACGCTGCCATTGAAGTGCCCACCTACCATTAAGCGCTCATCAATATTGAGCGCCCTCAGCGAGGGTAAAACACTAAAAATCGAGCAATGAGCTAATGTCATCTTCTGCCATCTTCATCATTGCGTATCAAATAAGCTGCGCGCGCAGTTTATACCGATAACGCAAGTAAAATGCAAAATGAAAATGATCTGTAACTGTATCAAGCGGTAAATAAACTGAAGGGCAACCGAAATAAGAAATATCTTGATGTAAAAAGCGCTGGCATTAAGGATAAAATCTGGCCTAAAATAGACGTCTAGATGTTAATACATCCATAGACTTAAATTGCTATAATTCCCGTTACGTTATCAACGCTAACGGTTTCTCAATTGATAGACTGCTAAAGGCTTTGCCTAAAGGGGCGTGATTCGGAGCAAAATCGCAAAAAGTCAGCGCAAACGCGGCTTTATGCTGTTGGGCTCACACGCTATGCAGTGACATTTCACTTGTATTCAAGGTAAAGAAGATAATGGCTAAACACTTATTTACGTCGGAATCGGTCTCTGAAGGGCACCCGGACAAAATTGCTGATCAGATTTCAGACGCCGTCCTCGACGCAATTCTTGAGCAAGACCCCAAAGCACGTGTTGCCTGCGAGACCTATGTCAAAACGGGTATGGTATTGGTTGGCGGTGAAGTCACCACTAACGCATGGGTAGATATCGAAGAGATCACCCGTCGTACAGTACGCGAAATCGGTTATGTCAATTCTGAGATGGGTTTTGACGCTAACTCCTGTGCCGTTTTAAGCGCAATCGGTAAGCAATCTCCTGATATTAATCAAGGTGTTGACCGTGCAGATCCACTGGAACAAGGCGCGGGTGACCAGGGCCTGATGTTTGGCTATGCCACTAACGAAACTAGTGTCTTGATGCCAGCCCCCATTACCTATGCTCACCGTTTGGTTGAGCGCCAGGCAGCGGTGCGTAAAAATGGCACCTTGCCATGGCTGCGCCCAGATGCAAAAAGCCAGGTGACCTTCCAGTATGACGATGGCAAAATTGTTGGTATTGATGCGGTAGTACTATCAACTCAGCATTCAGAAGATATCCGTCTGACAGACTTACAAGAAGCGGTGATGGAAGAGATCATCAAACCGGTTCTGCCTGCCGAGTGGCTCACTGCAAGCACCAAATATCATATCAACCCGACGGGTCGTTTTGTTATCGGTGGCCCAATGGGTGACTGTGGTTTGACCGGGCGTAAAATCATCGTTGATACCTACGGCGGCATGGCGCGTCATGGTGGCGGTGCATTCTCAGGTAAAGATCCCTCTAAAGTTGACCGCTCAGCAGCTTATGCCGCCCGCTATGTGGCGAAGAATATCGTTGCGGCTGGTCTGGCTGACCGTTGTGAAATTCAGGTCTCCTACGCCATTGGTGTGGCAGAGCCTACCTCCATCATGGTAGAAACATTCGGCACAGGGAAAGTCTCTGAAGAGAGACTCATTACACTGGTACGTGAGTTCTTCGAGCTGCGCCCTTATGGCCTGATCCAAATGCTGGATCTGTTACACCCAATCTATCAAGCTACCGCCGCCTATGGTCACTTTGGTCGCGAAGAGTTCCCTTGGGAAAAAACCGACAAAGCCGCAATATTGCGTGATGCTGCGGGCCTGAAATAAGTTTTAGCCCACCAGAATCGCACGGTAAAAACCCCGCGCTGCGGGGTTTGAGGTTGATGACAAACCTATTTTGTCACTCCGAAACTGGCGGGGCGACTGCACCGATGGGCGCTCCGACGACTCACGCCGTTACGACCCATTCGGCACATTTCCCCGCTTATCAACTTTGTCAGTAGTCTGAAACCCCGCGCTGCGGGGTTTCTTTTGCCGCCGAGTTATCGCCGATAATCCCCTTCGAGCGAACTGAAGGGGAAATTAGCCCCATCTACTGGCTTGCATCTGGTTATCTGCCGTTTTATTCTTCCGCCATATGAGTGCACTAAGAATCCCCATCGCGTTACAGCAAGCCGTTATGCGCTGTCTACGCGACAAATTGCAGCTGGCGAATCAGCACCTTGGCACCGCTTATCCGGAGCCAAAAATCAATTATTATCAACGTGGTACTAGCGCGGGCAGTGCCTATCTGCAAACCTTCGAAATTCGCCTAAATCCCGTTTTATTGCTGGAAAATCAACAGCCATTTATAGATGAAGTGGTGCCCCATGAACTGGCCCACCTGCTGGTTTATCGCCAGTTTGGCCGAGTGGCCCCCCATGGTAAGGAGTGGCGCTGGATGATGGAGCAAGTGCTGCAAGTTTCGGCCAGCCGTACTCATCAGTTTGAAGTGGCCTCGGTGCGCAGCAAGAGCTTCAATTATCAATGTAAATGCCAGCAGCACGCCTTAACCATTCGCCGCCACAATAAAGTACAGCGCGGAGAGAGTGAGTACCGCTGTCGTCAGTGCGGTGAAAAACTACAATTTATCACGGTAAAAAGCTGTTAGAACTTTACGTTACTTGTTATAAAACAGCGCGTTAACTTGCCATCCATAAATAATATCGATAACCTGCCTGCTTTTCATCACCGGGCTGTTTTGAGATATGTTACGCAACTTTCTGTTCCTGCTGGTTTTATCCTCCCCTTTGCTACCCCTGACGGTCTACAGTCAAAGCATCAATAACTTCACTCAGGCCAAAGCGGTCGCCGCGAAAATTAACCAAGATGCACCCGGCAGTTTTTACTGTGGCTGCAAGATTGACTGGCAAGGTAAAAAAGGGCTACCTGACCTGAAAAGCTGCGGTTATCAAGCCAGAAAAAATGCCCAACGAGCCGCGCGAATTGAGTGGGAACATGTGGTTCCGGCCTGGCAATTTGGTCATCAGCGTCAGTGCTGGCAGCAAGGCGGCCGTAAAAACTGCGCTAAAGATCCGGTCTACCGCCAGATAGAGACAGATTTACATAATCTGCAACCAGCCATTGGCGAAGTGAATGGTGATCGCAATAACTTCATGTATTCCCAATGGAATGGCGGCAACGGTCAATACGGTCAGTGTGAGATGAAAGTTGATTTTAAGAGTAAGGTCGCGGAGCCACCTGCTCGTGCTCGCGGGGCGATCGCGCGGACCTACTTCTATATGAGCGAGCAGTATCAACTGCGACTTTCCAGCCAGCAAAGCAAACTGTTTGCTGTTTGGGATCGCCAATATCCGGTGACAGATTGGGAGTGCTTGCGCGACGAGCGAGTAGCGAAAGTCCAAGGGAATCATAACCCTTATGTACAACGGGCTTGCCAGCAGCGAAAGGGCTAATCTAGTATATTGGTCAATCAATCCGAATCCCGTATGCGCCTCATAAATAGGATTGCGGTATGGGCGATATTTTCGATTGGCTGATGTTTCCCTGCCTCTGGTATCCTTAGGCACTAATTTATTTCGCGCAGCTCAATCAGCCGCGCGGTATGTTTTCGTTTCAGGAGTTAGGGCAACCCATGCGTATACCCCGCATTTATCATCCGCAACCCTTGCAGGCGAATAGCGAACTGGCGCTGAGTGATGAAGCCGCCAATCACGTAGGCCGCGTGCTCCGGATGGCGGAGGGGCAAAGCCTACAACTATTTGATGGCAGCAATCAGGTTTTCGACGCAAAAATCATCCGGGCAGATAAAAAAAGTCTGGTAGTTCGCCTTGCCGAAGGGCAGTTGGAAGACCGCGAATCACCACTGAACCTGCATCTAGGTCAGGTGATTTCCCGTGGCGAAAAAATGGAGTTTACTGTTCAGAAATCCATTGAACTGGGGGTCAATGTCATTACTCCGCTGTTTTCTGAGCGCTGCGGCGTAAAGTTGGATGGTGAGCGTCTGGCGAAAAAAATCCAGCAGTGGCAGAAAATTGCTATCGCCGCCTGCGAGCAGTGCGGGCGCAATACTATTCCTGAAATCCGTGCTGCAATGCAGTTAGCCGATTGGTGCGCAGAGCAAGATGACAGCCTGAAGCTGAATCTGCATCCCCGTGCCAGCAACAGCATTAATACCCTCCCCCGTCGCTCAATAAAGTGCGATTATTGATTGGCCCAGAAGGCGGCCTTTCCGCCGATGAAATTACCATGACCTCGCGCCTTGGATTTACTGATATTCTGCTGGGGCCGCGAGTTCTGCGTACCGAAACTACTGCCCTTACCGCAATCACCGCTTTACAGGTGCGATTTGGCGATCTGGGATAAAATTCGTTCCCATTAGGAGAGAATAATGATCAAGCTCGGCATCGTAATGGACCCCATCACGTCCATTAATATCAAGAAAGACTCCAGCTTCGCCATGCTATTGGAAGCACAGCGCCGTGGTTGGGAACTGCATTACATGGAGATGGGTGACCTCTATATGCGTGGCGGCGATGGCCGCGCCCGCACCCGCCTGCTGAGTGTGGAGCAGGATAAAGACCACTGGTTCAGTTTTGGTGCAGAGCAAGACCTGCCATTGCATGATCTTGATGTCATCCTGATGCGCAAAGATCCCCCCTTTGATACCGAATTCATCTATGCCACCTATATTCTGGAACGTGCGGAAGATAAAGGTACCTTGGTGGTGAATAAGCCGCAGAGCCTGCGCGACTGCAACGAGAAGTTGTTTACCGCCTGGTTCGCTGACTTGACGCCGGACACACTGGTTAGCCGCAGTAAAGATCATATCCGTAAATTCCATCAGGAACACGGTGATATCATCTTGAAACCACTGGATGGCATGGGTGGCACCTCAATTTTTCGCGTGAAGCAAGATGATCCTAACCTGTCAGTTATCATTGAGACACTGACCGAGTTGGGTAGCCGATTCTGCATGGCGCAGAACTTCCTGCCGGCCATTAAAGAGGGTGACAAACGTGTCTTGGTAGTTGACGGCGAACCGGTGCCTTATTGCCTGGCACGTATTCCAGCGCAGGGTGAAACCCGTGGTAATCTGGCCGCAGGTGGTCGTGGCGAAGCTCGTCCACTCAGTGAGAGTGATTGGAAGATTGCCCGTGCAGTCGCCCCAGTATTGAAGCAAAAAGGCTTAATTTTTGTCGGCTTGGATATTATCGGCGATCGCCTGACTGAGATTAACGTCACCAGCCCAACCTGCATACGTGAAATTGAAGCCGCCTTCTCGGATGTATCGATTACCGGTATGTTGATGGATGCAATTGAAGTTCGGTTGGCGAATAAGTAAGCCGGATACCCCGCCCATAAACCTGGAGTCGCAGCCAACACCCCTGCGGCTTCAAGGGCGAAGGATACCCCCAAAGCCATTGGCGTTGCAGGTAGGCGGCAAGGGAGCGAATCCCGATGAGCTTACTCCAGTAAGTGATTCGGGTAAGTGAGCGCAGCCAACACCCCTGCGGCTTCAAGGGCGAAGGATACCCCCCCAAAGCCATTGGCGTTGCAGGTAGGCGGCAAGGGAACGAATCCCGATGAGCTTACTCCAGTAAGTGATTCGGGTAAGTGAGCGCAGCCAACACCCCTGCGGCTTCAAGGGCGAAGGATACCCCCCCAAAGCCATTGGCGTTGCAGGTAGGCGGCAAGGGAACGAATCCCGATGAGCTTACTCCAGTAAGTGATTCGGGTAAGTGAGCGCAGCCAACACCCCTGCGGCTTCAAGGGCGAAGGATACCCCCCCAAAGCCATTGGCGTTGCAGGTAGGCGGCAAGGGAACGAATCCCGATGAGCTTACTCCAGTAAGTGATTCGGGTAAGTGAGCGCAGCCAACACCCCTGCGGCTTCAAGGGCGAAGGGGGTCGTGACTTTATCATCATTTATCCGCATACTGACACCAATTCACCCCTTAACTCAGCGAATCTTCTATATAACATAATGAATTTACAGCATCATTTTCTTATCGCTATGCCGTCACTTCAGGACCCTCAATTTATGCGCTCGGTTATCTATATTTGTGAGCATAACGAAGAGGGAGCCATGGGTTTGGTGATTAATCGGCCGATGGAACAGTTCACGGTAGAAACTGTGCTTAAAAAACTGAAAATCAGCCCTTCACCACGCGATCCTGCTATACGTCTGGATAAACCGGTATTAGCTGGTGGGCCGCTGGCAGAAGATCGCGGATTTATTCTGCATTCGCCACAGGAAGGTTTCGGTTCCAGTATCCCAATTTCACCCGATACCATGATAACCACCTCCAAAGATGTGTTGGAGACCTTTGGCACACCAGAGCAGCCTAAAAATCTACTGGTGGCACTCGGTTATGCGGGCTGGCAGCAGGGGCAGCTAGAGCAGGAGTTGCTGGATAACACGTGGCTGACTATTGAGGCGGATACCGAGATCCTGTTCCATACCCCGATTGCTGAGCGCTGGCAAGCGGCTGCCAACAAGTTGGGTATCAATATTTTTAATATTGCCCCGCAAGCAGGACACGCTTAATGGCTAATCGCACTATTGTCGCCTTTGATTTTGGCACCAAAAGTATCGGCGTAGCTATTGGTCAGGAAGTCACCGGTACCGCCAGAGCACTGACCTCATTTAAAGCTCAGGACGGCACACCGGACTGGCAGAAGGTCGAAAAGCTGCTGAAAGAGTGGCAACCTGATTTGGTGGTGGTCGGGTTACCGCTAAATATGGATGGCACCGAACAGCCACTGACCGCTCGTGCGCGTCGGTTCGCCAACCGCCTACATGGCCGCTTTGGTGTACAAATAGCCTTACAGGATGAACGCCTCAGCACTGTCGAGGCGCGCGCCAATTTGTTTGACAGTGGCGGCTATCGCGCACTGGACAAAGGCAGTGTCGACGCCGCTTCTGCGGTCATTATTCTAGAAAGTTGGTTTGATGAACAGCCTGGCTAAATAAGCTATTTTTATTTGCCAAAGGCTGTTCTTACCGGCTGTTTCCATGTTCTGATTGGGTGATCCACGCATATCATGGCACCTGCGCCCACGGAATTGTATACTCTCTTTATGCCAATCAGCGGCTCAAAATATTGCACACCCCACGCGGGTGTTTTTTACATTTATTGAGGTTTTCTCATGACAAAAGTAACTGTTGCTGCGACTCAAATGGCCTGTTCTTGGGACCTGCCTAAGAACATTGAAAATGCCGAGAAACTGGTACGTCAGGCACACGCCAAGGGCGCACAGATAATCCTGATTCAGGAACTGTTTGCCGCGCCTTATTTCTGTATTGATCAAAGCCCAGAACACTATGCACTGGCCCAAGAGCTGGATAATAGTCCATTGATCAAACACTTTTCTAAGCTGGCAGCCGAACTGCAAGTGGTATTGCCACTGAGTTTCTTTGAGAAAGCCAATAATGCCTATTACAACTCGCTGGTCATGATTGATGCTGATGGCGCTGTTTTGGATGTGTACCGTAAAACTCACATTCCAAATGGCCCGGCCTATCAGGAAAAACAGTTCTTTATCCCAGGCGACACCGGTTTTAAAGTCTGGCAGACCCGCTATGCCAAAGTTGGTGTGGGCATTTGCTGGGATCAGTGGTTCCCAGAAACCGCCCGTAGTCTGGCACTGCTCGGCGCAGAAATTATCTTCTACCCAACGGCCATCGGTTCTGAACCGGCTTACCCTGAAATCGATAGTCAGCCACACTGGACCCGTGTCCAGCAAGGTCATGCTGCCGCGAATCTGGTGCCAGTGATTGCTTCTAACCGCATCGGCACTGAGAAGAGTAAGTTTATTGATGGCCTGGAAATGACCTTCTACGGCTCTTCCTTTATTGCAGACCAAACCGGTGCCCTGCTGGCTCAGGCGAACAAAACTGATGAGGCCATTTTGCTGCATGAGTTTGATTTGCAGGAGATAGCAGCACAGCGCGCGTCATGGGGCTTGTTCCGCGATCGCCGCCCGGAAATGTATCAGGCATTAGCTACTTCTGACGGCAAGACCCGGAGATAATTTATGTCTGCACAAGACACGATTGTACAAAGCGCGGTTTTACCAAACCCTGCCTCACAAGCACTATCCGGTACGCCACAACAGGATGGCTTCTTTATGCCTGCCGAATGGGCGAAGCAAGATGCCGTCTGGATGCTGTGGCCCTATCGCCAGGATAACTGGCGCGGTAAAGGTATCCCTGCTCAGCAGACATTTGCCAAAGTGGCCGAAGCCATCAGCCGCACTACGCCGGTATTTATGGGCGTACCTGCTGAGTTTATGGCGCAGGCTAAAGCCACCATGCCAGCCAGTGTCAGCT
The DNA here is from genome assembly GCF_013282745.1 of Yersinia bercovieri ATCC 43970. Lineage (NCBI taxonomy): Bacteria > Pseudomonadati > Pseudomonadota > Gammaproteobacteria > Enterobacterales > Yersiniaceae > Yersinia > Yersinia bercovieri. The sequence continues at coordinate 484,436 of NZ_CP054044.1, forward strand.
TGGTAGAAATGGCCAGCGATGATGCCTGGATGCGTGATACCGGCCCGACCATGGTTATCAACGGTGCTGGTGAACGCCGGGCTGTTGACTGGCAGTTCAACGCTTGGGGCGGCCTTAACGGCGGCTTGTATAGCGACTGGCAGCAAGATGAAAAAGTTGCCACTCAGGTGAGTGACTTCCTGAAGAATGCTCATTACCGCGCTCCGTTGGTGCTAGAAGGTGGCTCCATTCATACCGATGGCGAAGGTACTTTGCTGACCACTGCTGAATGCTTGCTAAACCTAAACCGCAATCCACATCTGAATCAGGCGCAGATTGAGCAGTTGTTGCGTGAATATCTTGGCGTCACACATTTCATCTGGTTGCAGGACGGCGTTTATAACGATGAGACTGATGGTCACATCGACAATATGTGCTGCTTTGTCCGCCCCGGTGAAGTCGCCCTGCATTGGACCGACGATCAACAGGATCCGCAGTACGCACGTTCTGTTGCTGCTTTTGATGTGCTATCTAATGCCGTCGATGCCAAAGGTCGTAAGCTGAAAATCTGGAAGTTACCCGCTCCTGGCCCGCTGTATAACACCGAAGAAGAGACTTTCGATGTGCTGTCCAGCGATGCCGTGCCACGCACCGCTGGCGAGCGACTTGCTGGCTCTTACGTCAACTTCCTGATCAGTAACCAGCAGATTATTTATCCTCTGCTAGATAGCCGCACTGACGGGTTGGCACAGGATCTATTGCAGCAGATGTTCCCTGACTACGCGATTGTCGGTGTTCCTGCCCGCGAGATCCTGCTAGGGGGGGGCAATATTCACTGTATTACCCAGCAGATCCCCGCAGCCTAGGTTCCCCTTCGTACTCGGAGCCGCTACTGTGTTAGCGGCTCTCTTTACTCTGCCCATCAGTGGCCAGGTATTCAGTTCTCATTCGCCAAAGTTCCCTCTTGCTGTCGCTGCGCGATACTCTGCTCAAAGGTCTGCATTCCCCATTGTCCGCCGGACTGTATTACTGTCGGTAGCTGGTAGGTTTTACCTTCGCGTATCAAATGACTGCCAGCGGTGGTCTGCGTCAGTATTTCAAACACTGCAATACGCCCACCCCCACTCTTTTGACACAGCTTTTGCGCGATAACAGCCCGCAAGCTAGCCGCTAGCTGCGCCTGGATAACGGTTTTCTCTGCCGCCGGGAAAACATCCACCAGCCGATCTATTGCCTGAGTGGCGGTGCGGGTATGCAGTGTCGCCAATACCAGATGCCCGGTCTCAGCGGCCGTCAGCGCTAACCTGATCGTCTCCTGATCCCGTAACTCCCCCAGCAGGATGATATCGGGATCTTGTCGTAGGGCTGCACTCAAGGCGCTGCCAAAAGAGTGGGTATGACTGCCCAACTCCCGCTGCTGGATCAAACATGATTGGCTGGTATGAATAAACTCGATCGGATCTTCAAGTGTGATGATATGGCGAGCCTGTTGCTGATTAATGGCACTGATCATTGCACTCAATGTAGTGGATTTACCGCTACCTGTGGCACCAGTCACCAGAATCAATCCATTCTCTTGCTCAATAAGTTGGCTAATGATGTCTGGGGCGTCTAATTCAGCCAGCGACGGACAGAGCGTAGAGATAATACGAAAAGCAATTGATTGCCCCTGCCGTTGCTGAAAAATATTAGCGCGTAACCTTTGGCCCGCCACTGTGGTGTAGGCGCAATCCACCTGCCCTGTGTGTTGCAAGCGCCTTTGCTGCGTCTCACTCAATAAGTGCTGACTTAACCCATTGAGCCAACCAGCATTAACTCGTGGCCAGTGAGTAAAGGTTTTCAATTCACCATCAATGCGTAATACCGGGTGATAACCAGTACAAAGGTGCAGATCTGACGCATTATGATTTACACTAGCCACCACCTTATTAGCGAAATCCTGTTCGTCGAAACCATCATTGGTAGGTTCGGGATTTTCTAAATCAATGCATCTGGCGGCTATACCGTTAGATGCCGGGTTATCCGGCTCTGAGTTTTTATCATCCAGACTGGTGAAATCCATATCAAACTCCTGGGTCCATATGAGCACAATTGAGCAGAATCTACAGGATGTCAGAGCGCGGATCGCAACTGTTTCACGTAGTTGCGCACGCTCTCCAGAAGAAGTTACCTTGCTTGCAGTGAGTAAAACCAAACCTGTGACCGCTATCGAAGAAGCTATTGCCGCTGGGCAATATGCCTTTGGTGAAAACTATGTGCAGGAAGGGGTGGATAAAATCCACTATTTCGCGAATAAGCCCTATAACCATCCTCTTGAATGGCACTTTATTGGCCCGCTGCAATCCAATAAAAGCCGCTTAGTGGCAGAAAATTTCGCCTGGTGCCATACCGTTGATCGGCTAAAAATAGCACAGCGCTTGAGTGCCCAGCGCCCAGCAGAGCTGCCCGCACTAAACGTCCTGATTCAGGTCAATATCAGTGATGAGCAGAGCAAATCAGGAATTACTTTAGCGGAATTGCCGGCGTTGGCAGCCAATATTAGCGAACTACCTAATTTGCATTTACGCGGGCTGATGGCCATTCCGGCCCCTGAAGCTGATTATCAGCGACAACTGGCGGTATTTGAGCAAATGAATCAGGCTTTCTTGACTTTAAAAGCCCAGTATCCTCAGATGGATACGCTTTCTATGGGTATGACAGATGATATGCCCGCAGCTATTGCTGCCGGCAGTACATTAGTGCGTATTGGCACCGCCATTTTTGGTGCCCGCGCGTAAACACCCAGAGTACCAGTGAGCACAGCTACCGCTGCGGCTCCAAGTACGAAACAGGTTACCCAAAGTTATTGGAGTTGCAGCAAGGCAACAAGCGAATGAGTCCCGATGAGCTTACATCAGTAAGTGATTCGGGTGAGTGAGCGCAGTTAACACCGCTGCGGCTCCAAGTACGAAACAGGTTACCCAAAGTTATTGGCGTTGCAGCAAGGCAACAAGCGAATGAGTCCCGATGAGCTTACATCAGTAAGTGATTCGGGTGAGTGAGCGCAGTTAACACCGCTGCGGCTCCAAGTACGAAGGGTATAGGAGAATTCAATGCAACATCGCCACATTACATTCATTGGCGCGGGCAATATGGCTCGCGCGATTATCGCAGGTTTGGTTGCCGGTGGTTATCCCGCAAAAAAAATCAGCGTCTGTGCGCCTTCAGGTAAGAATCGTGACGCTCTGGCCGCTGAGTTTGGTGTTATCAGTAGCGATGATAATATCGCCGAGGCACAGAGGGCCGACGTGGTTATCCTGGCGGTTAAGCCGCAGTTAATGGCCGATGTATGTCAGCCGTTGCAGGAAAATGTCGACTTCACCGATAAACTGGTACTTTCCATTGCTGCTGGTGTTCTGGTTTCGCGCTTTTATGCATTATTGGGCGATAGACTCAATCTGGTGCGTATTATGCCCAATACCCCATCACTGATTGGGAAAGGGATGAGCGGCTTATATGCTCCAGAACAGGTTTCGCAGGGTGATCGAGATTTCACTACCGCACTGATGAGTTCAGTGGGTAGAGTTTGTTGGGTAGATGATGAAAATGGCATCAATAGCGTGATTGCCGCTGCGGGTAGTGCACCCGCCTATTTTTTCCTATTTATGGAAGCGATGCAGCAAGAAGCTGAGCGGTTAGGTTTTGACAGTGAAACCGCCCGTCTGCTGGTACAACAAGCCGCTTCTGGCGCCACTGCGCTGGTGGAAGCCAACCCGCAACTACCTATCTCAACACTGCGTCAGCAAGTGACGTCTAAAGGTGGGACCACAGCAGAAGCCATTCGGGTATTTAGTGAGCAACACTTGGCTGAAACCGTCGCCGCTGCTATGCAAGCAGCTATTTCGCGAGCGAAAGAGATGGAAAAGCTGTTCTAACAACGACAATATTTACAAAAACCGACACTGGCTCTGACACTTTCTCGTTAAGATAGGGGCCGGTAATGTACGCGAATATCTAATATTAAGGACGAAAGCAACTCATGCTAACGCTGACTTTTCTGGCCAAAACGGTCATTGACCTGTATGTGATGGTACTGCTGTTGCGCATCTGGATGCAGTGGGTTCACAGCGATTTCTACAATCCGTTTTCACAATTTGTGGTGAAAATAACCCAGCCAATAGTGGGGCCGCTGCGCCGGATTATCCCGTCGCTAGGGCCAATCGACAGCGCGTCATTGCTGTTAGCGTACTTGTTGATGACCATTAAGTTCCCACTGCTATTGCTGATTGGCAGCGGCTCGATATCCCTCAGCCCTTATAATTTACTGTTTGGGGTTATTGCCCTGTTTAAAGCCGCAGGTTATCTGATTTTCTGGATCATGATTATTCGCGCGCTAATGAGCTGGGTCAGTCAGGGCCGCAGCCCGATGGATTATCTGCTTTATCAGCTAACAGAGCCTTTAATGGCACCAATTCGTCGCATCTTACCCGCCATGGGCGGTATCGATTTCTCAGCGATGGTAGTTATCCTTATTCTGTATCTGATCAATTTCTTAGGTATGGATATGTTGGGCGAGCTTTGGGTTATGCTGTGAGTGCAGCAACATCCTTGCTGGACGGGCTGGTGCTCAGGCTATATATTCAGCCGAAAGCCAGCCGTGATCAGATAGTCGGTTTACATGGCGATGAATTGAAAGTCGCCATTACTGCCCCGCCCGTTGATGGGCAAGCCAATGCCCACTTAATCAAATTTATCGCTAAACAGTTCCGGGTAGCGAAAAGTCAGGTGATTATCGAAAAGGGCGAGTTGGGGCGACATAAGCAGATTAAAATCGTCAATCCGCAACAGATACCGCCAGAAGTTGCGGTACTGCTTGAGTGATACTTCCCCGTCAGGCCATTAAGTCTCAGCCAAGTAGTATCAGCTAAAAATTCAGGATTCATTCATGCAAAAAATAGTATTAGCTACCGGCAACCCCGGAAAAGTGCGTGAGCTGGCAAGTCTGCTCGCTGATTTCGGCTTAGATGTCGTCGCACAAACCGATCTGGGCGTTGAGTCTGTCGAAGAAACTGGCTTAACTTTTATTGAAAATGCCATATTAAAAGCGCGCCATGCCGCACAGACAACCGGTTTGCCAGCCATCGCCGATGACTCAGGTTTAGCTGTTGATGCTTTGGGTGGTGCGCCGGGAATTTACTCCGCACGTTTTGCGGGGGCTGATGCCAGTGATCAACAGAACCTCGATAAGCTGCTGGTAACACTGAAAAATATTCCCGACGAACAGCGCAGTGCTCAATTCCATTGCGTACTGGTTTATATGCGCCATGGTGATGATCCAACGCCGCTGGTGTTTCACGGTCAATGGCCTGGCGTGATTGCCCGTCAGCCTGCGGGTAGTGCCGGATTTGGCTATGACCCTATTTTCTATCTCCCTGAGCTGGGCAAAACCGCAGCAGAATTGACCCGCGAAGAGAAACATGCGGTATCTCATCGTGGTCAAGCCCTGAAAATGATGTTGGATGCACTGCGCAATGCTTAAATTACCTCCGCTCAGCCTCTACATTCATATTCCCTGGTGTGTACAGAAGTGTCCTTACTGCGACTTTAACTCCCATGCGCTGAAAGGCGATGTACCCCATCAGGAGTATGTAGAGCACTTATTGGCGGACCTTGATATAGACGCGCCGCTGGTCAGTGGGCGTGAAATCAGCACTATCTTTATTGGCGGTGGCACCCCAAGTTTGCTCAGTGCCGAGGCAATGCAACAGTTGCTCGATGGTGTCCGCGCCAGATTGCCCGTAGCATTTGATGCTGAAATTACCATGGAAGCTAACCCCGGAGCAGTCGAAGCTGATCGCTTCAGCGGTTATCAACGCGCCGGTATCAATCGCATCTCTATTGGGGTGCAAAGTTTTAGCGCAGAGAAGTTGACGCGCCTTGGGCGAATCCATGGGCCAGAGGAGGCTAAACGTGCCGCAGAGCTGGCAACCTCATTGGAGTTGCGCAGCTTTAATCTGGATTTGATGCATGGCCTACCCGACCAGACATTAGAGCAGGCGCTGAGCGACTTACGTCAGGCGATTGCACTGAATCCGCCTCACCTCTCTTGGTATCAACTGACTATCGAGCCGAATACCGGTTTCAGTTCACGCCCACCAATTCTGCCAGACGATGATGCACTGTGGGATATTTTCCAACAAGGCCATCAGCTGCTCAGTGCTGCTGGGTATCAGCAGTACGAAACCTCGGCCTATGCCAAACCGGGCTATCAATGCCAACACAACCTTAACTACTGGCGCTTTGGCGATTATTTGGGCATTGGTTGTGGTGCGCACGGTAAAATAACCTTCAGCGATGGGCGAATTTTACGCACGATAAAGACCAAGCATCCCCGTGGTTTTATGCAGGGTAAATACCTGGATAAGAGATATGAAGTGGAAACCGCCGATCGGCCTTTTGAGTTCTTTATGAACCGGTTCCGCCTGCTAGAAGCTGCGCCACGCGCGGATTTCTACCACTTTACTGGTTTGGCTGAAAGCACCATCCGCCCGCAATTGGATGAGGCATTAGCAAAAGAGTATTTAATTGAAACCGAGGAGTACTGGCAGATAACCGAGAAAGGAAAACTATTCCTTAACTCACTGTTAGAGCTATTTTTATAACGCTAATGGATAGAAAACAGGTTCAGATGGCATCCCCAGTCTGAACCTGCAAAATCTGAAGCAAGATATTAATTCAAAGCGTTGAGTAGATCTTTACGCTGCTGCTCCAATGCCGTCACCCGCCCACAGACTTCATGGCCAAATTGCTGGAAATCCTGCTCCTGGCTGTTCCACTCATTCTGAATGGCCTGCTGTAGCCCGCCCAAATTGCCCATAATGGCCTGCAACGGATTATTACCCGCGCCGCTGGTCGCTTGCTTGACCCCCATCTCGTTCAGGCTATCTTGCAATACGCCGCCCATACTTTGTTGCACCAGTTGCCGGCCATCTTTCTCAACTTGATCAATAGCCTGGTGATGGAAGGTTAAACCATCACTGCGCTTTTCAATGATACGGCTCATCTGCTGCTTTAGTTGATCATTAAGCGTGGTCAGGCGGTTACGCACATTGCTATTGCTGCCCAGCTCTTTAACAATCACTTTATCTAACGAGACTCGTGCTTTCTCCAGACGTTGTTGCGCCCCCTGATCTATCCAAGGCAAATCTTTACGCAATGCAGTCTGATAGCGAAATGCCTGTTGGCGCTGTGCATCTGTTAGCGTCAATGTTTTGCCATTACGAATAACATCACCGTCGGGTGAAATCTGCAAATTGCCGCTAGCCCCCACTATCTGGACAGATTGCGGGCTGATAATTACATCATCCTGTGGCTTTACGCTGCACTGGTATTCAGCCTGCGCCTGCCAGGTGGTCAGCATTAATAGTGCCAAACCTGCGGTTCGTAATGCTTTCATTTTATGTAACATAAGACTCCTGAAAAACGGTTTAAAAAATGGAGCGACCAATCCGCTGTGCCAGTAGCTCTAAGGCAGCGGTTCCGGCGAGAGAGTTCCCTGCGCTATCTAATTCAGGTGACCAAACAGCAATACAGAGTTCATCTGGCACAATGGCGATGATGCCACCACCCACCCCAGATTTTCCTGGCATACCCACGCGAAAGGCAAATTCACCTGCTCCATCATACATGCCACTAGTAATCATCAGGGCGTTGATTTGCCGCGCCTGCATCGGCGTAATCAATGGATCATGTCCACCTATGCTGCGCCCCTGATTCGCCAGATAGACAAAGCAGCGGGCCAGCTCGGTACAACTCAAGCGCATGGCGCAGTAGTGAAAATAGGTCTGAAGTACCGTCAGCACATCATTTTCGAAATTGCCGAAAGATTTCATCAAATAGGCGATGGCGGCATTACGATCTGAATGCTCAAACTCCGAGCGAGCGACTCGAGAATCATAGCTGATGCTATCATCACTCACCAGTTGACGTACCACCTCCAACATCCGCTGTTTCGGTGCACTCAGGCGGCTTTGCAGCATATCGCACACCACCAGCGCCCCCGGATTAATAAAAGGATTGCGCGGTTTACCCTTTTCTAACTCTAGCTGAACCAGTGAGTTGAATGGCTGACCGGATGGCTCTTTGCCAACTCGCTGCCATACCTCCTGCTCACCATAACGGGATAATGCCAGCGTCAAGCTTAATACTTTCGAAATCGATTGAATTGAGAATCGCTCATTGGCATCTCCGGCCTGAAATATCTTGCCATCAACGGTACAGACGGCAATACCGAGTTTGTCAGCTGAGACTTCAGCCAACGCGGGAATATAGTCAGCAACTTTTCCCTGACCAATCAGCGGGTGAACTTGCTGCAATATATCCGCTAGTAGAGCATTATCTAAAACTGTCGCTTTCTCAAAAACCTTTGCCAACACGATGCTCCCAATAAAACCCCGATAATAGCTTCTGCTAATCGCAACTGATAAAAACAAAGGCGCCTGCTTAGGCGCCCTTATTCATTATCTGCCGTTAAAACGGAAGATTAATCCCACCAGATGTCAAACAGCTCACTGGTTTCTACATTTTTCAGCTTGCGAGCTTCCAGCCATTTAGTAACCAATGCACGATGCTCATCAGTGCAGTGACCGATCTCTTGCAAGCAAATCAGACCTTCCCACTGTAAATAGCCACTGCCATCAAATGCCAGGCCGTTTGCTTCAATGACTTCATCGATAAAAGCATCGACAGTTTCATCAATGACATCAACACCTGTACCTTCAGGGAAGGTCCACTTTACCGAGAAACCTAATTCCTGAAACTCAGCGATATGCATTTTCTTACGTAAGCGACGACTACGATTATTAGCCATTATTCTTTCCTCTCAAACATCAGATCCCAAACGCCATGTCCCAGACGCTGGCCACGTAATTCAAATTTTGTCAGCGGACGTGAGTCCGGACGAGGTACATAATCATTTTGTTCTGAAAGGTTGTGGAATTCGTTCACACCTGACATCACTTCCAGCATATGTTCCGCATAATGTTGCCAGTCGGTGGCCATATGGAACACGCCACCCACTTTTAATTTACTTCTCACCAGTTCAACAAAAGGTGTCTGGACGATGCGGCGCTTATTATGGCGCGCTTTGTGCCATGGGTCGGGGAAAAACAGCTGAACCATATCCAATGAAGCATCCGGAATCATGTTTTCCAGCACTTCAACGGCGTCATGACACATGATCCGCAGGTTACTCAGGCCAGCTTCGTGCGCTGAGCCAAGACATGCACCAACCCCCGGAGAGTGAACTTCTATTCCCAGAAAGTTCTGCTGTGGATTACTGGCCGCCATGGTCACCAGAGAAGTGCCCATACCGAAACCGATCTCCAAGACCACTGGCGCTTCGCGGCCAAATAGTGCGCTTAAATCAACCGGCGTTGCCTGATATTCCACGCCCATCACCGGCCAGTAGCTATCCAGCGCCAGTTGTTGACCCTTGGTCAGGCGGCCCTGACGGCGGACAAAACTACGAATACGGCGCATAGCGCGGCCGTTTTCATCAAATTCCGGGGATATGACGTCATTTATCATGGTGCTTTCTGTCTGTTAATTGCGTATATGAATGCGCATTATGCAAAGATACGCCAGTTTATCAACTATGGACGTCATAAGTACAAAATTAAGCAGTAAATAACGTATATATGCTCAATCACGTCAGTGATTCAGGAAATTGAGTGCAGCTAACACCGCTGTGGTTTCAAGTACGAAGGTATCCCCCAAAGTAATTGGAGCTACAGCAAGGCAGCCAATGAATGAATCCCGATGAGCTGACTCAAGTCAGTGATTCGGGTGAGTGAGTGCAGCTAACACCGCTGTAGTTTCAAGTACGAAGGGGGTTTACAGCGCTGGAACTCTATGCTGCAATCCAGCCCTATTTATTTATCTGCCGGATATCGATACCTGCTTATGATGCAAGCGCAACAATTCGCGCACGCGGTACTTGATTGGTACCAACGTTTTGGCCGCAAGACACTGCCGTGGCAGTTGGATAAAACACCTTATCAAGTGTGGTTGTCTGAAGTTATGTTGCAACAGACTCAGGTTGCGACGGTGATCCCCTATTTCCAACGCTTTATGCTGCGCTTCCCTGATATCCGTGCTCTGGCAGCAGCGCCGCTGGATGAAGTTCTGCATTTATGGACTGGACTGGGCTACTACGCCCGAGCCAGAAATCTACATAAAGCAGCCCAAACCGTGGTGGAACGCCATCAGGGCGAGTTTCCCACTACTTTTGACGAGATCCTTGCACTGCCGGGGATTGGTCGTTCAACGGCCGGTGCCATATTGTCGCTCGCTTTAGGGCAGCATTTTCCAATTTTAGATGGTAACGTTAAGCGAGTGCTGGCACGTTGTTATGCGGTTGAGGGATGGCCCGGTAAAAAGGAGGTCGAAGGCCGGTTGTGGCAAATCAGTGAAGAGGTAACCCCCGCTAAAGGTGTAGGCCAGTTTAATCAGGCAATGATGGATTTAGGTGCCATAGTTTGTACCCGCTCTAAGCCCAAATGCGAACTCTGCCCATTAAATATCGGTTGCATGGCTTATGCTAACCACAGTTGGGCACGCTACCCTGGTAAAAAACCCAAACAAACAATACCGGAAAAAACCGCCTATTTTCTGTTGATGCAAAATGGCACCCAAGCGTGGCTTGAACAGCGCCCACCAGTGGGCCTGTGGGGCGGGCTATTTTGTTTCCCGCAATTTGCGGAGCAAGAAGAACTTGAGCGCTGGTTACAGCAACGAGGTATTTCGGCTAGTGGTTTGCAGCAATTGACCGCTTTCCGTCATACCTTCAGCCACTTCCATCTGGATATTGTTCCGATGTGGCTGAATGTGGAATCAGCCCGTGGATGCATGGATGATGGTGCTGGTCTCTGGTATAACTTAACACAGCCACCTTCGGTAGGAGTGGCCGCCCCAGTTGAGCGTTTATTGCATATGTTGGCAAAAACAGAGTTGGCAAAACAATAACGGGCAGCACAACCATCGACCCAAACTGCTTTATTTGACGATAGTCATAGAAGAGGATTTAGCATGAGCAGAACGATTTTTTGCACGTTTTTAAAGAAGGATGCTGAGGGGCAGGATTTTCAGCTGTATCCGGGTGAAATAGGCAAACGTATTTATAACGAAATCTCAAAAGAAGCCTGGTCACAATGGATAGCCAAACAAACCATGCTAATTAATGAGAAAAAACTCAGCATGATGAATGTGGCAGACCGCAAACTGCTGGAACAAGAGATGGTCAACTTCTTGTTCGAGGGGCAGGACGTTCATATTGAAGGTTATACTCCGCCGAGTAAATAACCACGTGGGGCCTTTGTAGGCTCCACTCCTCATCAAGATATGGCTTGTAAGATGAAGAAAATTTTAGCTTTGTTGGTAATTGCACCATTGTTAGTGTCTTGCTCGGGTAATAAAAATCAGGCAGATAGCGAAGCCTTTGTCAAAGACACCAACGGTTTTGAGATTTTAATGGGCCAATTTGCCCACGACATTGAAAATATTTGGGGATTAAAAGAAGTCTTAATCGCGGGTCCGAAAGATTACGTTAAGTATACGGATCAGTATAAAACCCGCAGCCATATCAATTTCGATGCCGGTACTATTACAGTTGAAACTATTGCCACGACCGATCCGGCGGCTCACTTACGTCAGGCGATAATCACAACATTATTAATGGGCGATGACCCAGGCTCGATTGATCTCTATTCTGACGCTAACGATATTCAGATCAGTAAAGAGCCATTCCTCTATGGGCAGGTGCTCGATAATAATGGCGAGCCGATTCGCTGGGAGTGGCGGGCGGCCCATTTTGCTGATTATTTACTGCAAACCAGAATGCAAAAACGCACCTCTGGTCTGCATGTTATCTGGTCGGTAACCTTGCAATTAGTGCCAAACCATCTGGATAAACGTGCTCATAAATATCTGCCACTAGTTCGGCAATCAGCTGAGCGATATGGTGTCGAAGAGTCACTGATTCTGGCAATCATGCAGACAGAGTCTAGCTTCAACCCCTATGCTGTCAGCGGCTCTGATGCGCTGGGCCTGATGCAAGTCGTTCAGCATACTGCCGGGCGAGATGTATTCAAATTGAAAGGCAAAGGTGGTCAGCCAAGTCGCAGTTATCTATTTGATCCAGCAAATAATATCGATGCAGGCACAGCATATTTGTCAATTTTGCAAAATACCTATTTAGGTGGTATTCAAAATATAACCTCACGCCGTTATGCCGTTATTACCTCTTATAATGGTGGTGCAGGCAGCGTATTACGAGTATTCCACAGCGATAAAAATCAAGCGGTGAATATTATCAACAATATGGCACCGGGTGATGTATTCCAAACGCTAACCACTAAGCACCCATCCGGTGAATCCCGCCGTTATCTGGTGAAAGTGAACAGCGCGCAGAAGAGCTACCGCCGCTATTAGTTTTAGTGAGACTTGATAAATAAAACTCAAATGGCACAACTCACCGTGCCATTTTTTATGGAAAATTGTGGTCACAGAAAAATATTGCACATTTGAATAACAACCATTCTTAATAAAATGCTTATAGTATCGATCATCACTCTATTACCTACACTCGCAGGCTGCGCACATGGATTTTGGACTTACTGTTTTCGAAATGGTAGCAATTTTCTCCACGATGGTTGTTGCCTACACTATTTTTGGCATCACAGGATTTGGTTCCGCGTTAATTGCTAGCCCAGTATTAGCACTGTTTATTCCTGTCGCTAAGATTGTACCGCTATTGGCAATCGTCGATATGTTCGCAGCAATGACCAATGTCGCACGCCATAGTCGACACGCTGATCTTGCTGAGCTTAAACGGCTGGTGCCATTAATGATTATTGGCAGTCTGATTGGTGCAACCATATTGCTGCGTACTCGACCCGATATTTTATTATTGGCTCTGGGTCTATTTGTCATTTTATATGCAATCTACTCACTCAGCCGACGCAAGCCACAAGGGCAATTCAACTCTATCGCAGCGATTCCTTTCGGCTTGATTGGGGGGATTTTTAGTGCACTATTTGGTAGTGGAGGGTTTATCTATGCCATTTATTTATCAGGCCGAATAGCCAACAAAGATAATTTACGGATTACTCAGACGACACTCATTGGTCTAAGCACCCTAACCCGAGTCATTTTATTTACTCTGGCCGGGGTTTATATGGATTTATCCATTTTATGGATGGTGTTACTGCTCGCACCAGGCATGTTGGTTGGGCTAATTATCGCCAATAAAATCAGTTTAGGGATCAACCGCGAGCAACTTATCCGAATAATAAACATCTTATTGCTGATTTCCGGAGCCGTTTTATTAGCCCGATATTTCGGTTACTGATTAACCCGATAGCGAAAAATAGTGGGCGGGACAGCCAATACACTCATCGGCTGTCTATTTATTGCTTACTGCAATTACTGAGTAATAACGTAACCAAAGATACGCCGCCACTCCACATCACCTTTTTCGATATAAACGCCCTGTAATTCTGGAGAAAAGCCCGGTAGTAAATTAATGCCCTCTTCCAGCGCCAGGAAATAGCGCTGCACTGCCCCTCCCCATACTTCGCCCGGCACCACACACAATACACCCGGCGGATACGGCAACGCACCTTCAGCAGCAATACGTCCTTCTGCTTCAGCAATTGGAATCAGCTCGATATTATCGCGGATAAACTGGATATTGGCATCTTGCGGGTTCATGACAACCTGCGGAAAACCCGCTTTGCGGAACATCTCTTTTTGCAGCTGCTTAACATCAAAACTGACATATAAGTCATGCATCTCTTGGCATAACTGGCGTAAAGAGTAGCCGCGATAGCGCACTTCATTCTTACGATATATCGTCGGCAACACATCACAAAGTAGTGCATCTTGCTCAACGTAGCGCTCAAACTGTACCAACATATCAACCAGATGTGCCATTTTTGCTGGATTTTCTGCTGGCGTGAGCAGGAATAAGATTGAATTAAGATCGCACTTTTCCGGCACAATGCCATTTTCACGTAAAAAGGTCGCTAATATTGCTGCCGGAACACCAAACTCAGTATATTGGCCAGTGCTGGCATCAATGCCGGGCGTCGTCAGCAACAATTTGCAAGGATCAACCAAGTACTGATCTTGGTTATATCCTTCAAATCCATGCCAAGCCTCATTGGGCACAAAATTAAAGAAACGCGCGTCATTGGCGATGATATTAGTATCGTAATCTTGCCATTGTTTACCACCGACAATCGGAGGAATAAAAGGCCGCAGCATTGAACAACGCGCTAATAATGATTTACGGGTTTCGATACCTAGTTTCACGCAATCCATCCACATACGGCGGCCGCTATCACCAGAGTGTATTTTGGCATTAACATCCAGTGCAGCGAATAATGGATAGAATGGGCTGGTCGAAGCATGCAACATAAATGCATTATTAAAACGTTTATGATTGCAGTGCCGTTTTTGCCCTTTGATATGGTTATCTTTTTTATGCACTTGCGAGGTCTGAGAAAAACCAGCCTGCTGCTTGTGCACCGATTGAGTCACAATAATCCCAGGGTCGTTTTCATTTAGTTCCAGCAACAACGGCGAGAAATCCTTCATCATCGGAATAAATTGCTCATAACCAACCCACGCGGAATCAAACAAAATGTAATCACATAAATGACCAATACTATCAATGACCTGACGTGCATTATAGACAGTGCCATCATAAGTGCCCAACTGAATGATCGCCAATCTAAATGGCCGTGTCTCTTCCGCACGTTCAGGCGCGACCTCACGCAACTGCTGGCGTAAATAACTTTCATCGAAACAGTGGGCATCAATACCACCAATAAATCCGAATGGGTTACGAGCCGTTTCTAAATAGACTGGTGTCGCTCCAGCCTGAATCAGTGCGCCATGATGATTAGATTTATGGTTATTGCGATCGAACAATATCAAATCACCACGGGTCAATAAGGCGTTAGTGACCACCTTATTCGCAGCCGACGTGCCATTCAGCACAAAATAGGTTTTATCTGCATTAAATACCTTCGCCGCATATTTTTGCGCATCTTTTGCCGCACCTTCATGGATAAGCAAATCGCCCAATTTGACATCAGCATTGCACATATCTGAACGGAATATTGTCTCGCCATAAAACTCAAAAAACTGACGCCCGGCAGGATGCTTACGGAAAAACTCGCCCCCCTGATGCCCTGGACAAGCAAAGGTTGAGTTTTTCATCTCGACATATTTTTTTAACGTTGAGAAAAAAGGTGGTAATAGATTTCTTTGATATTCGCTGGCGGCAGCTTCCACCTGAGCATTGTAAAACCCTTTATTTGCCTCACCCAACGTGATGATCCCTTGAATTAACGGCAAATAGTCCGCAGAAACCCTCTGCTCTGACATCACAGCAATAAAAGTTGGAATAGCAAAACCAAGGTCATGCAGTGTTGACAATATACCGGCATTCGCATCTTCAACCGACATCACCACGGCGGCAACATCAGTAAAATCAGTATGATTGAGGTACACTACACCGCGCTGAGTTTCTATATAAGAAGCCAGACGGGCACTTGTTGCTATTTTTAATAGTGTCATATCACTTACTCTCAAACGGTCAGGTATGAGGCTGCCACTCAGGCATATAGATGACATCGCATAGTATTGAGCGCTAATGCAATGCCGGTAAATTGATGTTGTACACCTACGCCTTTCATCGGCGGAAAGGTAAGTCTGAGTAATAGGTGAGCTGGTTTCAGCACCAACCAATAAACATCAGTAAAATCAGAGCATTTACTCTATTTTTAATAATGCCTAACAGTGGGCCACAGATAGCCTTACCGCATAAAAGGAGTAAGGGACTTTGCAGGGATATAAGAGAAAAAAGGACACATAAGGCGTTCAATATGCATTGGGGAGTGTAATAGTGCCATGACCGCCTCTTGTTTGAACTCTCAAAATGATATGGACTATAAGCATGAATACTAATGCTAAATTTTGCGCAATAGTTGCATGTTTCATCCATGGGGGCAACCCTTAGCAACCAATAAAAATGCACATTTAGTGAATATCTAAGCTATTGTTATTTAATGAGCTAAAAAATAAAAAATCGATAAATCAATTAGATAAAATATCTAGCTGTGATAGTAAAAACGGGTAATTTTACTCCTTTCTAACTATTTTGCATGAAAATAGAGCAACTAACCGCCTTTATATCAGAAACTCATTGACGATTTGGCACCAATACGGTTTAATGCGCCCCGTTGCCCGGATAGCTCAGTCGGTAGAGCAGGGGATTGAAAATCCCCGTGTCCTTGGTTCGATTCCGAGTCCGGGCACCATATTTAAAGAAACCAGCTTAATAGCTGGTTTTTTGCTTTCTGACGTTTGACTCTCCATCGAACGCCGTTCGATTATTCGCCCTGCCAGCAGGACTCACCCCTTCGGGGCCGTCGCAAGCGACGTTCAACACCGCTTCGCGGGTTGTCCGAGTCCGGGCACCATAAAGGTTTACTGAGCGTTAGAGGATGAGGCCAGCAGCGCGTACCGGTTCAGCAGTTGGGTAAATCGGCTGTCTATCTGTTGGCGCAGTGCCGAAGGCGGGGTTTGCCCTGACGCTAACTGCTCCTGATACTGCCGCAGCAACTCTTCCAGCGGTAAGGTTTTTGCCAGCGGCTGCTGGATAGCGTAGACGGCAGATTTCAGTTCAGAGACCGTCATATATCCCCGTTTTTTCTCATCCAGACTGTTCAAGCGCTCAGCCAACTGCCGCAAGCGGTCTTGCGCCAGCGCGTAATGTTTCAGCTCCACCAATGGGGCAGCCCCACTCTCTCGTTGCTGTTGCCACACCGTACTCAACCGTTTGACCTCTGGATTAGCGGGCCACAGCTGTTGCGCCTGCGCTAACAGTGCATCACCCTGCTGTTGCGCCCATAACGGCGGTAACTGTGCCAGTTGATCCAACTGCGCCGCACTGGCTTGCAACACCGGTTCTGCCAGACGCGCCCACTCGATATCTGAGGCCTGATTCTTCAGTTCATCCATTGACTTAGTTGTTAACGGCACAGGTAAAGTCGCAGCGCGAGCTAACAATACCTCTTCCAGCTGAGGGGATGACAATGACTGCCAGATAACAAAACTGCCCACCATTAACACCGCCATCAGTGATAACCCGGCAACAAAACCGTGACCCGCTTTCCAACGCGGCGGCGGAGCGGACAATGCCACCTGAACACTCGGCGGCGCCGGTTCGTTAACAATATAGACCAGTGGCTCACTGACTGCAGCAGACGAAAATGTGGGTTGCACTGGTGATTCAGTGATACCGAGGTGCCGTGCCGGAACCCTCAACCGGACTGGCGTATCAGAACTCGCCTCGGCACTTTCCAGACGCAGTGCGGCGTTATGTAACATCAGGCGAACACCATCCAATTTACTCAGATGCTTGAGTTCTAAAGTTTGCAGTTGAGTACATAGCTGCTCCAGTGCACGTTCAGCCCTATACACCAGCGCCAGGTCGCCATAGCACAGTGTCATGGTGCGCCAGACTTGCTGTAATCTGTCACTCAACCAGGCCAGTAACGCCACTCGGGCATGAGTTTGCGGTGGCCACAATGCGCTCCATTGATGAGACAGCAAGCCCGCCAGCAACTCCAGCCCCTCACACAACCCAGCCAGTCCTGCGATGTGAGTCCGCGCCAGGGTAAAATCTACCGTGGTCTGCAACTCAACCCCGTTCTGGCGAAACAGCGCTAAACAAAGCTGCTCGACCCGCGCCCAATCAACATCCGGGCGAGCAGGATGATGTAATTTGCCGATTTCGTCACGTAAGGCACTAAATTCAGCAAAATGGCGCGGGTCGCCGCCGGTTTTAACCGTCCGCTCAGTATTCGATATCATGTGTTTGTCTTCCCTGAATAGGCGTTAAGATGACTCACCCGTATTGAGATAATGTTGTTGTTTAAGATGACGTATCAGCACCCGCCCTTCCGGCATAAACGCGGTGCCAAAGTGCACCAGCCCCAACTCTTTTAGCTCGGCGTCAATGCCATATTCCAAATGCCCCGGGGTGGATTGGGGTAGCAGCACCACATTGAGACTTTTCAACCGTGGCTCATATTTCAGCAAGGTGTCAGAGAGCGTGGTCAGCAGTGAATGGGCGGTGCCGGGCATCCCTTGCAAGATTTTGCTCATGTCTGGCAGGCCGTAATCCGGCAGATGGCTGAGCGTACCGGCGCGGCAGTTAAGAATGCGCTGCATATTGTCGAGCACCGACAGGACGACCTGATTGGTTTCGCTCACCTGATGAAGGTCAAGCTCACCCGCGACGTTGCCGAACAGCATTTCATAGAGAGAAGGCTGGGGCATCTTACTTATCCTTCAGGGGTAACAGCGTCATGCCATGATTATTCAGTTCAATCTGACGGGCCTTATCGGGGTCGAGGTCGTCACGGCTCAACACCACCCGCCAGGTGTTGTTAGCGATATCAGGTGCCAGAAACATACCCGCGACTGCCACATACTGCGCTTTTTCGTCCAGCGGCATATCAATGGACACCGCAGCACCCGGGCGAATACGGATATCTTTTTCAGCAAGTAAATCGGCTTTGATGGCCTGGCTGTCCTCGGCAAATAATGAGGGATAATCGGTACCGTCAAATGTTTTGCGATCCTGTAGCTGATAGATGCGCACCACCGTGGCCAGTGGGGCACCGGTCGCGTTGTTGTTTACCGCATCCCGCGCCTGTATATCCAGATGCAGGGTTTTCACCTGCTTATAAAAAATGGATTTTGTTACGGCGACAGTGCCGTCACTCACTTTCTGGGTCAGTCCACATCCGCTCAGGGTGGATATCATGACCAGCATCAGTAATGCAAAACGTGTTTTACCAGCGGTAATCGCCATATTCATCGGTGTCCCTTCGGTGAAGATTTTCCTGAACACGCTGATAGCGGCCCAGATTAATTGTGATCATTTCAGTGTCGGTGGGTGTGGTTGACGCGACGCGCTGTGTCCGCATTACGGCGGTTCTGCCTAACAGAATCCCGGTGCTTTTCGGCTGGCAGGAGAGCTGTGCGTCAGGCAGTAGTGCGCGTAACACCGTCAGTTGTAAACGCACATGCAGCCGCGACCCCAGATACACCTGCAATAACGCCATTAAATCCGTGTGCAATTGCCCGCCGGGTAGCCACTCGCGGGCTTCATCGGGATTATCGGTCTTCAATCTCAGCAATACCTGACTGTTAACATCCACCGCGTGACTGCCCATTACCGGGCTGTTACTCATGCTGGCGGGGTGACGTGCGCTCAGGGCCAGTGGATTGCGCAAGGGGATACGGCAGCGGTCATGCGCTATCACGTGGGCATCTGTTTCCGGTGCCAGCAACTGAACCAGCGCAATAATGCCTTCACTGGTGCGCGTGGGTAGGCGCATCATGCCAGTCAGTGCCAGAAAACGAGACACCGGCGTGGCGATATTCTGTGCACATCCCTCAATACCCAGACCACAGAGGCTCAGCAGATACCGAGAGGTTTTATCGGTGCCGCCGGGTGAAAAACTGGCCGGATAAGAGTACTTGCGCCAAACGCGGTAGTACTGCGTGATCAGTCGGTGATTGAAAATGTCCAGAAAGTCGCTGACCGCCTCATGCCCTTCGCGGCGCTGGGTAATATCGTCGATATACGCAGTAGGCAGTGGCGACTCCACGCCATACAGTCCCATAAAGGTGGTGCGGATGGTCGGTGGCAGGTGTGGATGCGCGGGTATTTCCACCCGTTTAAATTCACTGGCCGGAAACCCCATGCCCGGATGGGGACGAAAACGCACCGGATCGTGCCTGACCTGCCAGTGACTACCCAATGGCGGGGCATCCGGCTGGCTTTGCTCCAGTAACTGACAGAAGCGATAAAACTGGGTATACGGCAGTTTATCCCACAGTTGTTCGATTAGCCGGGCAGACGCTGATTGTGATTTTCTTTCCATCGGATACATTTCCCGGCAGGCTGAACGATAAGAGTGAGCTGATTGAACAAGTGGATGTCAGCGTAAAGGGCAAAGAAACGGTTGAGCATCTCGCCAAACAGATGAATGTCGCCTTCGCCGGTAAAGCCGTTGCCATCCAGTGTCACTTCAATGTCGATACCCCGTAACAGAAAGCCCTTTTCAAAACGCTGCGTCTGGTGGTGCTGCACCTGTTGAATGGCATCAAGACGGCGATTATTCAGTTCATCCCCTTGCCAGTTGTACAGCTCCAGCGTCCCGCGTAGCACCTGTGCGCTGCTCATCAGGTTGAGGTAACTTGAACCCAGATGGCTCAGTACCCGCCACTGGAAGTGGTCTTCCGCCGGGGGATAAGAGGGTAACGTAGGCTTGCAGAGATTGCGTACTTTCAGCGGCGTCTGTAACACTGCTTCGCAGCGGTCCAACAACGTGCTCTGTAACGCTTTGCGCGGGAGCTGACCATTGGTACCGGTAATTTTCAGTGACACCGCCTCGCGGGTAAACAATCGGTCCGCTTCCCATTGCTGGCCGCCGAGGATCAACCAGGTATCATGCAGCCCGGTCACCCCTCGTTTTACGCGGGTATGGTAATAGCGTTCCGGCGCATGACGTCGCTGCATTCCGCCACGATGGCGAAAACTGGTAAAAGGAACATAGGTGGCATCGGATGTCCGTTGCGAACCGGTCACAGCGTCGATGGAGTAAATTTCGGTGTGCCCATCCTGCAAGCGGCGCGGGCGCAGCATATACTCACTTTCCAGCCCATTGATGGTTAACGGGTCAGCTTCCAGCGAGAACAGGTTAATCACCGGTACACAATGCAGGTTAAGCGCGTCATCCCTGACCGGCAGATCACTTTGCCACTGACAATCAAACACCACTTCGATATCAAACCAGGCAATACCCGCTGGCAGCGTCACGGTTTCCAGCCCGTTCAGATGCACGAACATAAACTTCTCGCGGAAAGTGAAATATTCCAGTAATAGCTGATAACCGCTGAATGCGCTGTCGCCTTTGGGCCACAGCAAATCTTGGTCTGCAAAGCCACCGGGCGAAAACCAACCATCCAGTTTTATTCGATCAACCTGATTGGGTAGACGCAAATAGAGCGCGGCCTGACGCCGGGTCAGGGCCAGATGTAACGCACTGCTGACCGCCGCCTCTCCCGCCAGATAAAAACACAAGCGACGTAAGTCCACCTGCAACCAGTCAGCTTGTGGGCTGCATGCCAGTCGCAGACGCAGCACCGAACGGCCGTCTGGTTCGGTCGCCATCACCACGGTTGAGACGGCGAGCGGGTTGAGTACCATATCGCGTGTAGTTCGGTACTGGCAGACGGTATTCTTCGGCCCAATGGGGCGGGAATAGATTTCCATGCCTTCGGGCACGATTTCAGCCATTTTCATCGCTGGAACATCCGGGGTCAGCGCCACCACCGACAGCGAGGGAATAGTGCGTAGATAGTGCGGCCACAGCATGCTCACCAGCCCTTCGGTAAACTCCGGCAAGTCGTCATCAATTTTTTCGCGCAATCGCCCCATGGAGAAGGCAAAGCCTTCAAACAGGCGTTCGACGTAAGGGTCAGGCGTACCGGGTTTATCCAGGTCTAACATCGCTGCCCGGTCAGGGTGAGTTTGGGCAAACTCTTTAGCTGCATCGCGCAGATAGCGCATTTCGGCGTCGTAATAACGCAGGGTAAGGTCTTTCATGGTTTTCTTTTTATCAGGATAGGGTTATCGATTAACCACACAGCACCGCAGCCCGTGCCGGGTCGAGGGCCACTAATCCGGCGAGCAGGTTTTCCATCTCGCCATGCAAGCGTGATTTGTCCGACTCGGTTCGGCTGGCTTTCATGCGCAGCAATTTCAGGCGACGGGCTTTCACTTCAAACAGTAATTCCGGCTCCCATTGGGTGAGCGTCATCAAGGTCGCGTTCCCCTCCAGCTCACCCAGCAAATGCAATGCCATGTCGTTTTTTCCGTACTGCTCGGCGACCCGCGCCATCAGCAGGCGGATCAGCCACTGATGGCGTGGCGTGCGGGCACCCGGGCGGTTTTGCAGCCAGTTCAGTGCCGCTTCCACGCCTTCGCTGTCGGCTTGCGCCAGCGCTTCCGGCTCCAGTTGCAAAATATCGTCATCCCCGGCCGTACTGGCGGAGGCTGCCGGTTCACTGCCCCAACTTTCTGCTGCCATCACCTGCTGGGTTATCCAGTTTTGCGTCACTGCGTCGGCGAACGGGGTGCCGTCATTAAACGCCAGTGCTTCAAGCCCCGGCAGGCGGGTCAGCAGGCCATTTAAATCTTGCTGAATGATGTCAGCCCAGCGCTCATGCAGCCCGCCTGTTTTGGTCAATGCCTGATGGGTATACCACTGGAGATCCAGCCACAGGTGATTAACGCCCTGAGCAAATAGGATGTCGGCTTGTTCCAACAATTCCAGCCAGCTTTGTTGCAGATAAAGACGTTTCAGCAGGGCGCGGTTCTCCGGTTTGGGTGGGGCCAGACGGGTACATCCGTCAGTTGCCAGCGGCGGCAGTTCATGCAGGGTGTCCAGACGAATGCTTTTCATCAGATGATGCCCCGACAGCCAGCCGTTCGGCTGGTCGCGCAAAAAAACCGCCAGCAGTTTTGCCTGATCGAGCAAATCACGCCCGGAGCTGACGGCTTTCAACGCAGGAGCATCAGGCACAGAGTGGCGAGGGAGACTGCTGTTTTGTGGGATAACGGCATCAGGGCCGCCGGACTGCATTAGCCGGTTTTCTAATGCCGCATACAGGCTAGCGAACTGAGGGCGGATGGACGCATCCCAGCCGCCAACACTTTCCTCGGTTAACACCAACGCGCCCACAATGCGTTCAAAGTCAGCTTTTGTGACTTCCGGGTACAGTGACAGGCTATCCAGCACCCGGCTACCCGCCAACCATTCCAGTGCCAGTTTGCGGCTGTTGCCACGTTGTGGATGCAGTGCATCACCAAAACGTTGGACCAACCCGGCCAGCAGAGCCAGGCCATCCGCCAGCCCGCTTTCGCCATCGATGTGCAGTCGCGCCCAGATATAATAGGTCGCGACGCGCACATCTTTGCACGCACCGGTCAGCAGCTTCTCCGCCAGTGCACAGACCAAACCAGTATCTGCGCCGGACAGTTTGTTGACCTCTTCACGCATCTGCTGGAAATCATCGTCATAACCGGGGTCCTCACCCACCGGTGAATCCGGGGCAATGGGGACCAGCCATTTTTCCCAGAGCGAAATCTGCTGCTGGACCTGCTGCGAAAGCGCCTGCGGTTCGGCATGGCAGGCGCTGAGTAAGCTGTGCAACGTAGCCATCAGTATCCCTCTTCTGTTGCGGTATCCGTTTTCTGAGCGCCACCGGTGGCATCCACACTGAATATTTGCGTCGGTAAGACGAAGTTACGCAGTTTCAGTAACGCCAGCGGGCCTTCTCCAGCTTCAGTGCGTAAGGTGTAGTTCAGCGGCCTGCCATCAGGCGCTTTCCAGCTAAGATTAAAACTGCTGTTGACACCCTGATACGGGGTGACCTGCGCCTTATCCAGTAAACGGATCCACCCCCAGGCCCCGGGGAGATCGGCAAACTGTCGGGTACCGGCCTGGGTGCTTATCCAACTCAGGCTAGCACCCGGTGCTTCGGTATCATGGGGCCAGGTGAAACGTTTCCACACTGGCAACTGGTTGTAATAGCTGAGCTTCTGGCTGTCGATCACCAGATCAGTCTGCATCACGTCTTTCGCGGTACCGGGGCGCAGTTCAAAGCGTATGCCCGCTTCACCGTCGGCAAACACCACGTCAGACAAATAACTCAGTTGGTCCACCGCTTTCAGGAATGCAGGGTTAAATGTCAGCCCCTGAGCATTAATGCTGTCCGGCACCCAATGGCTGCCCTCTTTGTGCAGCACGCCGTTCAGCCGGGTTTGCAGAAAACGGGCGATACGGCCACTGTCGCTGTTGAGATAACGTGCCAGCAGCGGGAGTGACACTTCACTGCTGGTATCTTTTAACGGATAACGCCCGCCGAAGGTACTGTTCCAGTCATCGACGATAGATGCCTGCCACTGGGCATTCAGGCTCTGAGCGGCAGGGGTTAATACCTGCTGCCACGCCTGTTCCATTGGCTGGACAAATACCGTCTGGCCAAATCCACTCCACTCCTGACCGAGGCTGGCGGCAACCAGACTGCCATAATCACGGGTTTCGGTCAGATCGACCGCTTTGCCCTGAAATACCGTCTGCGCCAGAGTCTGGGTCATGGCTTGAGGATCGGCAGCATTCACCACCTGCTGAAGTTTAAGGCGTACTTGGGTAACACGGGTCAGGAAGGTTTGCAGACTGAGGTGGGTATTGCCCTGTCCGCCGGCCTTGCCGTCCATCAGCGCCAGTACCGGACCAAAAGTGGCATCCAGCGGCCCCTGTGCACCCGCTTGCTGATCAATAGCGGGCTGCTCATCGCGGTTTAACAGATTTTTGGCCGATTTGACCAGCGAATCAGACAACGCCTCACCGGTTTGCCCGGTTTTCCCCTGTACGCTCAGGGTGTTCATTAGCGCCACCAGGGGGGACTGACGCACGTCTGCCATCAGGGTGAGTTGGTCGATGGAGTCCGATAACGTCTGTGCTTGCTGCCAGTGCAGACTGTTGAGAAAATCCAACCAACTGGTAGAGAAATCAGCGAAATAGCGCGCTTTCAACCGCGCCTGCAGGGCTTCGGGAGAATCCTGCTGTAATGCGGTATTTTTACTGTCACTCAGTACCCAGTCCATCTCTTCCCGACGCTCACTGGCCACTTTTTCAATCGCCGGTTTTACTGCGTCATCCCAGGCTTTACGGGTGAACATGCCCGGCACCACGGCATCGGTGGTAAAAATCCGTTCAGCATCGGTATCACCGGTCATATCAGACAGGCGCAGATCAGCATACTGATTCGCCACCTGAGCCAGCATCTTCTGATAGAGCGAAGATTCACTGTTACGGGCACCCATCTGACTGATCAACCGGGTACGTACCTGACTGACCAGGTTTTCATCCAGTTTCAGACGCCAGGCCGGGTGCAGGGAAAGATTACGGGCATAAAAATCCAGTAGAGCGGGACCGCTGCCCTGCCAGAGGCTGTCCGGCACACCACTGCGCTGTGGCCAGTCATGAAGCAGCGTGGTGCTAAACCATGGCGCATCCATTTTCTCCGGACGCGCCAGCATCAGATAGCGTTTTAACTGCTCATAAGCGGGTTTTACCAGTGTGTCGCGCAACGGAGAGTCAGGGGGGAGCTGCGCCATGGTGCTGAGTTGCTCTTCAAGGTGACGAGCGGCAGCATCGCGCAGCAGCGGGGTGGCGCTGGCCTGATAGTGTGGCCAGAGCGCGGCCAGCAACGCATCATTCTGACTCAGACCAAACCGGCTGTACCAAGGCGCACCTTGCTGTTGGCGATATTGCAATCGGTCTAATGTGTGTTGCAGATCCAACTGCGCCTGAAGACGGGCGGGCAACGGTTGCTGCACGTTAGCCGCCAGTTTCACCTGAGATTCACTGGTATTTAGGGTGTCGCGGTTGACCAGGAATGACATCACCATGCCCGCCCCCCACAACACCATGATGCCCGCCAGCGCCATCGCCAGCGTTTTACGCCAGGCAAACCCCAGCTTTTTCGCCGCTAAGCCTGCGGGCAATGACGGCAGTGAATCAATCACCACATCCCAGCGGTTATCCTTGCCCCAGTGGTGTTTCACGCTGCGTTTTGCATTGACCGACGCCGGGCTGAATATCACCCCCGCCAACGGTGAAGGTCGATAGGGATTCAGCAGCGTCGCCAGCGGGCCGGCGACAGAGTCCGGCTGACGCGCTAACTGATCCGCCAGTTGCAATAAAAATGGGTGCTGGGTGTTGCTGCTAATCTGTTGCGTACCCTGCTCAATCAGCGACGGCACCAACCCGGCAAGCTGTGTACTCAGTTCGCCAGCGTTACACCCCGCTGGCAGTAAACAGCCGACGGATTGGGTGATGCGATCGGCCCCGTCATCGGCATGCAGTGACCAGACATACAGCGGCAGCCGCCAGCCGAGCAGCTCAAAACGTGCCGCGAACGCTTGTGCCACGCTGTCCATCATATCGACGGTGAGGGTTGTTTTAGATTCTTGCTGACCAAGTGTCGTGCGTTGAGCCAGGGCTGAGGTCACCCAGACCACCCCATCCAGCGGACGGCGGCGTAATTTACGTAAAGCACTCAGCCATGCGCTATCAGCCTGCGCCCCCAAATCGCCTCCCCACAACAGCACGGTGCCACTGTCTTCCTGCCAGTATTGCGATGTCAGGCCGGGGGTGAGCTGTTCAACCTCCGCCGCACTGCCGGTGAGTAACAGAATGCGCACTTTGCGGGGCCAGAAGCGGCCGTATTGCTTCTGGAGGCCTGTTTTAATATCAGACGTTAAATTGCTGTTGGACGAAGTTTTATTCGTTGCTTCCTTTTCTTGTTTCGTCAGTAGTTTTGGTTTAAAAGCAATCTGCCTTATGCTTTGTTTCCATCGCCACCAAAATGCCATCCCAATAAGCCCCATCAGAAGAGCCGAAAAAATCCCCCCCCATATTAGCCAGGCAGTAGAGATCAATACGCCTCTGTCTACCAGTTGGCGCTGGAAAACTATCAAGAGCAGGGCACTAACCCCGGCCAAACCAATAATCAGAAGAAAATATCCCCAAAAACCATAGCGTGGTGGCCGAGATCCTTTCTCTTGGTTCATGAAAATAACTCCTTGGTAATGAGACACATCGAACCTGACGATTGTGGCTTTTGATAAATGATCAGTTGGTTTTGTGAAGTCTTGCTTGCAGCTTCTACCATCATGCTCAAAGACAGCCCCAAAATAAGTTCTCCTGGTGGGCCGAAAGTCAGGTCAATATAATGAACAGGTTTCTTTTTAGGTAATATCCAATCATGAGAGTCTGCATATAAAGCGATATTCACCGCGGTATTCTCTGTATCACCCGATAACCAAACATGCTCTAATTCATTAAAATCTAATTTGTTGTAATCAAAAAGCATATTTAGATCATCTGACAGATTTCCGGGTGCTAATGGCATTAGCCTTCCTAATCCTGCCAATACGGGATAACCATGTGTGTTAATAAAATCTGGTGAACTAATCAGTTGCGCTGAAATAAGTTCACTGGATTTTTGCTGTATGTTATTAGGCCAGTTTTGCAAGCACAAAATTAAAATCACGCCCTTGATTTCAGACTCAAGACTCAATTCATCGATTTCTTCAATAGAAGAGATAAATTCAGGCAAAAGATCCCACTGACCGAAAACAGCAGATTGAATTGTTTCACGATGGAGTACTGAAGAATGTAATACATATACGGTGTGTAAATAGTGACGATAGCCTGAAGACTGACTTTCGAGCTTATCATCAATCTCATTTAATCGTGATGGTAAAGTTTTTTTGTCTCCGGCTAACGGGCGGGCCTTTTGAGGATACATAGGGATTTTAGCTTGCTCCCCCAAAATCGAGCCAATACCGTCAATCTCTGGGGTCAATAAAACATTACCCACTACGGCGAGCTGCTTTCGACTCCATTGTTGCCATTGCGCCTTCGTTTTTTGTGATTCTTCATGCCAGGCAAACGCAGATGCACCTGACTGCTCATAACGGTTAAGTATTACCCCAAAAATACAAAACCATAGTAGCAGAGCAGGTAATACACCATAAAGGAGTATCGGGGTATATGTCGAAAAACGGCCAATAAATAAAGCAGCTCCAGCCCCTATTATCAACATAATGATTAAAACAATTATCCACAGACTATAACGAGGCGGAGATAATACAGATTGCTCAGGGATTTCAGGAATAGGCCAACCCATAATTATGACTCAATGCTGTTTTCGGGATGAGAACTAATAACTCGACAACCACAGGCACACAGACAGTTACTCACAACAACAGAAACCCCCTCTTCCATCTCAGTGGGTGAACCTTCAATAATTTTATTATTTCCATGCCCTTGTATGGGACAAGAAACTAAATCACCGACTAATGCAACCTGCACTCCATTAATAAACATGGTAGATGACGCTGTGATCACCTTTCCCCCATGCGTAGTAGCATCACCTAAGCAAACTATTCCTGGCATTCCTTTCTCCTTAGTTATTGCTAGATTTAATGAGGCAATCACTCATCCAAGAAAGCTCCGGGCCTGACTCTTAACGTCTGGCTTATAGCATCCCAGAAATTGACTATTTCATTCTGACTATAAGGTGATGGCGTTAATTCATCATTAAGAAGTTCCAAGCTAAATACAGGTTTTTTAATTCCGCCGACTTTTTCATTTGTGATGAGTATAAAATCATAGCGTTTATTATCATTTGACGAGTATTTTCCTGCAGCAAGTAACTCTTCAGTATCTAGTTTGTTAATCTTACGCGCTCCCTTTCGTAATATGTCACCATTACTAGATAAAAGATTTTTCCATATATTATCACTACGTTCTAATAAGCTGTCTTTTTCTTTAGTGAAGTTATCTGTTGATACTCCGAACCTCAACTGACTATTATTTTCACTTCTAAAGAGTAGATCGATCTCTTCTTTATCTTTTCCATTGTCGGAAATAAAAGCATTTGGGATGCAGGTTCCTGCTGTTGTAGGAACTTCATATTCAGCTCGACCTTGAACTCTAGATAATAAATCGATCAACTCTGACATTCTTTCCGGTGCGGTGTTTACATAAACACTTGGAGTAGATTTACGTTTATTTTCATATCTATCAGCCATAGCATTTGTAAATTCAGTTTCAATCTTAATAGCTACACCATTACTGTATAAATGGGTTTCTAACACCCTAAATGCATCATGAGTACCAGGGCTTTCGACCCTCTCGAAAATAATTCCTGTCAACCCTAGTGGCAGTGGATAGGTTTTCTTAAGATAGGGCATATCTTCCGGATTAATTGTTGCTGTAGTGCGTAATTGTTGTTCACGAAGACGAACTCGCTGTTCAAATGCAGGTAAATAAATGCGACTAGTGGTTATTTTACTTTCGTTAATATTTACCTGACTGTTTTCTGCAATAGAATACGATTTTGGTAAATCGATCAAATAGCGACCAATGCAATTGGCTTGCATGTTTTTTAATAAAATTTCCACGTTTTTCTTCTCTCTTGTTGTTAGTTTTGTCTGGAAAGGGGCTTCAACGCTATGGTTCATATTCCATATTCCATATACAACTAATATTAATACTATAGCGATACAGTAGCGCAATTTTTTTTTCTTAATCATTATGGTAGGCCAGTTTAGTATTATTGACTTCTTGGGATATCTTGATTATTGCGCGAAGTGTAAATAAACGAGCATTTTCTGTATCAGAATTTTTAAAAGCCCCTTCATGATCAACCCCAACACCTAGCATTGCTTTTAACCCGTTACTTGTAAACTTAGCACCCTCAACAGGCACTGTACCATCACCAGAACCCGATGGCGCAGAAATAATATAACTCTTTTTTTTCCATTGCATACTGTCAGGGTTGCTTACAAAATAGGCCGTCCGTATATTACTGGTTTCGCTATTATGAGGATCATATATGATACCGCTGTATGCAACATCAGAGGTATTCTGGTTATGATTTCTGTCATAATAGCCAGGTATATAACCTTTCCAATTTAATTTTCCAAAGGATGGATACTTATCCCCATCATTACCATAAAATGCATATGTGTTTTTATGGAACTTACCATCCAAATTTTCAATAAAAGTTTGTACATTTTTTTCAATAATATATAAATATTTATCCCAACCGGAATCTAGAGCTATTTTATCAACTTTTCCTATTTCTGGATTAATAAACCGATCTTCGCATAAACACCACCATGCATTTCTTTCTTTGTATATCTCTTCAAAAGGGTCGGTGACAGGTAATCCATCACTAATTCCTTCTATTTGTAACCACCCCATTCCGTAACGTTTGCTAGGTAGAAGCTGTAAGGGACCTGGGGATTGTGCCAAGACAGAGGTCATCTGTGCGCCATCGCTGCCGATAACAAGACCTGCACCTCCAGATTCACCCGCTTTCATTCTTTTATATGCCATAGGCGAACCAAGTGTAGGCATGACACCATGAACAACACCTAAAATATTATCACTGCCATTTAAAAGTTCAGAATAGTGGCGAGCAACAAATCCTCCCATAGAATGGGTCACCAGAATTACCTTATCACAAAGCATGTTTCTTGAATTATACCCATCAACTATTGTTTTAATTTTTTCTTTTAAGATATTTGCCGATAAGTCATTTGATTGTAACCAATTATAGCCTACAACCTCTAGTGGGAATAAATATTTATAGCTATGTTCAACATCATCCTCAGTGAGGGTCGAATTTCCCTCGCCGAATTCAGCATTAAGGCTAATGTCAATTAGTTTTTCCCTCAATGTACGTTTACCATTTTTAGATTTTCTATTATTCTCCATAGTACTATTATCGTTTAATGATTTCTGAAGCCAAGGAAGAAATTCCCCGTAGCTCATATAACCTATTTCTCCCCAACCTCGTGATCT
This sequence comes from Yersinia bercovieri ATCC 43970, assembly GCF_013282745.1. NCBI lineage: Bacteria > Pseudomonadati > Pseudomonadota > Gammaproteobacteria > Enterobacterales > Yersiniaceae > Yersinia > Yersinia bercovieri. Next base: position 514,996 of record NZ_CP054044.1, read on the forward strand.
TCTGGTTGAGAACTGTCCGACTTCATTATAAAATTCTAAATCTATTGAACCATTAGGATCCACAAAAGTTTTATGAGGATCTAGAAGCCTTTTTCGTTTTTCAGCCCCTCTAAAACCCCAATCACCAAAAGTCGATAGTGTATTATTTAAACGCCACACACTTTTCCCACTTCCGTCCATTAAATTAGTACCCATGACTCCAGGCAGAAATAATACTGGAATTACTCGTGTTGGGCTCTTATAGATTATTGCTTTTGCATTTTTTTGTTTTTCGACTTGCTCAAGACCATAATAATGGAATTCATTATCATCATTTACTTTAGAGGAAAAATTATTTCCTAACGCATCATTCATCTCTTATTCCTCATTCTGTAAATAAGCTTTTAGCAAATCAATATTCACTCCCGATTGCTTCGGTGCACTTCCGGAAGAGGCTGTGGTGAGTGTCTGTACAGTTCCATCTCCACTCACTAACTTGATAATTTGTCCGGCGACAGGAGAATCACTATACGGCCAGCGGACTTCAGGCGTGATCGCAAAATCGGCGCTTTCCCATTCTTGGGCAGCCTGGCTGATACTTTGTCCACCAAACTTCTGCCACACCGCGCCGCGCTCTATTATTTTATCGGGTGCTGCACACTCCACAGTTCCATCGGCTATGCGGATATAACCCCCACCGCTTGTCAGTATGATTTCCTTCTTCGCACTGATGATGATTTTCCCTTCACTGCTACTAATCCGGATATCTTTCAGCGCGTCTAGTGTCATTTCATCGCCCTGCGCCTGAATTTCCACTTTCCCTTTACTGGCGAACAGTTTTATACCCAACTTCTGGGCATACAGGCTTATCCGCTCTCCTGCTGCCACTGTCAGTTTTTTCATGATACTGAAATCCGTATTACCTCCACTCGTCGCTGTGATATTTTCTCCGGCTGACAGTTGCAGTGTTTTAGGTGTTACCTGCGCTATCCCTTCAGGGGCAGACAGCAGTAAGACCGACTTCTTCAGTTCATTTAGCGCTTCGCTCAGTAAGGCTTTCTGCGTTTGCAGGTCAGCAAGCTCTGCCTTCGCGGTTTCTGCTGCACTGCTCAGAGATTCCGCCAGACTTTGCGCTTGTTGTAGTTGACCCAACGCCTCACTCATATCCAGCATCTCCCCCCCAGCAGACGGCTGTTTATCCGCACTGATAAACACCCCTTTGCCCCCACGTACCGCTACCCAATCATCGGTACGCAGCTCGGCACCTTCGCCCCGTAGATTGCGCTGAGCATCTACATTGTGCCCGAGGTTCAATTGGGTCTTGCCGCCGTACTCGGTGCTGAGCTTGATGTGCTCTTCGCCGCGTTTGTCTTCCATGCGTAGCTTGTTGAAAGCAGGGGTACGGATCACGTTGCGGGTGTTATTTTTTTCGGTCACATGGTCGGTATGACGAGAGTCATGCAGGGCATGGGCGATATACGGACGGTCTGGGTCACCGTCGTGAAACGCGATGGCCACTTCGGTGCCCTGTATCAGCGGGAAGTGAATGCCGTACACATCGCCACCGTAAGGTTTGGCGAGTCGCACCGGCATACTCTCCTGACCTTGTGCTTTATCGTCCTGATCTGCATCAAATTTCACCCGGTACAAACCGGAGGTATCCTGCCAGGCATAGATATCGTTGGCCTTCGCGCTGGTCACCCGCGCCATCATGGTGCCGCTGACTTTTGGACGCGGGAGCAGCGCCGGACGCCAGCACAGGGTTTCACTGTAGGGGACGGCTGCGATAGTGACTTTCAGTGCATCTTTACGGCTGGCGCTGAACCCAGTGCGTACCACGACCATCGGTTGTGTCAACAGCTCCGGCAGCGAGGACGGGATTGATGTGTCGGTTACCGTCAATACCTGAGCAGGAAGTAATGTGGGATCGGTACTGAGGCCGGTGATCAGCGTTTGTGCTGATAAAAAACGTTCATGATCGAGGCGTGCCAGGAAGTTGGCGGTTTCAGCAGTGGGGTCGATTTTATCGCCGGTATCCAGATGGCGAGGCTTGTAGTGATACACGTCGCCATAGGTCGTGCCTTCACCGTCGCCGCGCGTCATGTCTGCTCGGGTGGACTGCAACACTTTCTGCGCTTCACGGTAGTTGTAATCTTTGGCAGTAACGCTGGCTTGCACCACACTGTGCCGCACACTCAGCCCCCAGACCGAATCCATTCCACTGCCACTCATCCCTGACAGGCTATTCAGCGGCAAGGATTTACCAAACTCATAGGCACTCTGCTTATCGGCAAAATGCACCACTTCGGTCTGGGTGTCCGGCTGTAGGGTAAAGAAGTAAAATATCCCCATCTCGGAGAGCAACCGCTCAATAAATTTAAGGTCTGTCTCTTGATACTGGTTTATTTGCTCACGTTTTGGGTAGGTCTGTTTCAGGACAAACTCATATTCCCAGTCCTTGAAACCATGTTCCTGAAGTATCTGCCCGACAACTTCAGGTACCGATTTATTGACAAAAAAACGGTGCGTACGGAATTGTTTATTTAGCCGAGCGAGGAAAGGCTCTACAATAATTTCGTACTTAACCTGATCACGTGAACCTGATATTCGTCTAAAATGTGTAATTACACCGTGTACCACTTTTCCCGTCATCGGGTTGAGCAAATCCCCAATACCCATGTTTAATGTAGCTGGTTTATTCAAAAATAATTCAGCGGTGAGATCGGGGTGAAGAGAGGTAAATTTAATTGTGTAATGATACAAAACACTTATTTGCTCAAGGCCATTAAAGTCCTCAACATCCAGCGGGTAAGAGCAGGACGGAATATTTAGGCTGTAGCGATTAAGCGTTGCTCCAGTCAGTTCGGATAAAAGATTCATTTTCGGTTTCCTGCCCCTATATTTTCACTATGCTGTAGAACTAATAAAGATTAGGTGATTGAGCGTTATTAGTAGTAATCATCCCATTTCCTTTGAATGTTAGGGTAAGTAATGCGGAAAATTAAATATCCTAAGATGGCCAATAAACATGCTCCTCCCCCCAGTAAAATCTATCATCACTGCTTGATAGAAAAAAAAACCAAAGAGAAGAGAGTACGCCAACCATTGTTATGGTAGAACCAACTGCACAAACAATATTTGACATCAAAATTATTACTATTCTTTTTATATTCATGAGTAGTTTATACTTTCAAGTGGTTAGTGATTATCAAACTCATTTTGGATTTTATTTAATCCAAATCTAAAGGCTAAGAACCCAATATAAGCTTGGAGTAAGCAATATAAGCCCCAAAGTATTCGATAATTATCATCAGAAAAAATAAAAAACCACACGCCCCAACCTATACCTGTTGAACCTAAACCTAATCCTAGCCAACGCACAGTCATGGATAGTGCGATAAGGGCCTTTTTCTTCAAGTTATTAGACCACCAAAAAAGTATTCACAAATTTTATTAAACTCTTCCGGAGAGCGGTCATCGACTTCGCATGCTTTTTCGAATGGCTTTACCGTATCTTCAACAAGAAAATAAAGAAGGTCCAAATCACCCAACCCTCTCAATTTATAGTACATCATAGGGCTCCTTTCCCTTAGATATCTGGATGTGTAGATTGCTCTGGAGGTTTCTGCACCGACAGAGATCAATGCACCGATTGCAGTTCCTGATAAAAGTGCAGCCACAGCACGAGTTGCAATTACGTTACCAAGATTGACTCCCGTCAATTGGGAAAATAAAATCTTTCCTATTGAACTCCCAGCAATATTTTTTACGAGGTTAGTTATATCGATGCGTGAGGAGAAGTCATTCATAAAGATGCCAATAATTTTCTCAATTACTTCTCTATTAATCGCCCCTGATTTTATTAGTTTTGCTATTCTCATCTTGTCATCAAAATTATCGCTTCGATGATCAGTATCCATAAAATCATAGCCAAGATAGTAAAAACTAACGGGGAATGAAATAAATCCTTTCGCCACGGCACCGAAAAATCCTGAACCATCAACATTAATAGCATCCAGCATATCTCTGGCAATTTCTTTAGCACTGTCCATAATCGTTATCCTTCGCCTCCGTCAAACTCCAACGTGATCCCTTCGGCCTCATCCCAGCCCAACGTCAGCGAGGTGGTGCGCTGTTGCTCGCTCATACGGCTTAACAGTTGTTGGCTCAATACCGGCAAGATCTGCTGATTCAGCAGGCTGTCGATGTTGCGCGCACCGGTGTCCGGCAGCAGGCAGGCAGCGACCAGCTGGTCGTACAGGCTTTCCTCTATCGTGCAGTGCAGGCCGTAATGTTTGTTCAGACGCTTGGCGACTTGTGCCAGTTTCATCTCGACGATAGTGCGCAATGCGATGGCATCCAGTGGGCGGTAGATCAAGGTCTGGAAGCGGGCCAGCAATGCGGGCTGGAAGTGATCGCGCAGGATCGGGCGTAGCAGCTCATGCAGATCGCTATGGGTCGCTTCCGGTTGTTCATCCAGTAACTGCATCAGATGATCGCTGCCTAAATTGGCGGTCATCAGGATCACGGTGTTACGAAAATCAATCTCGCGCCCTTCACCGTCGCGCATAAAGCCGCGGTCAAATACCTGATAAAACAGGTTAATAACATCGGCGTGCGCTTTTTCCACTTCATCCAGCAGCACCACACTGTACGGGCGCTTGCGTACCGCTTCAGTCAGAATACCGCCCTGACCGTAACCGACATAGCCCGGTGGCGAGCCTTTCAACTGGGAGACGGTGTGCGCCTCCTGATATTCGGACATGTTGATGGTGATCAGCGATTTTTCACCGCCGAACAGGGTGTCGGCCAACGCCAGCGCGGTCTCGGTTTTACCCACCCCACTAGGGCCAACCAGCAGGAACACCCCCAGCGGGCCATTTTCAGAGGTCAGGCCGGTTTTGGCGGCGCGCAGCCGTTGGGCCATCTCAACCAGCGCCACATCCTGACCGACCACCCGGGTGGCGAGGTGGTTTTCCAGTTGCAACAAATCGGTCTGTTCGTCTTTCAACAAGCTACTCAGTGGTACGCCAGTCCAGTCAGCAATCACCGTCGCCACCGTGCGCACATCAACATCCAGCGACAGCAGCGGCGCACTGCCCTGAATCTGATTGAGTTCTGCCTGCAACTCCGCCAGATGTGCCACGTTGGCGATATCCTGACGCGCGTCGATAATCAGGGTAGTGAGACGTTTCTCTGCTTCATATTGCTGTGTCAGTTGCTGTTGTCCAACAATCAGCTCTGCGCGGCGTTTATCAATCTCAAGTAAGCGCGTTGAACCGATATTCGGCAACAGGAGTAAATCCTGCTCAATGGCCTGCTGCTCCATCGCCAGTGCGGCCAGTTCGGCGTTAATCTCCATCAGCGCTTCTGGCAGGGTGTCGATGCTCATGCGCACACGGGCACCCGCGGTATCAAGCAGGTCCACCGCTTTGTCCGGCAGTTGACGGCCGGTCAGGAAGCGCCGCGACAGAGTCACCGCCGCAGTGATAGCAGAATCCAGAATATGCACGCCGTGGTGCTGGGCGTAGCGGCCCTTTAAGCCACGCAGCATCAGGCTGGCTTTGGCGTCGTCCGGCTCGTCAACTTTCACCATCTGGAAGCGGCGCTCCAGTGCGGCATCGCGCTCAAAATACTGCTTGTACTCCGACCAGGTGGTGGCAGCGATGGTGCGCAACTCGCCACGCGCCAGTGCCGGTTTGAGCAGGTTGGCCGCATCTGCGCCACCCGCCTGATTACCGGCACCAATAATGGTATGGGCTTCGTCGATAAACAGCAGCACCGGTGTTGGCGATTGTTGTACCGCCTCGATAACATTTTTCAGCCGCTGCTCGAACTCACCTTTGACTCCTGCCCCCGCTTGCAACAGGCCCAAGTCCAGGGTGCGCAGGCTGACGGTTTTCAAGCTATCCGGGACGTTACCTTCGGCAATGCGCAGCGCCAACCCTTCCACCAGCGCGGTTTTACCCACGCCCGGTTCACCCACCAGAATCGGGTTATTTTTACGGCGGCGCGACAGGATATCAATCATCTGGCGGATCTCAGTGTCGCGACCAAAAATCGGGTCAATCTGGTTGGCTCGGGCTTTGGCGGTGACGTCGAGGGTAAATTTATCCAGCGCCGCTTGCAGGGCGTCATTGAGTTGGGGCTGACCGCTGGCAGAGGTGCTAGTCGGGGCTTCATCGGTCAGATTGACCGGGCTGTCTGCCAGCGCCGCTGCCTGCTGAACTTCAGGGCGCTCGTCGGATTGGCTGTCCAGCAGCGGTAACAGACGGTGTAACTGGGTGGTACTCAGGCTGAGCAACGGCCAGGCGGCATCGGCGGCCAGTAATGATGGCGAATTTATCAGAGCAGATAACAGATGAACGGAACGCACCGCATCGGCATCTTCCTGTAGCGACGCATCCAGCCAGGCACTTTTGATCAGTTGCTGTAACGCAGCTGACAACTGGGGTTTGCCCTGCACCGTGCGCGGCAACGTATCCAGATGGGCCAGTAATCCCTGCCACAGGCTGTCCATGTCCCACTCATAACGACGGGCAATCACCGTGATATCGCCTTCACCCTGTTCCAGCAGTTTCAACAACCAATGTTCAACGGTTATCTCAGCATGAGCGCGGGTCTGGCATAAGGTGGCGGCACCGGCGAGTGCTTGCGCACAATAGGGATTTAACCGACGTAATAAGTGTGCTGAATGCGTTGTCATAAATTCGTCCTTGTATGCGAAACCTAATACGTTAGCCGGTTTCAGCTGGCGTTATTAATAGCCTGATAAGACTGGCGTCAGGCACGCTACCGCCCATAGCCATAAACCAAGGCCCATAAGGTCATCTGATAAAATGTGTGTGCGTTTGGCTGAATACCGATGCCCCGATACTGAGCTAAAAACACAAAAAGCAGACGGCGAACCGCCTGCTGCTGCGGGTTACCCTAAATAATTCGTGTTGCAGGCAGGCGGCAAGTGAACGAATCCCTGGGAGCAGAGATAACTCTATGTGACCAGAGTGAGCGAACGTAGCCAACGCACCTGCGGCGCGAAGAATGACGGGTAATTACGCGGTAGCGCGTTCGTTCCATGAATCGGAATGAATGATGTTGCCGTCTTTGAAGGTCCAGGTGACTTTTTCGTAGCGCAACTCCACCAATTCCAGGTGGTTGTGCTTCTCTTTAGCCGGATCTTTGACGTCGTGCATTTTCGGCGCGACTTTGACTACTTTGACGTTTTCCAGTTTGGTGTTGAAATATTCAACTTCCTGGCCTGCGTCATCAATGCGGTACCATTTGAACTCGGCGGTTTTCAGCGTCTGACCGGTGGTCACCGCCTTGTAAAGATAAGGGGTGGATGCATCGATCTCTTTGGTGAAAACGAATGGGGTGTGGATACGGGTGCCGGTCAGCTTGCCGGTATTGTTATCGGTTGGGATGTACAGGTTATGGTCCTGTGCCACGATCTCAATACTGCCTTCGCGACTTTGCACATCAACAGAACCTTTGATGTCTGCACCGCCGTCGTCTTTCAGCCACAGATAGACTGGAATTGCCATGATTTACTTCTCCATTTCTTGAGTTGATACGTCACTTTCATCCTGTGACGCTGTTTTTATATCCGGCACCTGACAGGCATCAGCCTGCGGTACCAGACTGATTTCGACACGGCGGTTGGCCGCACGGCCCGCTTCCGTATCGTTAGATTGCAGCGGACGACTCTGACCATAACCCTGTACCGCAAAGCAGCTTTCCGGGATATCCCCGGTATCACGCATCCAGTTACGTACCGATTCCGCCCGCTTAAGTGACAGAGTCTGGTTGGACTTATCATCACCCGTGATATCGGTGTGACCCGCCACCACGATCAGCCAGCCCGGTTTGGCCTTAATCCCGACCAGTGCGTTGATAAGCACTTTGGTGGAGCCGGATTTGAGTTCTGATTTGCCCACATCAAACAGTGACAGGCTGTCGAGGCGCAAGGTTTTAGGCCCCTGAACAATTCGATTAATCACCGGTGCCGGTGGTGGCGGTGGCGTCCAGCTATTGATAGCAATATCAAGCGGAACCCTAAGCCGCAGCCCCTGATACAACCCCAGCGACAAACGCATGGGGGCACCGCGGCGTAACCAGTCATCCAACAAATGGGCATCCGCGCGCAGTTGTTGTTGAGCCAGAGTCTTAGGGGCTGGGGGAGTGCCGGTGAGGCGGTTATACTGCGACAGATGATCGCCAACGCTCTGGACCAGACGTTGGTTATTGATAAAGGAAGCCAACAGAGCACACAGTAAAAATACACCGCACAACACACCCGCCATCTGACAGGTCTGCATCAGGCGGGAGACACCACGACGACGCGGCAGATAAGGCAGCAGCACTTCTGGCAACGGCAGGCAATCTTGATCTGGAGTCGCCACTGGGGTCAGCGTGGTTATCCCACTAATGTGTGCCTGCCACAAATTGCCCTGATTCGCCGTCACTGGGGTAAAGCAGTAACCCCATGCACACGGGGTCAGTGCAGGGACATCCCCTTGCCGCTGTGTCAGGATGCTCACAACATGTTCATCAAGCCAGGACAGAAGACTCTCCATCCAGAATACAGCGCTCAACCTTTCCTGAACGTTGCGATCTTGATGCTGACTCCATTCAACCAGCGGCATAATCCCTGCGCCCGGTTCCTGAACCTGAATGCCCTTTTGCCCCGGCGTGACCGTGTACCAGCGCTCTACCTGCTCTGATGAAGCCGCTGGCGGTGAAAGCCAAGTGCTTATCCAGACGGGAGGGATCCCCGCAAGCCAGCCTTTGCACTGCACGATGGCCCGTTGCCAGGCACGCAGGGATTGTGAAAAATCATCCCGGCTCTGATGTTGCTCCGGCACGATGGCCAGTAACACAGAGATCTGGGCAATCAGTGCCGGGCGTTCCGCCGCCAGATGTTGCGCGAGTATCGGCAGTTGTTCTGGCAGTTGCACGGCCAGATACCAACCTTGACGCGTTTCACGAAAAGATGCCGAGGGGGAAAACAGGGCATCGCTGTCACCACAAACCAGTACCACCGCACCCTGAAAATCTTCAGGCGGCAGCGTTGAATCGGCAATGGATTGGTGAGCCACTTTATTGCGGTTGTGCTTGCGCCATTGAAAATAACCGACCGCACCGCTGAGGATGACAACCAGCATGCTCAATGCCACACGGCTGCCGGTTCCCAACGGCCAGAACCCCAGAATAAGCCACAGCGCCAGGCAGGTACCCAGCAGCAACAGGAGTAACGGTGTTAATCCGCGCATCCGCTAGTGCATCCCGGTCAGTTGAGACACCATGCGCGTCAGTTGACTGGACAATGTGAACCACAGTGCGGCCAGTATTGCGACGCCCGCAACCCACGAAAACCAATAGGTTTTGCGCCCGGAGCGCAGACGCAGTGAGCGCGAGACCAGCGGAGTTTCCTGCGAAGAAGTAAACGGCGGCACCAGCAGACTCAGCTTACGCACCACATCTTCTCTGCGCTCGTCGCCCTGTTCACGATAGCGACCGGCAAACCCGAGGGTCAATGCACGGTAAAAACAGGTCAGTACCGCCGTATCCGGAGCTGGCTCCTGCAACACCGTGCGGATCCGCTCCCACAACTCTTCACCTGCGTTCAGGGTATTGAAGTAGCGCGCCTGAAGTGGGTCTTTCAGCCATTTGCTATAGCCGCTGTCCTGTTTCTGGCGGTTCAGCACGCTTTCATCCAGTAACGCACACTGGGTGTACAGCATATGGTCACAGCTGATGTCGCTGAAACCGGCACGCGACAGCGTCTCGCGTGCGCCATCAATCCACTCACAGGCACGACGATACAAGGCTTCGCCATCTTCAACTTCCTGCCCATTACGCAACTGACTGACCATCAGCCAGCAGGGATAAAAGGCCGCATCAACGACAGAGGTAGTTATTTTGCTCATGAGCGCAGCACCGCAAACAGTTCGAGTTTGATATCACCCAGCGATCCTGGGGTGTAGAAAGCACAGTTACCCGCATCCAGCATGGCCTGCGCCGCTGGCCCCTTGAGGTCAAGGGCAAAGTACTGATTCTCCAGACGCAGCGGGATAGCCGCCGGAACATGGGACAGCGGTTTCATCGCCACGCCGTTCAGTGCCACATTGACCACATCGGACACATCCTCAACACTGCCAGCCTTACACAACAGCGGGAACTGGGTTTGCAACAGATGGTTGGGGATCGAAGAACGAACAGATAGATAGAAATCAGCCCCTTCGCGCAGGCGGGCATCATGCAATGAACCGGTCCAGAATTGGCCCTCGTGAGCCAGTTCAATCGCCACCATACGGGACGGCAGGCTGGCTTCGAGCAGGGCATCAAGCAAGGTGAACAGCGGCGGAAAAACCTGCTCTGGCGCATCATGCTGATAAAGCGGAATATCTTCGGCTTTATGCTCAAGGGAAAAGGTCAGCAAGCTACCGGCGAGACGGACCAGTTCGCGATAGAACAGTTCGGGATGGCGGGAAGGCGTCTGATACAACTCCATCAGTACCGGCTCGGCACTGTTTAACGCATTCAGCAACCAGAACAACGACACATCGGCCACCGCAAAATCGGCCATCCGCTCGTTACTTTCACGCCGCATAGCCATCAGACGACGCCGACGCGCCTGTAGACGGTGGACTAAATCCCCCAGTTCAGTCAGCACAACCTGACTGGCCGCCAGCGACAGCATCGGCGGGATAAAACTCTCATCCTGTGCCCACTGCCCCTGGGCATTGCGCATCAGTCGCACCACCGGACAGGTCAGATAGGCACTGTTTTCCTGATGAGCAAAACGCAGCGTAACCGCATGCCGCATTATCGCCAGTTCGGTACGTTCATGACCAGCAAGCTCTTGTACTGTGACCCATTCCTGCTGCCAGCGGCGAGGGCGAGCGCTGTCCTGACCATCATCCAGATTGCCACCGTTGGCGGAAAGCAGCGGTAATGCCAGCATCACATCGACAGAGTCACGGTCTGAAATCCCAGACAAATCGCAAGCAGGCGGCAAGTTATCCGCCCGTTCAGAATCAATCAGCGTGCCATCAGGAAAGCGAACCACCAGCCGCAGTGCATTCAGGCGGGAAAGCGCCAACGACCCACTGTCAAATGCCGCATCAATGACACCCCATGGGGATGCCAGTGTCATGTGGGCCACGCTGTCTGCCACATAGGCATCCCAGCGAGACTGTTGCTGGAATTGTTGCGGGGCCAAAAAGGCCCCATCGTTCCATAACGGACGATAAATTTTCATCGTGTCTCCGTTTATGCCTTAGCCTTCGGCATCTGGGAAACCAATGACAAATTCACATCCATACCTTCCACCTGGAAGTGCGGCACGGCATACAGCTTCACGCGGAAGAAACCTGGGTTGTCTTCGATATCTTCCACTGTGACTTTTGCATCACGCAGCGGATGGGACGCCTGCAAATCATCACCCGGATCAGTCATTTCCGTCACCAAGGTGCGGATCCAGTTATTCAGCTCCAGTTCCAACAGACGGCGGTCTTTGGTGGTGCCGATATTTTCGCGCTGGATCAGCTTCAGGTAATGAGCAATGCGTGATAGCAAGAAGATGTAAGGCAAGCGGGCATTAATACGGCTGTTGGCAGTGGCATCCGCGGTGTCATACAGTGCCGGTTTCTGGGCGGAGTTAGCCGAGAAGAAGCACGAGTAATCACGGTTTTTGTAGTACGACAGCGGAATAAAGCCCAGATTGGCAAACTCGAACTCGCGGGTTTCCGGGATCATCACTTCTGACGGAATTTTGACCTGATTACCGGTACCCAAATCGTACAGATGAATAGGCAGGTTGGTCACCGCGCCACCGGCCTGCGGGCCACGGATCTGCACACACCAGCCGTTTTTGATGAAGCTTTTTACCATATTGGCGGCAAAGGCAAACGAGGCGTTGGTCCACAGATAACGGTCATGGTCCGGCCCTTTCACCTGCTCTACGTAGTTAAAGCTGCGTACCGGCACGGTGTCCGGGCCGTAAGGCAAGCGCCCCAGTACACGCGGCATGGTCAAGCCGATATAGCGGGAATCATCCGAGTCGCGGAAGGCTTTCCACTTGATGTATTCGGCGCGGTCGAAATAGTTAGCGATATCTTTAATCGCCGCTACCTCTTCCATGCTCTCTTTACCAAAGAACTCGGGGCCAACAGAGCCGATAAACGGCATATGGGCTGCCGCGGCGACCTTGGAGATATTGCGCAATAAGGCGATATCCTGCGGGCTACGATCAAACTCGTAGTTGGAGATGGCGGCGGCAATCGGCTCGCCACCGGGGGTGTCGTATTCCTGAATATAGGTCTGGGTGTAGAGACCGCTTTGCACGATTTCAGGTGCATCTTCAAAATCCTGCACCAGATGGTCTTTGCTGATATCCAGCAGTTCGATACGCACGTTTTGACGGAAATCGGTTTGATCGATAAGGGATTTAACGCCACGCCAGGTGGACTCTACACGTTGGAAATCAGGGTGATGCATCACCGCATCCAACTGGCGACTGATTTGATCATCCAGCGCCGCAATGTGGCCATCCAGCAAGGTTTTATCCAGCTTTTCCACTTTTTTCGACGACTGCTTCAGCAGGTCTAAAAAGACACTGACGGCGGCAGTGACGCGTTCATCGGTGGTGGCATCCGCCATGGTATCGTTGTTCTGGAAAGCATCCAGACCGGTCAGTGAGGAGACCGGGCTGAGGTTGATTTTTTCAAATAAAGAGGCGTAAACCCCCTGGGCTACGGGACGGTTTTTCTCTAATACGGTGGTCGCAGTACCCTGCGCCGTGTTTTCCTGTACAGACATCAGCATGTTCCTTTTCTTCTTTCTAATGACAAGCAGCCAATCCGGCGATTAACAGTCTTTGGGGGCCAATGCCGCCAGTTCAGCACGCAGCTCATCGCTCAGTGCTTCGTCTTTAAGGATATTTTCCAGCTCACGGCGGAAAGTGGCGTTGTCCAGCAGATTGGATTTGAGGTCACGCAGCAGGTTGCGCATCGCCAGCAAGGCGCGCAGTTGCGGGATTTGACGGGCAACACTTTCCGGTTCGAAATCTTTCATTTCACGGAAGGTGAGGGACACAGCCGTATCAGTGTTATCGCCAGCCAGGGTATCGGGTACAGCGAGTGTCAGGCTCGGTTGGAACTCAGCCAGCACACTGTTGAAATTGTTTTTGTTGATATTGAGTTTTTCACGTTCGGACAGCGGGCGCTGCTCCTGACCGTTGCTGTAATCACCCATCACCAACAACTTCAAAGGCAGCTCCATTTTCTTTTGAGCGCCGCCAGTATGCAGATCTAATTTAATATTAATGCGTGCTTTGGGTATTTCATTTTGAAAGCTTGAAGAGGACATCGACTTTCCTTGTTAGGAGAAGGAAACTTAAGAAATCCACCACTGATAAAATGAATAGAAATAATCTACATTACCCGGCACAACATTCACCGCCCACTGATTAATTCAGCACGTATTAAAGTAAAAAAACGCTTTGTAGATATCCCTATCCATTCATTGGATGGCATGAAACAGTATCAGACAGGTATTTTTCACACGCATTAGCATATCAATTAAATACCGATGTGCGCAGTGTAGAAACGTTAGCCATCTAACACCAATTGGTTAAATGTAACAAAAAGTAAATTTTAAAGTTTCATAAATATCAGAACATAACACTGATGTGTAAGACATTTCTTACAATAGAAATGTAACTCTTTACGATTAAAGGGATTAAAAAACATCATAAAAATTTAACTGAGAGTTTATGGCGCTTATTGTAGGAATATGCCTACAAATATTTTTTTTCAGAAATGTGATGTGTATTCTGGGTGTTTTAGAACCAAATATAATCACAATAAGATTATCTATTACTGCCGTGAATCAGTTAACCCATAATAACCTAAAAATGACTTATCGATAGGCAACGTCATTGTGTATTACAAGTAATCTGCAAAGAGATGTGAGTGGAAAATTTATGCAAATGCCCCCTCCCATTGAGGTGGATAAATATATTAGCCAACATTCAATGAGTGGACGCAGATATGAACACAGTTGATATCTGGCCAACGGGAAAGCTTTAATCTGAGTGATAGATACCAAGCGTTTAGCGCTTTTTTTGGGGGATAGTTGCCTAACACTCTGGGCATGAGCGCTCTTCAGGACGATCCGTATCACTCAATGCTCTATTATTTACGTAGTATCTCTGACGATAAGTCAGATAAAAATCTTAACCCTGAAACGAGTAAGCCTTATCCGGAACTCCCTTTCCTAGAGTTCTATTGGGGCCAACTATTACGTAGCAAAATGGATTTAGAAGGTTATAACCTGCATAAGCAGGATGACTATATCAAGGCGCTTGCATATCAAGTCAGTCATTAAGTTTGCCGAGATTGTGACTGAAGCAACAGACTCACATCATCAACTGAGGGTCTTGCTGACAAAAGTCGGCCAAATGATCAATTAGAGCCCGGACTCTGGCCGGAACATACCGTTGCTGCGACCATACCGCATAAATCTCCCGGGGAGCACCCTGCCATTCCGGTAATACTCTGACCAGTTCGCCGCACTGGAGTGGGTTATGGCATAAACTCAATGGGCAAAACAGAATCCCTAACCCGGCCTGCGCCGCCTGTAGCGCCAGATAAATGCCGTTAACACAAAATTTTCCCTGCGGCTGCCAGCGCACGGTGTCTCCATTCTGGCGGTGTTGCATCACCCAGGTTGATAATGGCGCACTAATTACCAAGTCGTGTAGCCTCAGCTCATCCATAGATTCAGGAATGCCATTCTTCGCCAGATAATCAGGCGAGGCGACCAACAGTATCTCCTTGCTTTGCCCCAGTTTTCGCATATTGAGTAATGAATCCGGCTGAGCGCCCACACGGATCGCCACATCAGCGCCGCTACCAATCAGATCCTGAGTGTAATTGTTCAGTTCTAGCTCAAGCCGGACTTCGGGGTACCGCGTTAAAAAAGACACCCAGGCGGGAGCCAGATTATCGTTGGCTAAATCCGCCGGAGCCAGTATCCGGATCAAGCCACTGATCTGATGCAATGTAACGTCCAGCTTCGCCGTGGCTTGCTGTAAAGAATGCACCAGCGGGCGACACTGTTCGTAATATTGCCAGCCCTCACTCGTTGGTGTCATGCGCCGGGCGCTGCGGTGCAGCAAGCGGCAACCTAAATGCTGCTCTAACTTCTGTAAACGGCGTGTCAGCGTAGACGCTGGAATCGCGGCTTTTTCCGCTGCAGCCCGCAAACTTCCCGTTTCTACAATGCTCACAAATAGGGCTAATTCATCCAACATAATTTCATATTCGGAATTTAAGATTGAATTTATCAATCTAGTTTCATTAATCAGCCTTGTCTAGAATTTCTCACTGGTTGTTGCTGGCCGCATTTTTCCAAGGTCATGTATCTGATCAAAATGTAAAGCTCGCCGGATTATAAACATCATGTTTATCTCAATAGGAAATACTCATATGCAAAGTTATCGTTTCAAACAGTTTGGCAATATTGGGCACTTAGAACTTCACCAGGAAGATATGCCGATACCTGAGGCCAGAGAAGTGCTCATTCGGGTGCGCGCCACCTCGTTGAATTATCGTGATCTGGCCATTATGAATGGTGAATACACCTTGCCATCTCGCCCGGGGCATATTCCGCTCTCCGATGCCGCCGGTGAAGTGATTCAAATTGGCAAGCGGGTCGAACGTTTTAAGGTCGGTGATCGGGTGGTAAATACCTTTATGCCACGCTGGTTCGGTGGTGCTTTTCAGGCTTCAGCACGTGATGAACTTTATGGTAGTGACCGTGATGGCTGGCTGACTGAATATAAAGTGGTTAGTGAGGAATCACTATTATCATTACCCGACTACCTCAGCTTCGAACAGGGCGCAACACTTCCCTGCGCGGCTGTGACCGCGTGGGCGGCACTCAACGGCGATAGACCGGTTAAAGCCGGTGAGACAGTTTTAACCTTAGGCTCCGGTGGAGTTTCACTGTTTGCTATCCAGCTAGCAAAAGCAATGGGTGCAAGGGTTATCGCCACCACTTCGAGTGAAGCCAAAAGCGCACAGTTGAAAGCACTGGGTGCCGACGAAGTCATCAATTATGTTCAACACCCTGAATGGAGTGAAGAAGTTTTGCGCTTAACCTCTGGGCAAGGGGTTAATTTAGTGGTCGAGGTCGGTGGCCCAGGGACGCTAAATCAATCCATTCGCTCTATCTGCATTGGTGGTGAGCTGGCGCTGATCGGATTTGTCGCTCGGGATGCGGTGGCAATAGATTTCTTCAGCCTGTTTAAAAGTGCAGCGCGCTTTCGGGTGATCAGTGTGGGCTCACGTGAAGATTTCGAACAAATGAACCAGGCGTTAGTGCAGCATAAAATCATACCCGTCATTGATAGCACTTTTCCTTTTGTTGAAGCTAAACAGGCATGGCAGCATTTTGATTCACGCCAGCATGTGGGGAAAATCGTTATCAGTCATTAGCTGTTATCACCTTTGGTGGGCTGAATCTGCGGGCGAGATAATTATAATGCCCAGCCACTTGCTCCTCGCCACTGAAATTTGAGTCACTATCAAAGGCGGTTTCTGGTTGACCGCTAGTTCCCCATGCAGGAGAATTTCCCACCGATGAAAAATTGCGGGTCGTGTATTCAATATAGTAAATAGCATTGCAATACATATTGTAAGCAGACCCGTTTTAGTTCCACACATTATAGTGCAGTATAATTTTTCATTCGAGGCACTGCACCATATCGCCAGCTCCACTTTAAAAATGATGCTTATATGAGTAATTAATGTTTTTTCAAGCAGGCTAATTAATGTTAAAACTTAACACCGCACTTCCTGAGTAAACACCCGGCTCTACCTTATTACCCTGAGTAGTTAATTCAGAAGTCACTTCGATAGGCTCTGAAATAGGTGTGGAAGATGCCACAGGTATACCTTGTGATGCATTCTTTCCATTAATTTTAACGACAGCGTCAATATTTTTACCTAGTTTTACCGGTGTTCCATCAGTTGAACTCCAATTACTCCCCGATGATGATATGAGTTTTAATGTTCCCGACTTTACACTTGAATTGCAGGTTAGCAGTGTCGATACTGCTTTCTTGTTTCCCTGAACCTCCTTTTCATGTATAGAACCATAGTCAATAACTAAACTGCTTGCAGAGAACTTACACGTATCCCTGACTGTAATACGAAGTTCTCCTTGGTAATCAAACCAATAGCGACCATCATCATGTCGCATGGAGCATGAGGCAGTCCCACAGTATTGATGGTTAAATGAGGCAATGACCCCTCGGTAAATATAAGTTCCGGCGGGCGTATTCTCCGGCGCGGTTATTTTTATTGGTGCAGTATAGGTCTCATTATGCCAAACGTATGGCCTTGTCATTGGTACATTAAACCAATCAATCCAAGGGCTATAGTGATATGCGACTCCATCAGTAAATGCCATATTTTTTGATGCTATTTTGATATAATTACGACCTCTCGATTGCTGCCCTTCAATATTAAAGCTAACACCATTATTAGTTGTGATGGTTGATGGTGCTGTTATACCAACCCCCATCATCCAGCGATCAAGTTGTATACCTGGATGAGAATACATAGTACCATTCTGGCAACCTGCAACACAGGATGCATCTTCACCATTCGAATTATAGTCACCAAAAATAGACAATGATATATTAATCGTTTCTGCACTCCCACCTGGCGTCAAAATAACATCACCCGAGGGGAGTGACCAGGTGTGTTGTATTCTTGATGATTCCTGAACATAACTATAAGCAAGAGAAAACTGAGCATAAAAAGAGAGTGCTGTTATTATCGACAGCCTCGCTATTTTCATAAAAAAATAACCATCTTTAATTGGCATTCTAAAATAGAGCATAATAAATTCCTGATAGGTTTATCGAAAGGGATTGAGCCTCATTTAAAAGTCCACTTTTTCTTGTGTGTTTCGGCGCTGATATTTATCACAACCGTTTTAAACGGTTACTGGTAATTTATCATCAGGCTTGCCGTCGCTTGAAAAGTACCGGCGTGCAATTGCGCTATCGATGGTGTCACTAACTGTGCTTTCAGTTGCAGTTGCCCCTCTACTGTACTTTCACCCGTTCCCATACCCTCGACCGGCACCCAGCTATTCAGGTTCACCGGTGTCGTCCCCGCTTTACCCGATGTGAGTGCGATGCCTAACCCATTCAGTGAGGTGGAGAGTACGTTTGCCCCCATTTCACTCATTACCCCGTAGCTCGTCGGGCTCAGATACATTTTCAGCGTCTTGCCCGTCGGTGCTGAATTGTCGCAACTCATCTTCAGGTTCACCGACTGTTCGGCCGCCGCTGTTCCAACTTGTTCCAAAGTTAGTTCGCCGAATGGCACCTCTACCGCCGATTCACCATTATTACCCGTTACTGTACACACCGGTTCCAGAATGGTCGCTTTGATCGTAATAGGGAGAGTGGCCGCTTGCCCATGAACACTCCACAGCAACGTACACAACAACATCCCGTGCATTAATCGCTTCATCGCCTGTTTCCTCAATTTAGAGCCAGATTGCCGTTACTAAATCCTTGATCCTGCGCTCTCTGGCCTATTTCTACTGATAGGAGACCTCAAATGTCGCCGTCGCGGTATAAGGCCCCTCTTTCACCGCTGCCCTATCCGGTGCCAAGGCATACGCCCCAAAACGGAATCGGTTTACCTGCCCACTGCCTGTCACCGTTATTTGCCCCGCAGTGACGGGTTTACCCAACGAGATTAAGCTACCGGCTCCATCCTCTAGCCCGATAACCAGACCGGTTCCACCCTCTGCCGCCAACATCGTTATCCCACCAACAGTCTGGGTTTTGGCTCCACTGAACATCATCGTGACCAGTTTCCCCTGCATAGCCGCCGTGCAATCTTTCAGACCTATATCAAATGGCTCGCTCGGTGTGCGCCCATATTGACTAAAATCTTGTACCGAACGGGAGGGTAGCGTCACTAATAGCGGGGCATCCTCCCGTTCAAACCTACACTGAGTGTCCAGCAGTGTGCCGTTAAACGTGAGATCGACGCCTGCCCCCGCAGCAGATCCCCCATTGGGGATAACCACCAGCAGCGCCAACACACACCATAAATTGTCTCTACTCATCATCCTCTCCACACAATGCCAGCCCTGAAACAGGAAGCGCCTGGCTAAACCTTTTTCACAGCACAGTTCCCGCCACGGCAACTGAACTTCAACACCGGGCGACCACCATAATCGTTGATATAGGTCAGATAGGGGGTTGTGTAGTGCCCGACTTTCACCTGAGTGCTACTTTTGGGCGACACCATCACTACATCAAATGCTTCATCCTCAGACTGTCGCTGGCTGCCCGCCAGGCCAATGACCGTGACGTAATAAGGTGTCGGGTTTTCTATCCGATAGCCGCTCCCCTCCTCATGCAAGATAAGTTGGTCTTGCCAGACAGCGCCGGGAGTGGTGACTATCCCTTTCGGACGATAAAATAATTTGATTTTGGTCTGTAATGCTATTTGCAGCACATTGGGTTGATCGCTGCGGGGTGGAATTTCCCGCAGGTTAAAATAGAACAGTGATTCTCTGTCCTGAGGAAGCTGATTGGCATCTGGGGTTGACGACACCCGTATCATGCTTTTCATTCCCGGCTCCAGACGCTGTACCGGAGGGGTGACCACTAAAGGCCCCTGCACCAGTTTCTGTTGGTGCTCTCCTTCCAACCAGACTTGCGCCAAATAGGGTAGTTGTTTGTTTTCATTGCTAATATTTAAAGTGATCGATTTGCTGTCTGCATTAAATATGGCTCGAGTGCGATCTAACCCCACGGCAGCCTGTACCGCTGGATGTATCGCAAACAGCACTGTCATCGAAACCAGATTTAATACCTTATGAATGCTTCTCATGTTGTCTTATCCTATCTATTAAGGCTGTGTGCCCATTAATGCTTAGCTGCCGCAGTGGGTCCACAGGGCAACAGCAACTGCTTCCCATCTAAGTTCGACGGGATCGTAACCTCACAACGGGTCTGCCCGTCCCAAGCCACATCAAGCACCGTATTGGGGGTCACCCCACTCAACCAGGCTAGGCCACTGTCGCCGACGATCCCCAGTTCCCGGCCTTTTAGATCACGCACGCTGGCAGCAAATGGCGGGTATGTCCCATCTTTCAGCCGCAGAACCGCAAACAACCGCTCCCCTTTCAATACACCAAAATGTTGATAACCAATGGCACCATCGGTAAGTGCGGTTTCCACTACCCCTTGTGTTGCCTCTATGTCATCGGCCATATTGTTGATATCGACTCGCGCCGTGGTGCGGTAATAGCTGTTAACATCAGTCAATACCCCGATGCCCCGCGAATTAGTCACCACCCGGCCATCATCTATCGGTACGCCACTGACTCCGTCGGTATCGACCATTAAGCGGGTACTGCCGTTATAGCCACCAGAGTGTAGTGCCGCACCTTTGCTTGTTGCCGTCACTCCTCCGGTGGCGCTTATCCCCAAAGAGCTGTAGCTGTTCTCCGCCATTGCCACATTACCGGTAAGGTTTGCCAAAGGACTGTTGTGGGTGTACATACCACTAAACTGACTGCGCGCAGCCTGGCCATTGCCCTGATCCCGCCCGGCGCTCAGGTTGTAGCTGTCGAGCTGCCCGACAGAAGCGGAATATCCCACGCGCTGCCCGATCCGTTTCCCGCTGTAATCGCTACTGTAACTGGCCGTTCCTTTTCCTATCGGTACCGACAACGTCAAATTAATGGCGTCATCATAACGTTCCATATCACGCTCCAGATACCGACTGCGGCTGCCAGTCGCGGTCAAAGAGAGACCCTTCAAGCCGAGTGACGGCAGATCAAACCAGGTGTTAAGGCTAACGCCATACTGGTCAGTACCACCGTGATCCCAATAGTTCTGGTGTTCATAATTGAGGCTAAGGGATAGCGGCAGAGCCAACTCATCAAACCGCTTGCTGACATTGATCTGATAACGCTCTCTCTGACGGGTATTGTTATTGTCTCGAAACCGGGTATCTAAATACTGCTGCATGGACATATAGTCATGCTCGGAGAAGCGATATCCGGCAAAGTTCACATCAGTATTGGCATCATCAAAATGCTTGGAGTAACTGATATGCCATGATTTACCTTCCCGCCGCCCTTGTACGGGTAAGTTTGCAAATGATTGGGTGACATCTAGTGCCGCAGTACCAAATTGAAAGAGATCACGACCAGCCCCTAGCGCCAAGGCCTGATAATCATCCGACACCGTTGTACCGCCGAACACCGACCAACTGTTAGATATCCCCCATGATGCCTCTCCCATGGTAAAGAGCGGCCCTTCGGTATGACGGTTCCAGGTTCTGGGCTTCCCGGTGGCGACCTTATAGCGAACCTGGCCCGGACGAGTCAGATAGGGCACCGATGCCGTCGTCACACTAAAGGTCTGCACTTCACCATTTTGCTCGAGCACCCTCACATCCAATTGACCACGGATGCCACTGTCTAGATTCTGGATACGAAATGGTCCGGCTGGGACCATACTGTCGTAAACCATACGTCCCTGCTGAGTTACCGTAACTCTGGCGTTGGTTCTCGCCACCCCGATGATTTCAGGCGCATAACCACGCAAACGCGGTGGTAGCATGCGCTCTTCGCTGACAAGGCTAACGCCAGAGTAACGCCATGAGTCGAACAGGTTAGAATTGACATAGTCTTCACCCATAGTCAGCAGCGCTTCAATCATCGGTAGTGGGCGGTACAGATAAACCCGAGTCAGATCAAAATTATGCTGTGAAGCTTCTCGGCCACTAGCCCGGAAGTAGCTGCCCTGGTAGTCTCCCCGCAGACGCCATGCCCCCAAATTCCCACCCAGCGTCCCACTGAGGCTTGCATTTTGCTGCTGCCCATTACCCTGAGTTTTTATCATCGTGCTATTGATGTTGTAGTCCAACATCACCCCAGGAATGCCATTATCCCAACGGGAGGGGGGTAACCAAGTCGCATCTGAATATTCCAGCCACGCCTTAGGCATATTGATATTCAGGGTGCCATTGCTGATATCACCTTTCAAAGTGGTGCCCTTCAGCGGTGTGAAATCGATACACTGCCCCTGATGCCAAACACCTACCCGCTTGATGGACTTTTCTGTCAAACCCAGATGGCTAAGCAACTCTGGCGATAGGCAAGCCTCTGGCATACTCGGGGAAGATGAAGTCTCTGCGGCTACCGGGTTAATATAGAAAGGAATAGCAATATCATTTCCTAACCTTTCACCATTCAATTTCACTTGCATCTGGTATGTGCCGGGCAGAATATACCCCTCCCTTGAGAATCGGGAGAAGTCTATATTCTTCTTATCATCCGTATCGAGAAGGTCAGTATTAAACTCCACTGAAAATGCTTTGATAGAAAATAGCGCCATAATGACTAAGGCGGATACTCTATTTATCTTCAGTACACGATTTA
Source organism: Yersinia bercovieri ATCC 43970 (assembly GCF_013282745.1). Lineage (NCBI taxonomy): Bacteria > Pseudomonadati > Pseudomonadota > Gammaproteobacteria > Enterobacterales > Yersiniaceae > Yersinia > Yersinia bercovieri. The sequence goes on from NZ_CP054044.1 coordinate 537,475, forward strand.
TGTTCAATACACGATTTATGTTCAATACACGCTGATTCATAATTTATCACCGGAATAATTATCTGAATTCCGTATCATTAATTCCTGCTATTGACACGAGCGTATCCTTCCACACAGAAAAGTGACCCATAAGTCATCTGTACGGATATAAATTTTATTTTCAGATGAGGTTATTATTTTTAAGTTAATTTGGCGTATTAATCTCACTGAGATGTAATACGCCATAATTATTCCCTGGCTCTAGAAGAAAAACTTCCAGAAAGGCACAGTACAACATCACCTAAAACAGCCTAACCGTATCAGTTCAATCCCCTCATCCTATTATGGAAGAGGGGCTGAAAATTACTTATAGGCGATGACAAAGTTAGTTGTAGCTTCAAAATTACCCACAGTAACATTGGTCGCTGCATCTGCTTTTTTGGCTTCTGCGGTATAAGTCAGAATATTGTCACCCGTCGGGTTCAGACCAAGAATAGGCTTGGCTGTACCAAAAGTGATGCCAGAAATAGCGATCCCCAACCCGGTAGCCGAACCATGAGTGGTCAGTAGATTTTTACCACTGAGCAGATCGGTACTGGCAAAGGTAATATCAGCCGTTTTTCCCGTTAAATTACAATTTTCCAGATGGATCTGAAACTTCTTGGCGGTGACCACATTGGCATTCAATTGGGATGATGAAAGCTGACCAAATGGTACTTTGACATCCGTACCATCCTGACCTGGGGCTAAATTACATGGTGAATCTACCACTTCACCATTAAAGGTTATTTTTCCGTTATTACCTGCTGCTGTTGCGCCATAAGAGATAACACCCAGTACTGCAATAATAGCTAATTTAGATACTTTCATGAAAATATTTCCTTATTTATTTATAAAAATAGATATCAAACGTCATCTGATATGTCGATGTAACTCAACATGAAAAAGATAACGTCACCACGAATGAATAATGGTGTGACTTATCTATTCATCACTCACCACACCATCATTCAAAACATATTTTAAAAATAAGAGATCCCTCTGGAGAGTTTACGTCCCAGACTCAATTAATTTTAAAAAAATATTACCCTATAGATAACAATTATCTATTGCCATTGAGTTCACATATCATGGCATTTAAAGAGTCTATTCCGGTACGCCGAAGCCCCCGTTGCTTATAGCGACTCACCGAGTTATATGACAGACCAAAATTATCGGCGATATAATGCAAATTCTTGCCACGTAGCAATTCACATAACACGGCTCGCTCTTTCGCCAGGTAAATGGTTGCCTTTTTACATTGCTGCTTATATTGCTGCGGCGTGCGACGCCACATAAGTCGCAAACGCTCTGCCAATGATGCCAGTGGTTCACGAGCTGACAGCACCATATCAAACCCGGCAGCATCAAACATTCTTTTCAACACTGGCGTATCATGCAGTGTTACGCTTCCTCGATGGCAATGTTTTGGCACAGACATCTCAAGCAAGCCGGCCATCTCTTCTGTTGTTCCTTTCGCCACACAAAGCAATAAAGTGACAATTGGCTGAATCAGTGCTTGATGTAAAGCATCCAGGGTCATAACTACCTGACAGTCTGATTTACCTGGCAAATTTTGGCATAAGCTCGCCAAACCCAATGCCGCATGTGGGCATTCGGAATAAATTACGATACGTTTAGCCATGTTATCTAATCTCCTTTAGACTTTATAACCTATCCTTTTAGGGCTATTTTATTAACTATTCTCCCCATAGACGCCATATATGCTTTAACGCAAAACTCTCTACCACAGTACTAGCTAAGATAAATTCTTAGTGATAAACAGACTTTGTTCACAACAATTATCCGCGACTCATGAGTTAAGTTAGCCACTCGACAGTCCCAACATCATCCTCGAAGCAATTGACTCAAAAACCAGCCACTCACCATTTTATTTTTAATAGAAAACACAAACTTGGCTGCACGAGAAATTAAGAATGAAAAGTCTTAAAACAAAGAGATAAAATCCCCTTGATTGAATCAAACATCAAATAATAGAAACCAAAAACAACTTACTTTAATTAGGCTATACAAAAACTGACAATTTGTATAATCGTTTTGTTGCTTATGTTTCATTTCTTTTGATAGCCGCCGCCTATCAAAAACACAAAAACGATCGCTATTGCATATCAAAGTACAGAATCTTACCTGTGCAATTAGGATAATTATTAGCATTTAATCTGTATATTTTAAAAAAAAGCAGTCAAATAAACCATTAATTGAAAATAAAACAGGGCATATAACCATTATTGACAGGTTATTTGGATTTATTCATTAACACCTTAATTATCAAAAAGATATAAATGCACTCAAATATTATTACATATCATTCATCTATGAATAATAATAAGCAGACTAATAAAAATTGGTTATTTTTTCTAAAAAAACACCTCACACACAATTCTAAAATGAAATTCAAGCACGCCACTAAAATTAACGCAGCAGATATGTGTTCCAATTATTTAAGAATCTAATACGTACTTTAAGCAGGGTCATAGTTAATATTTAAGTTAACCACTAAAAAACAACTATTACCATCTAGGTAGCAGTTGGTCATAATATTTTCAACTTATTTTGGTAATGGTAACGTTTTTGTATGCCCTATATTTATAGACTTAAATACGGACCACGTTGCTCCAGCGGAAGTATTGCTGGCGGCAACGTGATCCCAGCGAAAGTGCTGCTGTCGATCGTTCAAGTTTGTGTCAGCTAGTTTTCTTTGCATAAAGACAGCAATAGTGGCTCTGCCATCCATTGTTTCAAGTATCTGCGCACCATGGTTTTGCGTTTAGGCATTACCATTAAATTGTCTTATCCTACGTTGAACAACAGAGTCTCCGCGATCACGTGGTACCGGTACAATATCGTCAAGGCCGCCAGGTTGATCTGCCGCAACAGCACCAGGCAATATAACGAGGGCGGGATTTTCACCTATCCGGGTAATAACGCTATTCCACAGATTTTCTGTTTCTACATAAAAAGACTCTCCCGCGGCTCCATTGACAGCATTTAAGCAAAAAATAGGTTTGCGATCCTGCCAATTTTCCTGAATTGGCATCTTGTAACATTCGGCTGAGTTTGCATTGTCGAAAATTGTATTAATTAATATAATTAAATGTCGAGACTCTACATTTTCCTTGAATTCATCATTAATGAGTCCAAGTAAAGCATCTTTTTTATTACTGTGTTTTTCTTTTATATTTTCCAGATATTTAATTCCAGACAACCTTAGATTCATTATTTTCTTAATAAGCTTAATGACCCGGTCATTGTAATTAACTCTTCTGTCTACAAAACCCACAATAACAACAATAATGGCGAGGAATGCCGCAACCCCCTTTGCGGTGCTTTCTGTCATTTTCAATGCTGTTTGTAACCAACCTGTAGCTACAGTGTTTACTCCTACCATAATTATAGTGATGAAAGCAGTTAGACCAATCCCCACTCCCATCGTATAACCAAGAGCATGATAATCTCCTAATGAAGCAGACATCCTATAACTGACTTTGTGATTAAATTCGTTGAAAATTGCTATCGCATCAGCGTTGCCAGATAAAGCCAATCCCTTTAATTTTAGATATGCAGGATAGGTGCTATCGGCTAACCATAAAAAATGTTCAACATCTGCCTTATTCAAAGAATTTGCAAATGCAATAATTTTGTTATAGGTAGTTATATTAAGCCCTTCTCTTGTAGCTTCATCATAAAGTCGTTTATATAATATCGAAGGGGGAAATATTTCATCTGCCATTATGTCTTCCTTTCATTATGACTGTTTATACAGGGCTATTTTTCCAAAAAAACCTAAGACCCTATTTTTTGCATAGTGACAGTACAAAATCACAGCGTGTGAATTACCGGAACGGGAGCTAATGGAAATCAATCCTCAGAATCATATTGAATTGTTACAAGTGATTAAAGCTATCTACAAGAAAACATTAAAGAATGGGGGGTTATTGGCTATTTTAGTGAGCACTGATAGTGATGCTTAGGGATTGATATGTTCGAACCCGGCATGGTTAATGAAAGGTATGTCAGATGAGAGGAAATAATAGGCTAATGGACACTGGCATTAACAAATATATATAGCCCTATTCGCTATATGACTATTGACAATGCCAGTCTCTCGTTTTTAGTATTTTATTTATACAAGGCAGAACTGTTTATTGACCTCCATATCTACGCCATCGCCGCATAACATATTTTGCTAATGTTAAGTTAAGAGGTGATTAGTACTCAAAACGGCTTATATCAATGGTAGTATTCAGTAATGGAACAAAGATCAACTCCATGTAGAATTGATGTGCTGTATGCTGAATACTGCCGCCATGATGAATAGCAATCAACTTTGGAACCTCTTGTTAGGAGTATGCTTTATTTCTATATACACTCCACCTAAAGCTGGCTTTTTTTATCATCCCAGACACCATAAAACCGTTGCGCGTTACTGGCTGTATACCATACCGTATGTCGAATATTACGGTGCCCCAAATAATCTTGTATCAACCGCGTGTCAACCCCACGGTCTGCCAACGCAAACCCACATGCATGTCGCAGCATATGAGGATGTGCTTGTACCGCTATTCCTGCGATAGCGCCCAATTGAGCTATCAGTTGATAGATTCGCTGACGAGAGAGTGGATTTCCCTGGCGGGATAGAAAGAGCCATTCAGTATGTGCGTTAAGAAAATCCCCTCTCATACCCAACCATACTGTCAGAGCTCTCACCTCCTCATCCAGCAAAGGATGGATAGTGGAGAACCCCTTTTTAAGTCGATAAATACAGATCCGTTTCCCTATCAAATCGATATCAGATAGCCTTAATTGTCTTAGTTCGCTGGCCCTAAATCCATGTAAAAAACATAGCGTGATAAGACAATAATCTCGTTCTGGATGAGAGCCAGCTTTGGCCGCCTGCAATAATGCTGTTACTTCATCCTGAGTTAAATGTTTACGTTTATGCGTTGCCATACTTTCCTCGGGGAGTGTTATTGCGTAATTTTAGCTATCGATATCACACGCAGTTGCGTGCCTCCTGTTTACCAATAATAGGACACCACAAGGATACGAATAAGAAACAGAGCACAATAGCCAAGTGTGTACTATAGAAGGAATGCAAGATACGACAGCCATCGGCCGGCTATAAATGATAGCGTTCCAAACGTTCGCATAAGAAACGGTGGAAAACCATACCAATGATCGTACCTTGTCACAAACATCACACAACATAAAAATAATAGCCCTTATCCCAGAAAAATATAATTTCTGTATTAAACTGCATAATAAAAATCACCTAGCTAAAATCAAAAAAAACCAACGCAGCTTCCGTGAAGAAACGCTAATAATTTTATAAAGTTTAAATAGCGAAGATAATACATCCGGAACTAGGGTCTTCCTTAACCCATCGTGCGGCAATCCATTTACTCATCCTTTAATTCATTCGAAAATGAAGTAGGAGTGTTAGACAACAATACTCGGTATAAGACACCACCCAACAGACCCCCAATCAGTGGTGCTAACCAAAATAACCACAGTTGTTGTAGTGCCCAGTTCCCCTGATAAATCGCCACACCAGTACTGCGGGCAGGATTGACCGAGGTATTAGTCACAGGGATAGTAATCAGGTGAATCAGTGTTAGCGCCAAACCAATGGCCAGTGGTGCAAAACCAACCAATGACCGGCTATCAGTTGCACCAAGGATGATTAGCAGAAAGAACACTGTCATTATTATTTCCGTTAAGAGAGCAGATTGAAGATTATATCCGCCCGGGGAGTGCTCTCCATAGCCGTTAGTCGCAAACCCACTACTGACAATATCAAGCCCACCACTCTTACCGGTAACAATAAGGTACAGTGTACCGCCCGCCAAAATAGCGCCAACTACTTGTACCATCATATAAGGTAAAATATCGCGAAAAGGAAAACGCCCGGCAGCCCATGCTCCTAACGTTACCGCCGGATTGAAATGACCGCCTGAAATAGACCCGACAGCATAAACCATGGTAATAACCGTAAGACCGAAAGCCAGTGATACACCCAGAAAACCAATTCCCAAATCAGGGAAGCTTGCCGATAGAACTGCACTGCCACATCCGCCAAGCACCAACCAGAACGAGCCTATTAATTCAGCTAAAAGTCGCTTAATCATGTTCACTCCTTTCAAACTATTAACAGTCTGATCATATGTCAGCCGGCTTTAACTATAAGGCACAGTGCAGTAATGAGAAGACCTCCCGTTCGGCTTATCCGTAATTAATTTATTTATTCTGATTAATATTAATAACAATTAAACTCACCATTAATGATGGTATTATTTTCGTTTATTAAACTTGGGTGAAAAATAATCCAATTTAACTTAAAAATAACAATCTATTTATCTGTGATACCAATAATTATCAATTGAGTCCTTTTTTTCATTATCCCAATCAGGCAAACCAACCTACATTCGTTCTCTGAGAGTGCAGAACTTTGCTAACTCGTTATCAACGATACTCTGCTTCTTTCACATTGACGACCTTTAGCCGTTCGTAGGTCTGATATTGCCCTCTTAAAAAATAATAAAGGTATCCCCATGATGAAATCCCTTGCGACACCATCAGCACCTTCCCCCTCATTCTTGATTACCCCACTCACGTTATTGGTCTCTTTGATGTTTGGCTCACTGTTCCCTGTCATCGCTACCGCCGCCGATCCCGCGCCAGTCATCAGTAAATTGTTCTTAAGAGGTGACTTAGATGTAGGAGAGTCTCTTAAAGGTGATTACCGTTTTAGTGCCAACGGTGGCAATACCGTGGACAAATCCACCTTTAGCTGGGGTTATAAAGGCGAAACCGCGCAAAAGGTTGCCAACGGAACCATGATCGGCAGTACCGGTTACGTGACACCCCGCCTGCTGGTATCGGCCGATATCGGGCATGTGATGGAGCTATCGGTACAGGCGAAAAATGGCCTCGGCATCATTGGCAACACATTAACACTGGCCAGCGACAGCGAGGATCCACGCAATTCCACCGAGGAGGGTGATGGCGAAGGACGAGTGGGAGATCCGTTCTCGCCATTGGTCAGTAATTTGGCACTCACTGGCGTATTGGATGTCGATCAAATTTTGCAAGCGAGCTACAACTTCTCAGCAGGTCAGGGTGGCTCTGGGGACAAATCCACCTTTGCCTGGGGCCAAAAAGGCAGTACGGCAACTCAGGCTCCTCAGGGCCAAACGGTGACAACATCTGGTAAGCCCACCGGTTACACCATCGTTAAGGCTGATGCAGGAAAAGTACTGGAAATATCAGTACGGGCTAAAAATAGTCAGAATAAGATCGGTAATATACAAACTCTGGCAACTGATGCCAGCGCAGAAGAAGGTAACAAGACGACCGGCGGAAATGGACAAGGTGGTGTGACGAACCCGGATGGTGGCCCAGTGATCAGTAAGTTGACCCTCGCTGGCAAACTGGAAGTTGGGCAGTCGCTGACGGCCGGTTACACCTTTGAGAATGTAGGCGGCAATACCACTGACAGCTCCAATTATGCATGGGGTGTCAAAGGTAGTACTGCCGCAGCCGTTCCTTCCGGTCAACATGTGACCACTTCCGGCCAAGTACCCGCACGCCCTCTGGTCGCAGCGGATGTGGGGACGGTAATGGAAGTGTCAGTGCAAGCACGGGACGGGTTGGATAAAACCGGCAACACCCTGACACTTGCGGCCGATGCCAGTGCGGCAGAAGGTAATAATAGTACTAGTGGTAACAATGGTGCCGTCATTAACGGAAGTGGCAGTGGAACTGTTGCCACACTGGTGCCGAGTGTCAGTAGAACTACAGCTAAGGTAACAGAGACTATTACGCTGACGGTCACAGCCAAAGATGCGAGCGGGAATACCGCGGATGGGGCATCAATAAGCCTGACCAGTGTCTCAGCAACTAACCGCAAAGGTACGGCACAGACCCCCACATTGCTCATTAACGGGCAAAGCAGTTTCACTGGCACCACTAATCCATTGACGGTTACCCTGACCGACCCTAATGGCAAGGGAGTAGCAACCAATCTCAACATCTTCAGTGATAGAGCAACCAGTTCGCAAAGTGTCACTTTTACCGTTTCAACCAGCCCAAATGCCTCAGGAGCTAATTTCTGGGGGCACATGTCAGATAGCGTGACCTACAGTCGTGCTATTTTCTACCGCCCACAACTTTATACTGAAAATGGTAGATATAGCTCAATAACTGCCGACAATGAGCAATGGTCGGCAGTCAGTAATACAACTGATGGCAACGCGAGCTGCAATGCACGATCTGGTGGCGGCACAAACTTTCGTCTGGTTCTACCTCAGGGCGCAAGGACAGCGGGTTTGGTCACATTACAGGACTTCGCAGGTACCAGCGCCCTGAGAAACTCAGGATTCCCAACCAGCAAAAGCTATCTAGGCTGGGATATCACAAGCGTAGATCTTTCAAGTGGCAGTATATCTCCTGCTTCAGGCACGACTATTTATCTTTGCCAAGATGATGCTTATCTAAAGGGATGATAGCGATATAAATAACGGCTTAATTCAGCCAGTAGCAGATGGGGCGTTTGGAAAAACAGCCCCATTTTTTCTGCCCACCACAAGCCCCAAATCCCCCTCACTATCAACGCCAAACGGACTTAACTCCACAGCCCTCCCCTTCTGCGGTGCCATTAATTTTTAGGTTTTCTTATCTTCGTAAATAGCGACAAACACTTTAAGTGGAGAGTGGTTATCAGCGGGGGGGGGAGACGAGAAATAGCAACTAACGGAGGATAAATTGAGTCAGCTTAATCACTGGAGTGATTTATTTCATAAATATAATTTTTATATTAACTAATATGAAACAATTCAAGAGGAAACAGTAACGCATTGATTTTAATTTATTTTTTAAAATAAAACGCAAAAAAATACGAGTCACTTGGGGTCAAAATGACTACTTAACTATGACATAACTCAATAATTGTGCAAGTAAGATACGTATTTTTTTATTATTTTGTTAAGAATTAATTCAACGATTTGACTTATATGAAAATTATTCCTAGGGCTAGCTTATTGAGCCGCTATTGTCGTTGCTAAGCCCCATAGATTCCCACAGCGCACATCTTACCTTCCCTCACACAATCTCGAAATAAAATCGCAATAAAAACCAAAATATCAAAATAAAAAACCGTTAAAAATCAAAAAATAAAAGTATAAAACCAGAAATGTGCTGGGTAGTCATTTTGACCCCAAAAGACCATGCGCCCTTCTCAATAACGGCATCCGCGCCTGGATTATTTGGTTTTTATCGCAACGGTTAACCGCCAGCAGAAAAGGAGTGTCCCGTGAATAAGCAGAACAACAATCAAATAAAAGGTCGTCAAAGCAATCACGGTGATTACTACCTGCCGGCCTGCCTTGCCCACCTCGGCAGCCCCCCGTTATATATGGCCGTAGCCTATTGGGGATTGCTCAAAAAGTCCCCGTTTACGCGCGATGACCTCAGTGCGGCTTTCCATATTACGGTGCGACGAGCGGCTGATGTGATGACCTATATCTATATCGAACGCCAAAATTGTATTACCAGTAAAAAGTCGTTGGTCAACATCGGTAGTGGCCACTCTTGCCTCTATTTACAGGTGCTGGCAGTCGCTGAACCTGCCCCACCCCGTCAGGCATTTCGCCCCCCGGAGCGCCGGACATCCAACGCCTATAACAAAGAAGGGCAGCAAGAGCTATGGCACTGGCTCCTGACACGTCCAGCGGGAGGTGATCCTGAATGATCTCATCTACCGCCACCATTAGCGTCACCCTGCACAACACTTGCCCATTCGCACTTGAGGTTCGTGCCAGTGGCAAGTTGTGCCATCAACTCCCCCAGGGTGAGTGTTTTTCGCTACAGATAGCACCAGACCAGCCATTTTGCTTACGGATCAGTGGGGTAGGGAAAAGAATGCCTCACCACTGGCCAGAGAGACTGCAACAGATACGTGATAACTGGCGATATAAGCTCACAACAGAGAGAGCTGAGGCCTCCCTTATGGGTGACAGCCTCTTGCGATTAACACCGGAGGAGCGTGACATGCTCACCGGTGCGCAGGATAACGTCTGGCAAGATAGTGATGACCGCGCCATCTTTGGTACTGAGTTATGGGACATCACAACAACAGACCGCCACTGGAGTGTGCAGGCGCGACCAGATGTGTTGCACCGTTTGCCACTATCCCAACCAGTCGAGATCTGGCAACTCAGCCTATTACCCGGCAAGCCAACACCAGATATTGAGCCACAAGACGCCATCTGGCACATCAGACCATCACAGCAACAGGGCCAGATAGTGCGCCTGCATGCCGGGCAACGCGTACTCAGCGCCTGCCAACATCTTAAAGACATCACCCTGCAACCCAGTACCGAAAGTAACCTGCGGCCCCCCTACTCACTTGAGGAGGCATTCAGCTTCTGGGTGAGGGTTCCCGGCGGTATTCCTACCGCCAGTGGGCGCCCAAGCTGGCGGCTCTGGAACACATTTAGTCGCAGTTGGTTAGTCAGCAGTGACCAGCAACTGCAGATCATACCGGACATCGGGCCGGAAGTGCCCGGCGCACATTGGGATTGCATCTGGTCGGAAAGAGGTTTTATTCGACTGATCAAAGCTGATGGTTCTGGCGCGCTCACCCTACAGGCGGACAGTGTCGGCCTAAGCAAAGGTGAGGGCACTTTATGGCGAGAAGAGACCTTCTATCCCACATTCAATCTGCTCTATACCGGCCAGCAGTTTAGCCTGATACAGGTTGCAAACGGACGCTATTTAATCGCCACTGACCAAGGTGCGACCACCAGCCCCTACCCCACCACCAAACCCTTACTGCCGTTGCAGTGGCAACCCATATCCAGAGATGCCGGTCGCCTTAGCGTTCAACACCCTACATTAGGGACGCGGTGGTTAGCCGCCGGCTCGCGCAGTTTAGTCAATAGCGCCGGACGCGCAGTGGTATTAGAGAAAAAGCCGGTTTCAGGATCACTTTGGCAGCTTTGTTGTATCACCGGACACCAGGGATTTTTGTTACGCAGCCAGCATGCTGGCGGGCATTTGGCGGATATGAATGGGCAACTATCGGTCGTTGCTGGCATACCACGGGATGCTTTCTGGGCTGGCATTGCGCCCGAAATAACATCGGCAGGAGTTCTATGATGAGCACTTTATCTTATGCATCGAAGGTTGTCTCAGACACAGACATCAATGAAGACGTGATAATCAAGCAGCATCGTATTGTCGTGATTGGCAGTAATCATTTTCGTTCTACAGGGCTTCGAGCGCTGTTGTCACAACTTCCTGAGAAATCGGAGGTTTTGTGCGAGGTAGCCTCAGTCATGGCTTTCCACTCCCTACCTTTTGCCTTACGTGTCCGCACAAATTTATTAATTATTCATCCAGATAGTTTTGAAGAGCAAGATCTCAGCGGTATCGCTTTCCTCACCCTATTTTTACGCATCCACCCACATTGCCGGGTATTTATGATGGCCGATGTGCCCAGTACCGCGTTGCTGGCTATCTACCATGCCCTTGGCGTAGCCACGATGTTGCCTGCCCGAGGCCCTCTGGACGTATTACAAGCCACCCTACGGGCCGGGTTATTACAGACCCAAAAGCCAACAACAGAGTTACCGAAACTGACACCTCGGGAATTAACCGCGCTTCAGAGCTTATTAGCAGGCATGTCCGTTGCCAAGCTCGCCCGCCAGTTAGGGATTTCTTGTAAAACCATTTACACCCAGCGCAGTAATGCCTTGCAAAAACTCGGTCTGCGCCGACCTCAACATATGTTCGATCGCAATGCTCTGCCTTTGAAGCAATTTATTTATCAATACCGCTAGCACCACAGGAAGCACAGAAACGACAAAACAATAAGTTTCACCGCCACACTTTATACATATTTTATGTAAAAAACCCATTAAATCAGGACCATATATGAGTACATCAACTAAACCATATCGGGTAAAGGTTATCACATGGGGCACTATTGCCGCCCATCTGTCCCTTCCCCTAACCCTGGCTTTCACTCCGGCTAATGCGAACATGTTGCCTCGCACCAGCCAGCAAGGAGATGAACGCCTGGCGGCTCTTCCTACCATGCCCTATGTACTAAAACCGGGCGAAACAGTGGATATGGTTGCCAAACAGCATAATTTAACTTTAGCGCAACTGAAAAAAATCAATCAGTTACGCACTTTCAGTAAACCCTTCGCCAAACTGCAAGCGGGTGATGAGCTAGAGATCCCTCAGGCCCAGTCAAATCTCGGATTAGCCCCTGAGAATACAGCGCTGACTGATACGCAAACCACTGAACGTAATTTGGCCAAAACAGCCACAACAAGTGCTCAGATGCTAAATAGTGGTGATAAAGCGGCAGCCCGCCAATTACGTGGGCTGGCGGTTGGCAATGCCAATCAGGCAGCCAATAGCTGGCTTAACAATTTCGGCACCGCTCGCCTACAGGCGAATGTTGATGACCGTGGAGATCTCGACGGCAGTCAATTCGATATGCTGATGCCTTTCTATGATACGCCATCACAAATGGCCTTCACGCAGTTTGGCATACGTCGGATCGACAAACGCACCACCGCCAATCTGGGGATTGGGATCCGCCATTTTATTGACGACTGGATGGTCGGTTACAACCTCTTCCTCGACCGCGATATCACTCGCGATCATACCCGCGTCGGTGCTGGTGCCGAATATGCCCGTGACTACCTGAAACTGGCGGCAAACGGCTACCTGCGTTTGAGCGATTGGCGTGACTCCCCAGATTTCAGCAGCTATAGCGAACGTCCGGCAACCGGATTTGATCTGCGGGCAGAAGCCTACTTACCCTCACTGCCACAGTTGGGGGGGAAACTGATGTATGAACAGTACTTTGGTAATGATGTTGGGTTGTTTGGCAAAGATAACCGGCAACAAAACCCGGCGGCCATCACTGCGGGCATCAACTATACCCCGATCCCACTGGTCACGGTCGGTATTGACCGCAAACAAGGAAGCGCCGGTAACGGCGAAACGCTGTTCAACCTTGGCGTCAACTATGAGGTCGGCACACCATGGGCCAAACAGATAAGCCCTGATGCGGTCAATGCGCGCCGTACTCTGCAAGGTAGCCGCAATGATTTGGTCGAACGTAATAACCAAATTGTACTGGAATACAAAAAACAGGATGTTATCAACCTGTATGTATCCAACAATGTTAGCGGTCGTGCCGCTGAGACCAAACAACTTGTCGTGAGTGTGACCTCAAAATATGGCCTGAGAAACATCCAGTTTGATCAGGGCGCACTGGCCGCTGCCGGTGGGAAAATTATTCCTCAAGGCCCTAGCCAGTTTGCCTTACAGTTACCGCCGCAACCTTCAGGTGGCAATAACTGGACCATCAGTGCTATTGCCAGCGACGTCAAGGGGAACACATCTAACCGCGCCGTGACACTGGTGCAGTTGCAAGACACCCCTGCTACTATCAGCGGCACTTGGACCCCAGCGGCAAGTACCAAGCCCGCGGATGGTAATAGCGCCGTCCTTTTGACTCTGACCTTAAAAGACGCGGCAGGCAACCCACTGATCGGTCAGGCGAATAACATCACCCTGAAGAAAAATACTCTGGGTGGCTCCGGCAGCGAACCCACACTCAGTGCCCTGACTGAAACCGGCCCTGGGATATATCAAACGACAGCAACTGCAGGCACCAATTTCGGCGTATTGACGTTAACACCGGAGATCCAGGGCACGCAGTTAGCACCAGCCACCATCACCTATACTGACCCATCATCCACAAAACCATCAGTGTCTAACCTGATCCTGCTGGGTGAATTGGCGGAAGATAGCAAACTGTCGGCAACCTACACCTTTACCCAACCGGCGGGCGGGCCTGCCGCAACGGATGCCTCAACCTATCAATGGGGTGAAAAAGGGGCAACAGCGGCCAACGTCGCTAACGGTTCAGCCGTGGCAACCTCTGGGCAAGTACCGGAATACCTATTGAAATCGACTGATGTCGGTAAAGTGATGGAAATTTCGGTACAGGCGAAAAATAGCCTTGCGGTTACCGGCAATACGCTCACGGTGGATTCGGCCTCGGCCGACACCAATACCAACAAAACCACGGGCGGCGAGCAGGGTAAAGTCACCGGGTCAACGGTGGTGACAACACTTGAAACAGTGACCGACGCCAACAGTATGAAGGTGGGTGAAACGATAAATCTCACTGTCACCGCGCTAAACAAAAACAACCTGCCGGTTTCTGGTGCCACAATAAAGGTACAGGCAGTATCGGCCAGTTCGCGCAACGGTCAGGCTGAAACAGCCACGCTACAGGTTAATGGGAAACCACTGACCGATGACGTTACCACGGACGGCGATGGAAAAGTACAGGTAGCCCTGACAGATCCAACCGGTATAGGGTTGAAAACAACCCTAACCAGCAGTACCAATGGCAGCAGCGGTACCCCCGTCAGTAAAAATAATGACGTTATCTTTACTGTGTTCACCAGCCCGGATAGCCCTGTAGCCGATTACTGGGGGCATATGGATGAGACAATAATAGTAGATGGCGTAATCATTAAACGGCCAAAATTGGCAGCGGAAGTTGCAGGAAGTCAACAAATAGATATGAATAATGAGGAATGGGCATACGCTAACTTTACTAATGCCTCTGCTCATTGTACTTTACCCACAAAAGAGGATTTAGTTGCATTATATAATGCCTATCCGACGGGAAGTATTACCAATGCGCATGGATGGCCAAGTGAAAGCAATATTCTTTATTGGTCAGGTACCACTGAGGGATCAACAGTTTGGGCTACTGACATGACGCTAGGGAGAACAGTCCTGATAACGAAGGAAAAGATTCAACTCGTAACTTGCCTCTAAATTTTCCACTAAATCAAGGCTGCCAAGAAAGGCAGCCTTGATTGACTCTATTCAAATATAGTAGGAAGGGTACATGCTCCAGAGCTAGCGGAAGACACATCACAATATTTTAATAGCTCAGATGATTTAAAAGATGTCCCTGCAACTAAAACATTATATGTTACATGTGCTGTTCCCTGACAAAGCGCGTAAATATTTTTTGGTGGCACAATAAACGCAAAATCATCATCATCTATATTCCCTGCTACTATTTCAAGTGGATCAGATTTATAGCTAGCAGCAGGTATCTTCTCCCCGTCCTCGTCCTCGTATCCTTCTGTTCCTTCGAATATCAACTCAATCATCTGGCCGGGAGCAATATTTTCATATCGTTTCACCCTAAAATCACAACCGCTATATTTCTTCACTGAACTGACAGTTATCACACCAGTATCATTCTTCCAAGTTGGCGCAGTCAATCCATTTTTACCACCGGGATTACTATTATTAGAAGTTATAAAGATTCCTGTTTTGGGTGACAGAGACATTATACTATTAGTGTCAGGTAATGGACGTCTAACAGTATATTGTGCAATCATATCCCCCTCACCAGCTAATTTTATATTTGCAACCGTCAATTTCACTGTTATATCAGCAGCAGGTATAGCAATTAAGGGAGGATTAGTAACAGTTGCCTTCCCAACTGTCACGGAAATAACATCCCCAATTGCAAGATAGGCCTCATCTTTACGTGTCTTGTATGGTATTGTTATATCTGCTTCTATTAAAACTGCAGGGCCAGTTATTCTATTAATCTCACCCTGTGCGCTGGTGATAGTTAATGCTTGCAAATTCCCGTTTTCTTTTGCAGGTTGGTCTGGATTAGGGCCACCAAGAATCGTTAAATTAACTGGTACAGTTAACGGCGATGAGGGTTCTTTGAGCAGCGAACTCTCCCCTCGACTTACTGTGTAATAAATAATAACAGATTTTTGATCAAATGGCTTAATCTGATTATAAACTGCCTCAGTTGAGTAAATTGGGTTTTGAGTCGGATCTTCTAGTGGAGGGGAAGTAGATATTAATGTGCCATCACCAGCTAAGCCATCATCCTGTTTAAAAAAGACCCTAATGATATCATCTAGTGCAGGATTAGCATAGATAGGTATATCTATATGCAGAGGATGTATAAATTCATCCGTAATAAGATTTTTCTTGATATCAGGTAGCACCGGCTCAACTAAACCAGTTGGCAGGTCGCCAAAGGCCAGTTGAACTATAGTATGTTCAGCTTGAGGACTCACAAAGCCTGCGGGGTTGGTTATCATATAAGTAAAATAAAGAGGGCCATCTGCAAAAGTATCAAATAAACCTTTATCAAAGGTGACCTCTTTATTCTTACCGCTCTCACCATCTCCAATTGTGACGGTATCGACAATCTGAAGGCTAGCAATGGAGTCACCTAAATATAGGTCTATTTTATCACCATCACGCTGCTTATAATAAGGTACTAATATAGCAGGTAGTACTTTTTTTGAGGGGGCAGTGGGATCATCTTTCAGATTTAAGTCTGTTATTCCATTATCAACGTATTTTTTATCAAATTTCAACAGGGGCATAACATCACCACCCGAGGAACTCGTCAATACATTGAAATTTAGCCTTGTAACTTGCTGTTCATCCAGATTTAGGGGTATCAAAAAAGGAATAATAAAATGCTCTTTCTCACTGAGGAGTGCAACATCTAATGTAAAAGAAAGTCCGTTAGCAATCTCTGCGGCAGTCCATGCAGGATCTTTCGCTCCCTTTCCTGCAAAATAATCCGTTGGATCGTCAGCGTCTGGTGTGGCACTCTCGTCTAATCTCAAATAAATTTGAGGATACCCAGCTCTATTGCGAGGTTTCGTCCCGTTCTCCACTAAGCCCTGCCACGAACCGACATTCACGGTAAGATTATTCTGAGCTATAGTATCTCTAGATATATATCCATTAGCCAAGAGGCCTACTATAGAATACTCAGGAGAGTTAACTATAGGAACAGAAGAATCAATACTCGGATGTTGAATGTCATCCTTTTCTTTATCCGCAGTAACTTTAGATTTTTTCTTCATGATTTATATCTCCAACAAAGAATAGATTTATTATATAGCTACAGTCGGCCACATAATGGTAACGGAGGTTGGATTACTTCAATCTCAATAACAGTTATCCTATTAAAATAACTGTCCGTCTAATGAATTAGTATCATCAGATGATAACCTTTGGTCATGGTAATCAAATTGATAATGATATCAACTTGATTACCATGACTATTTTTATTAGATAAATAATTAGCAGACAGATGCGACCTGGCTTCCCAAGAAAATATCAATCACACTACGAGTAATTTCATTGGTAAAATTAGGTTCCCAAACTAATCCTATATCTACGCTCATATCTGTTTCTTTTATATCCATAAGCTCAAGATATTTATTACTTACATCTGAAATAACACTTTTCGGCACGAAGGAAAAGGCATCCTTCCTGATAACCAACTCAAGCACGGTCATAATATTATTGGTTGTCACTACTGGTTTCATTGTCAATCTATCATATACTGCATATATATTTATATTACCATTAATGGCGTAACTCTCTAACTCTTGCGTCTCCCGCCACCCCAACTTATTAATACTCCCCAGAGAAAAACCCGTTGTTCTATCTGTATTTTTTCTCTCGACAATCACTAATGAATCACTGAATAGTCGGCGGGAAGATAACTCTTTAGGGATAGGGTAAGGCATAATGGCTAAATTTAATAAACCTTGAGTCAGTTGATAAGCTAATTCATTAGGTAACATGCCATTCAATAACACTAAAGGAACATCAGGGAAAAGATCGGTGAATTGTTTAAATACATAGTTATGATGTGAATCAAAAGAGAAAGCCCCAATCTTAAATTCATTATATTTAACGGTTGATAGCTCAGCAGTATTTCTTCTGAATTTATTCACATGATTCATCAATATTTTTGCTTCAGCGTAAACACTCTGACCAATAGACGTTAAATGTGTACCATCAGGCCCTCGGTAAAAAAGGATACAATTGAGCCTCTCCTCTAACGAGTTTATTTGTTTAGTCAACGCCGGTTGAGTAACACAAAGTTTATCTGCCGCCTTATGATAATTCAACGTTTCCGCCAGCACGATAAAGGCATTCAATTTTCGAATATCCATTGTATCCCTCTTTACTAGCAAGGTAGATAAATAGACTAAATAAATATTAGTCCGGTATATAGGATAAAATATAGTGACGTTCACACTCTAAAATTCACCAGTAGGCATTTTAGTGCATTTAATCTTAGTGAAAGTTACCATAACAACCATAGGACAATTCTTACATAAATGTAAACAAAGACCGCCTAAATAGTCGATCTTCTAGTATTTATCATAGGTTTTTTTATCATTGAAGTCCTAAAATGAGACTTAAGTCACGTTTTAAATCATATGATTAATGAACAAATAACAATAGATGTAACATAAGTTTTCCTGCAAAAGTGAAGGATTGGCAAGGCAGTGTTGTAGGAAAGAGCTTATCGAAGGTGGAAGTTTGGAAAAATTAACCTGTGATATCAATATGAAACAGGAGAGTCATCAATAAAACTGACTCTCCTGAATTATTTTAGCAAATAATGTACTAAGCCTTGTTAAAGTGGTGTCATCTCATAGGATAGCTGCTCAGCAATATATGGCTGTACTGTGCTGCTGTCCCCCCACCGGTTGGGTCTCCCCAAGTGACAACACGGTTATCCTTGGTTAATGCCAGAAATGCTGTCGAGGTTGAATATAACGCGCATACATCCGTTAACAAAGATTGGACCGACATACTATTTCCCCCATAAGCACTATTCCCCCATGTAACAACCATGCCATTTTTCCGAAGTACAGCAACTGCGCTCCCGGTGGCACATACCTGGACGATATCATCTAGCATCGCAGCCTGCGCCGCTATTCCGTTGACGACTGTTGTATCATTCCCCCAAGCCACTACCGTTCCGTTATTTCTTAACGCAATATACGTATTCGCTGTACTGACAACGTCAACAATATCAGTGAACCCGACGATATCCGCAGGAATAACACCACCATATCCCCCCCATGCAACCAAAGCCCCATTACTGCATTTGGCAACATAGGAGTTATTGGTTGAAGCCATTAGTTCAACAATATCGGTTCTAGCTGCAATAATCTGAGGTATAACATTCCCCCAGCCAACAACAGTGTTATTTTTTCGCAGTGCGACAAAACTACCTAACGCAGACTGAACATCGATAATATCGGTGAATTGCTGAATCTCCGCAGGTAACGCCAAGGCGCCCCATGATACGATCCCTCCAGTTTTGAGGAACGCAACAAATCCCCTTTCCCCGCCAACAACTTTGGTAATGTTGGTCAGAGAAGCAATCCCACCTGGCACTACCCCGCCAAGAGTAGCATCTCCTCCCCAGGCAACAACTGAACCATTCTTACGTAGCGCAGCAAAAGCAAAGCCACTGGCGGCTATTTGCGTAATGTCACCTAAATTCGCAATAGAGTCAGAGATAGCCCCATACGGAGCCTGTCCCCATGAGACCACATTGCCCGTAGATCGTAACGCCGCAAACGCCGTTTCAGCGGCAGCGACGAAAACTACGTCATCGAGTGTTAAAAACGTGGATGATATTGTTCCGCCCAAAGCAGCACTTCCCCAAGCAATGATATGACCATTGTTGCGCCGTACAGCAAACGCCGGATCTACCGTAACCCCATTGCCCGCCACATTGCAGGCGGAGAGTGTCACGCTATCATTCGCCGTTCTTACTCGTAACACACGTTCTGGTGAAACATCGCGAAAACGAGCGCCCGGCTTCCAGTTCGAATCCCCAGCGTATTGCCATTCAGCACCATCAAGATATTTATTTGTATCAGAGGATAATGCGGTAATATATTTGGAATTCACATTACCAAAACTATAAGAGGCACCAGGAGAGGTTCTGGCACCCATCACCTTAAGTTTTCCTGAAACAGGGACACTAACAACGTTATAGCTGTTTTTCGGTGAGAAGAACTGCATCCCGCCATTAGCTCGCCTAATAATATAATCCACAGTAATCAGTTCACCCTTACTGGCGGCGATATAATCATATTTTATTGTTAATGTCAGCGGCTGCCCAGACTCAATATTAGTGACTTGGTGTATATCCTCGGTCGAGTCAGTGGGACCTGTGCCTGTCCAGCGAAGCGTAACTACATCTGATTCTTTTAATTTGGCCCCAGCGGGTATCGTGACGGTTGCGCCACTGGCCGGAACCTGTCCCAGAGTAATAGTATTTCCCACTGCTTGATCAACTGTGGGTGCAGGTAACTCTTCGGTTACCTGGAAGAGCAATGAGTTAGATACATATTCATCCCCGAGGATGTCATCGACCACATAGTGCACCTCGATCCAACCACCGATACTCTGTTGCACGATATCTTTCGGAATTATGAAAAAATTATCGTCGACCCCATTTTTCGTAATTATGTCTTCCGGATCATAATTTACTTCCCCTCTCCAATAGCATTGTATTCCATCTTTGCGCGCCTTGTTTGGATAACTCCCAATACGAACATGCACCGCCCCGTTAGCATCAGCATCCATCGGGTTCAGTATTCCTGGATTAACCATTTCTGTAATAGTGGGGGCTGGCAAATTGTTATTTAATGGCAATAACATCAATTCTAAAGGATAAGATAATGAGATATCTTCACTCGTTTTGCCTGTTACCGTATAGGTAATAACCAAACTGCCCCCCGCCATCATAGTTATCTTATCCTGGGCAATGGCTATAGTGAGTATTTTGCCTACTTCGGGTGCCGTAACCGGATGAGGCAGATTGAACAGATCAAAATATTCTCCCTCTGATGTAGTGCCACTCACATATAGTGTCACTAGATCTTCGGCCACCAGATTGACATTTCTATCCAGTTGCACCAGGAAGTTATCTGTTGCCGGTACGTTGTTGAGGTCGAGTATCCCAGATTTAGCTTGTGGCGCAGTAGGTGCGCCAAGTGTCGCAGAGTTACCATTGATGGTCAGATTGATTTTTTGGGATTTTTTACCATTCACGTCATAATAGATGGTGACTGTTTCCCCCCCCATATTACGAATTTGTGAGAAAGGAATAATGAAAACATAGCCATACTTATGTTCAGAACCGGCAAGAGTATGCACCATATCCGCGGGCAATAATTGTGCCCCGCTCCATTTTAAAGTGACTATATCACCTAATTTTATCCCGGTATAAACAGGGATAATTATATGAACATCTTTTTGGTTCAATTTATCAATAGTAATAACACTATCGACAGCCTCTTGAGCATATGGAGCGGTAAAAATACTCTCTTCGAGATCAATGGAAACCATGGTAGAAAGCGACCATAAAGACCAGTTATTTACAGTATCTCTTATTTCGTATCTTATTATTGCTTCGCTATAGTCCCCCGCCTTTTTAATTACACCCTCACTAACAGGAATGACGATAGGATTATTTAAATCAGACGCTTTTATCTCATATATAGAATCTTGAACTCCGGCCCAGCTTAATGTTACTTTGTCACCTATAGTCATATTCTTGTAAGCTTTAATAGTAGCGAAAACATTACCAATGTTATCCTTATCCACGTTTTTCTGATTAACATCTGGGGCAAATAATGATTCATTTACATTAGGCGTAGCCGGATCAGTATCGAACCCTCCGGGTACTGTTGTTTTTACCAAAAATTCAGCAGACAGTGATTTTTCAACATTACCGCCTAAGGCGGTGGCAAGAGTATAAAATACCGTTGTATTCCCATCAACAATATCAAGCTGTGCAGTATCAACCAATATATCCTTGTAAGCGACTTTCTTATCATCAGCACTGATTATATTGGGAGTAAAGGTAATATCTTGAGCATTATCTTCATCACCCGCCTTACTCCAAAATAAAGCGACTACGGTCCCCTGCTTCACCGCAGGAGTAAGGATTATTCTAACCGTGAGATTACTGGTTGGATCAGAAAGAGTTGCCTTGTTTAGACCGGCAAAATTTTTCTGATCTACCATAATAGGTGCTAATGGTGCTTCATCAGCTCTATTTTCAAAAAATGATCTTAGCTTATTTTTCATTTTAATCTCCGACGTTCTTGGCCATTGTGGTATTGCAACATACATTTTAATCTGCAAAAAAAATAATCATCAAATGATATTAAGTTATCAACTGATAATGAAAAATCACTAAATTATAATGGAACACAGATTATCTAAATAACTCCAATACATAGCCTTAGCATAGAGTTTTCATTACTCTACATTGACTATTCCTCATAAAAAAATAAAAACCCACAGAATGACCACCTTTAGTTAAAAAACCAATAAAATATAGTTATCGGTTGATAACTATATTTTATTAGACAGCTATTAATTAATGAATCTAATATAATTAAAATACCTACACAGAAGGCATGATGAGACATCCTGGATGCGACAGGTTCTTGATTGACTCACTGAGTTATCTTATTTTATGCCTTTGTCAGCATCGGTGATGGTGTTTACTGGTACAATCAGTGCCCTATCGCCATCTCATTAAATAATGATAAGAACAGTAAATATGATAAATATCAATAAAGTTGTTATTTATAAAATGAAATGAGAAAAAAAATAACGGTATAATCTCATTATGCCTACCAGCAGTAACTCTTGGAATAAAGCAAATGCTTATATCAAAATATAATCCAGAGTCCTTTAATAGAATTGATGTATCAGAGGAAACTCTACAACAAATAAGTAATTACATAACATTAAATACGGGATTTTCATTCTTTTCTTTTGTGATAAGAGAAATATACCCGATAACGGAATCACGTATATATACATTTGATAATTATAATGACTCATGGAGAACGCTATATGAGAAAAATAAATTATGGAAAATAGATCCCGTGATTTTTTACAAACCAATGCCACAACTAGAATATGCGGTCTGGGATAGTCTTTTTTTCAAAGGACATGAAGAGATCTGGGCCTATGGTGTAGAGTATGGTTACCAGAGTGGTATTACATTTGGCATGCCACTCCCACAGGGTTACCATAGCATTCTATCACTTTCAAATATGAGTCACTCAATAACGCCAAAAGAAATATCACTCGCACAATCCTATTTTTCAAAAATCTGTGTGAAAATAATAAACTCAATAATTCTGAACGCTGAAAGCCCGATAACATTCAACAAAAACAATATCACCTTAACCAAACGGGAATTAATGATACTTATGTTTAGTGTTGATGGAATGACTTCTCATGAAATAGCAGGTAAAATATTCATATCAAAAAGCACCGTCGATTTTCATATGTTAAATATTATAAAAAAACTCAACTGCAAAAATAAATTCCAGGCCATTTCAAAAGCACTGATCATGGGATTGATATAAACACACCTTCGCATTTATCACTCTTAACTTGACACTTACAGCCCCCAGTTAATATTCTAAAAGCCCAAGTTACAGCATGATGTAATATTATCATGCTGTACTTATACATATACAGGAGATATTAATGCGACTACCTGTTAAGCATAACATTTGGTTATTACTATTATTTGTCAATCAACTCATTGCCTCAGAACCTCCACCTTTAACAGCAGGTATTCAAACTCGAATCGATGTCGCTATCAGTCAGCTTTATCGTGCAGAAGAGCGACAAATCGCTATTCGGTGGGATAATGCAAAAAAAGTATCTGAATTTATCTGTAGACCCGCGGCCCTCGCTGAAATACAAAGCAAAGACTTTCTAAAAGCCGATCGGGTTTTTCTTGGTGATAATAACCAAGATAGCTTGAGCCTAACAGGACAATATCATCTTACCGGCAGTGGTGAGGTGCGAGCCGATAATATTTGGCATGATTTTACTTTCCAATGCGATATCGATCCCGTAAAAGGGATTGTAACCTACTTCAACATCATCCTTTTGCCCTAAACGACGTCAATACACATAGCATGCCAGGGTCAACAATATTTCTGTCATGCTATGTCATAATAATTTTTCCGCGCTATTGCTGTAACCAACTATCCACGCCCTTATGGCGGGAGCAAGCTCCACTATGCTGTTGGCTATAACTATAAGTACCATCCTGACAACGCGCAGTGGCACCTGATGGAATATTGCCTGACGCTGGCGATGTAGCCACACGAGGAACAGATGGTGTCGATGCCGTTGGCTTCACTGTTGCCGGCAGTGGGGTCGCGGGAGTCGTTGGCTTCACTGTTACTGGCGGTGGAATAGCGGGAGTCGTTGGCTTCACTGTTATCGGCGGTGGAATAGCGGGAGTCGTTTCTGCCGAGAACACAGAAGAGTGAGATTTACGTGTTGATGCAGGTACTTTCACTGTTGCTGGCAATCCCGAGACTTCCGCTTCACTCGCATTGGTTCGTGGTTTGCGTGGCGATTTTACTGTGGGCTTAATACCATTAGGATCTTGAACTAAATTCGCTGCCGATGCCGGATCGACTGCTGCAGTAGCTTTAGTCTGAGCGGCATTAACCGGGCCGATAATAAGTACTGTAGACAACAAAACCAAGATAGATAACATTCTGTTTATACACATAAACATCTCCTGACAAGGTTTTCAATTACGTGGTTTTCAATTACGTGCGTTTGAAAAAACGTAATATCACATTCAAAACCCCTGATTTAGCAATAGATCCATTACCAGGAATTTGGGCCATTAACGCAGGTAAAGATCGACTCAGCATAGCGGTGGTAGCCTGTGGATCAATGCCTAATTGCGTCGCCAATCGACCTATCTCTTCCTGACCAAATACCTGCTGTATATGTCCATCGGATATTATTGGCTGTCCATTCTGCCCGCCGACATCCTTAACAATATCTCCGAGTCCATTCTGATTGAATTTTTCGGTAATTCCTTTCACTCCGCCATGTAATTCAACCCAGCTGACGATATTTTGTATACTCAAATTCCCTGTTTGCGGGTCCGCGGAAAGCAGCTCACTCAATAAATTACTGTCACCCATACATCCTCCTGCCTATAGGTGCCGCCAGCAGATATATCCTCACTGTGCAGCTTGATACACTCAAAATCACGCTATAAACGGAAGGTAAACGATGTCAATAAGTTGAATGCAGGCATTCCGAGGGGATATTTCGCCACCCTACCCGGCAGCATTCTCAGTGCTAACCTACAAGATGAGATGGTGACTGACAGAATATTGATTAGCCAAGACACCGCTTGGCCTCAACCACAAATAAATAAGGCAGGTATCAGCTCAATCTCCGCTGATAAAATCAAATACCAGCACCCCCTGCTTTTTCGCCAAAAATGGGCCTACCTGATTTTTGAAGTTTTGGTGTGCTGCATCATAAAATGTGGGCGAGGTAACCACGGGAGTACCCACGTAATAATTGCGATCCCCTTGAGAGCGGAAGGTCACGATAAATCCTTGTTCAAAGCCCCCTGCAACCCCCTCACCACTCGCTTGCTTACCTGTGGTTATCGAGACGATATAAGGTTTACCTTCTCGCAGTGCCAAATGTTGCAACGCCAGAAAATCTTCCATCAGTTGACGTCGTTTATCTGGGCTGACAAATTCAGCGTAACGGAATAATACAATGTGCTTAACCTCACCCGGCTTATAATCTCCTCGAGTAAATACCGCATTGCCCACCGCCTGTCGCTCACGGATCAATATGGCCTGCTTCGTTACCGGCGCAGCATTTTGTACTTCAACTGGCTGAAAATCCATATCACATCCTATATAGAGATTTATAAAGTCTTTTATGCGGTGTTCAATAACAGTTCGTTTATTTTCACCGACATCAGTTAATAGAAAATAGTGCAGTTTGAATCAAGCGGTGCACACCGGTCTCCGTTTTGCTTTGGGTATACTCATATTCTTGCCCTTTGCGTTTATATCCCATTTTTGTGTAAGATATATTCACATCATTTATTGCAGTATTATTTTTCGTATAGGAGATACTCTGTGCCGTGGTGGTAAGACTCTGCCCTACCATTGATTTGCTTGTCCCTTTCAGATCCTGAGATGACCCAACAATAGAACTGGAACTGCCGGTAATACTCTCTGTGTGACCAGCAATCGTCAAGCTTGACGCGGGAGCTTGCATATTAAGTTTAACACCGCTGTTAATGGTAATAGCCAGTGGCGAACTAATAGTAATCCCCCCCAGAACATTTTCATCCCAACTGCCGGTGATACTGCGCTTTACATTCCCTTTGATATCCTCAGTTAAATTCCCTGTGATATCGATATTTACATTCCCTTTGATCTCCTGATGTTTATTGCCATCGGTTCGGTGTTGCATATTGCCCTGAATATGGATGTCCTGATCTTTTTCAGCTGAAATCTTCATATCACGTTCAGAGTGCAAAGCGACTGACTCCCCCCCAGTGCATCATCAATCAGCAAATAACTGGACTTATCTGCAGAACCGCCTTTACTGCGAGTCATTATTCCCATGCGGGTTGCATCCTGGGGCAGATTAAGCGGCGGCTGATTGTCTTCATTATAAACTCGGCCAATAATCATTGGGCGGTCAGGGTCCCCATTAATAAAATCAACAATGACCTCTTCCCCTACTCGTGGTACTTGCACTGCACCATATTTCCATCCTGCCCATTGACTGGATACGCGGATCCAGCAAGAGCTGCTGTCATCCCCCTTTCCATAGCGGTCCCAACGAAAATGTACTTTTACTCGCCCATAGCGATCAGCCCAAATAGTCTCATTAGCGGGTCCGGTCACCACCGCTGTTTGCGGCCCAAAGGTACGTGGCCATAGGGTTTCACACGTGGGATGCCAAACAGTTGATGCAGGTACGACACTGAAAATGGTGCCGGATTGAGCAGAGATGAAATCTGCCGAGACATCCCCACTTTGCTGATAATCACACTCGATGCTCACCACCAGATAGGTTTTACTCCCAGAATTCCCACCATGATCCACTGAAATTCGTTGTCCTGGGACCATCGCGCCAGCACAAGCACGTGCTTGCCCTATAATCTGATATTGGCTCGCAGCAAATGCTTGTTGGCGCACTCGAGTATAAGTTTCACCATGTTTGCTATCGGTATAATGCCCTGCCCAATCAAAAATACTCACGGCTTCAGGGGCTTGAGAACCTGGGTTCTTTCTGGTCTGTAGCAGGCTGGCACGTGGTTTACGAAAATCATAATCATCGGTGCTATATAGCGCAGGGCCAATGATATCCTCTTCCCGCCAATCATAGATCCCAGCGACTTCATTACCCTTGTTATCTGCAGGAGTTAGCGCAAGTTTACTCACACCAGTAGCCTCATGTGCCTGCGGATGATCAGCAAGTACCATCACATGCTGATTGGACTCATGGCGGAAAAAGTAATAAATGCCTTCATGTTCCATCAAACGGCTAATAAAGGAGAAATCACTCTCCTGATACTGCACACAGTACTCCCACTCACGGTAGGATTCTAATAATTTACTTTCTAGTAATATATTGTGGCGATTGAGGAATTCCTGCACAATTTCTGGTACAGACTTTCCTTGCCAAATAGAGCAGTCGCGACCGCAACTTAAGTACCATAATGCCGGTTGCAGGGTAAGATCGTAAATATAATAATCACCGCGAGTCGTTGCGTGAATTTGTCGTGATACTGAGGTGATAACGCCACTAATATACCTTGCGGGTTGCCCCTCATCTTCAATATAAACGGACAGCGGCGTCCCTAAAAGGTCACGCTGGTCAACTTCAGCGGAAGAATTCAATAATGTCAGATTATATTTATAGAGTGTCGAAAGCGACTCACTACCGATTAAACGACTAAAAATCCATTCATCAGATAATTTTTTTGAGTTTAACTTGATCGTTCTTCGCATTAATTTCCACCACTCAGTTATCCATTTAACTTAATAAATATAATTTTTACATAGTGCTAACGGCAGCTCGCGATAGTCAAGAAAAAAATCAAACATATAATTAATTCATTGAATTCAGCACCACATGTAAATATCAAATTAATTTGAATTTTCGCACAAATTAAAAATCAACTCATTGTTATATAGTTATTTTTTTATTTTTACATATAAATTAGAAATCAGTGTACTTGTAACAAAAATAACAAAATGTAAAAATTAGTAATAAATAAAAAGTAATAATCACAATGGAGAAATATATATTTATCCCTTGACATCGATAACCTCGCATTATAACAATCCTATTCTGTGATTGTTTTTTATAATCATTATTATCAATGCAGGCATAACTCTGCCACTAGCATTGCACCTATATTAATCGAGGCAAAAATATTGCAATCTCGTGCGGTAGCTATGGTGGAAAGTAACTTATAAATATTATTTAACTCATAATAAAGTCATGGGTTAATACATAGAGCAATATATGGGTGAATAGATTTAACAACGTATCATTGGATTATTTTGGTGAAGCCATTTGACATCAGGATCAGTCACGCCTGTCAAAAATCGGTCACGTATATATCCTGGAAGTGTTCATTTCATTCATTTACAGCATATTAAAAATACTGCTAACAAATGAATTTTAGTCAAAATAACAGGATGTATTTGATGAAAATTGTAAAACCGTTACATCTGAGCATACTTCAGCGACCTTTCACCTTGCAGGGGCAGCATCATCTAGGTGTTTCCGTTTTGGTTCTGGCAGATATGGAGGAAACGCCACATTTATCTCCTGAAGCAGAATTGTGGAAACTTGTTAGCGAGGAATTAACCACGAGTGGAGGTCTCCTCGACCTTGCAATGCCTAAAAATTGTGCTGAGTTTCTCGCGACGGGTAACGCATATACCCATCATCAGAGTGATAAAACAACTTGTGCAGTAAAGATCCAGCTCGATATCCTTGAAAAAACCTTAATTGTTACCGGTGATCGCCACTGGGTTCAAGAAAGTTCCACTGAGCCATTACCCTTCACAAAAATGGGGCTTGGTTGGAGTAATGCGTTTGGCGGGCCACAATTTGTCGAGAACCCATACGGCGTAGGTGTCGCCCCTGAGCAACCCAACCCTAATGTGCATCAGAAACTGCCAAATATTGAATCGCCACAGGTTAGATTAACCTCTCCTCACCAAAATATTTTACCCGTCAGTTTTGACGCAATCGATATTACTTGCCCACGTCGTTTTACTCGCATTGGTAAAAACTATGATGCCGACTGGTTGGAAAATGATTTTCCCGGTTTTGCCAAGGATATTGACTGGCGCTTATTTAATATGGCGGAGAGTGATCAACAATTTCCTCAATATAATGAGTTACCTCCCCAAGCGAACTACTGTATCTGGAACATGCACCCCACTCAGCCACTCCAGCAGGGCAAACTTCCGCCCTGGCGAGCCCGCTGTTTTGTTAATAGCCTACGTGATGGTGAAGAGAAATTTGAAGAGATCACCATGCGCCACACCACGGTCTGGTTCTTTCCGCACCGTGAACAGATGGTATTAATTTATCAGGGGTATATTCGTGTCAGCGAAGATGATGCAACCGACATTCTGGAATTGATGCCAGCACTGGAAATTATCAACCAGCCACGCTCCTCAATTCACTACTATCAAGTGCTACAACAGCGATTGGATAAAGAAAAAGGTGCCCTATTCGCATTTCGTGAAAAAGATTTGCTCCCTGAAACAGCTATTGCCACTGGTCTGAACGCCCATTCATCTCATACTCAAAGTCCGATACATGAAAATATATCAAATTTTGAACGTCATCAGCACGAATATTACCGTCTTAAGTTAGCGGAGGAAGGAAAAGATATTGAACAACTATTTCCTACCAGTAAGGAGACGACTCCCCCCTCGTTGGAACAACTGCCAGATTATGCTGCAAAATTAAAGCAACAAGCTGATGTATTGGAACTACAGATTAATAATGTGGGCCAGGCTGACCTATTTGCTCCGGAAAAATCGTCCAATCCTCACATGCCGTTTTCTGGTGCAGATAATTATCATCAGCAACTCAATCTGCTCTACAAGGGGGTAGGGAAAAACGATGAGAAAAGTGTGGCTCAGACTGAACAGACATTGTTTCAAACCTATCTAATGAGTGCTCAGGCCCAAGAACCAGCAACACGGCTAACCGGAAATACAATAGCAATAGTGCGTGACTATGTGAGTGCCGTAATGGCCAGAGATAAAAATCTCAGTGGTATAGATTTAACAGGAGCCGACTTGGCTGAGATGGATCTACGTCATGCTAATCTACGGGGGACATTACTTGAAAATGCTAATTTATATGGATGCAATCTTGAATATGCTTCTCTCCAGGAAGCTATGCTGGCACGGGCTGATCTCACTAACGCTAATCTGAGCCACACCCATTTAGAAAATGCATCTTTAGCATTAGCACAATGTGAAAATACTAATTTTACCTCTTCTCGTCTGATTGGAACTAATATCCATAAAACCTTATTTAAAAATTGCAATTTCACTGACGCCCTTCTGGAAAATTTGTTCGGTGACCAAACTATTTTTATTCAGTGCTTATTTCAGCGGGCCAATATTATTGATACCACCTTTATTGAACTCGAACTCAATGGTATGAGTTTTATTGAGGCGCAGATGAAAAAAGTCAGTTTTATCAAATGCCGTCTGCTGGAGTTCAATTGTAGTCACGCTCAGATAGAGAACGGTTGCTGGGTAGACACAAAAGCCATCGGCAGCAGTTTCCATGCAGCACATCTTGTCACCTGCTCTTTTACCGCTGGCAGCGACTTGGCGCAGGCCGATTTTAGTGATGCCACACTAAAACAATGTAATTTACGGCAGACCCCCTTACATCAAACCAGCTTTGAGCGGGCACGATTAGATAATAGCGATCTTTCGGAAGCACAGTTGATCAAAGCAAATCTACAATATCTGAACGGTAGTGGCAGCCTTTTTATCCGCAGCAACTTCTCTGAATCCCAACTCATGAATGCCAATTTGATCAGCGCGATAATGCAAAAGTCTATTTTAAGCGGTGCAGACCTACGCGGGGCCAATCTATTCCGTGCGGATATATCGCAATCACGTTTTGACGATATAACTAACTGGGATGGCGCCTATACCGAAAGCACCAAAATGCAGCCGCGTATCAAAGGAGAAAGCTGATGAGACTCAGTGCAACTCAGTTACAGCAACAAATAAAGCGTGGCGAATATGTCAGTGGACACAATATTGTTGGACTACAACTCAGCGGTATGGATCTTTCCGGCGGGATCTTTTCTGAACTAACAGCAACCGGGGTTGATTTCAGTCACTGTAATTTAAACGAGGCAGTATTTGATAACTGCCAACTGACTGATTGCGTATTCAACCACGCAAATATTATTAAAACACTGTTCAATAGTTGTGAATTAAGTCATGCCACATTTTTGGAGAGCCAATGTGAAGAAGCCATTTTTCACCACTGTACGTTAAATAATGCCGATTTTAGTGCGCTAACAATTAATAAAGTGAGTTTCACTGATAGCACTCTCTGCGGCAGCAACTTCACGGCAGGAAAATTAGAACGAACGACCTTTAACCAAACTGCAATGAGCGATGCCCTTTTAAATGATTGTCAGTTGAATCTTGTCACTTTTTTCCGCCTGGATTTACGCAATACACAGACCCTTGGTGCCCATTTTGATCAGGTCACTTTCTTCGAATGTGACCATCGTGGGAAAAGTTACGCAGGTCAACAATTGCAGGCTTGTCAATTTACCCATAATCAGTTGGACGATACTGATTTCAGCAATGCGCTATTGCGCCAAAGCAACTTTAAGGGAGCCTCTTTGCAACGCGCCAAGTTACATACAGTACAGGCTCAACAAACACTGTTTATAGAAGCCAACCTGACCGGGGCGCAGTGTCAATATGGGGAGTTTGATCAAGCAATATTCAACGGGGCGACGCTAAATAATGCCAGCTTTCATCAAGCGCGCCTTTTCCAAAGCCTGTTCCATTATTGTCAGGCAGAACGCTGCGATTTCAGTAAAAGCTATCTAGTTTACGCCGATTTTTCTTACGCCAATATTAATGAGGCAAACATGAGCTATGCCCATCTCATGCACACACGCTTACACGGAGCCAGGCAACAGCAAACGCACTGGAGTGATCGTAGTGGCGTATTAGAAAGGGATGAAGCGTTACATACCGCCGAAATCTGGAGCTCAGAACGCAAACTTTGATCCCCCATACTCAAGAGGCAACGCCATGAATACAGTCACAAAAAACCATTCAATCAGTAGCTTACTACCACAACAAACAGCAGGTTTGATTGCAGACAAGCTACCTGATGGCAGTTTGCTAGTGCAATATTCGAGTCAGGGTAGAGTTTGTCGTCAGGCAACCAGTTGCCTGGTGATGCCGAATATTGGTGATACGGTTCTGGTCGCCGACGCTGGTCAACAATTTTGGGTTATCGCGGTGTTGGAGCGAGCCGATCCAGGCACAGTGACACGCCTGAATGTGGTGGGTGATCTACAAATAGAAACACCCAGTGGTTCGCTGATATTACATAGCACTAAACAGGTCAAAATCAGTAGCGATACGCTGGCGATACAGGCACAAAGCGCTGACTGTAATATTGACAAAATGGCTTACAGCGGTAACGAGTTCTCTGGCTTTATTAGTCTGGTTCGTCTGGTCGGTAAACGTTACGAATCCTTATGGCATTCAATCATTCAAACCAGCCATACCTTATTTCGCCGAGTGCGTCAGATCGAACACGTACGTGCAGGACAACTTGATCTTCAGGCCGAGGATTATGCACGTTTGCATGCCCGTAACCTGATCATTACGTCAAAAAATATCACTAAACTGGATTCAGAACAGATCCATCTTGGATAAGGAATAACTATGTTTGCCAATACCCAAATGATGGGCATGGATATTGCGTTACCTGACGTTTGCTTAACGCCCAGTCCGCTTCCACTCCCCGTACCTTACCCAAACTTTGCATCGGCGCAGACAGCTATCCCAAATGCATTCAATATCTTATTCGTCGGTGCACCTGCGCACAATATGGCGACAATAATACCATTAACCAATGGCGATAGCCCTGGCGTTGCGGGTGGAGTCGCTTCCGCGACAGTGATGGGGCCATCACGCCATCTGTCCGGCGCATTCTCAGTATTGTTAAAAGGTTCACCCGCTACTCGACTCACCAGCAGCAGCCTACAAAATTCAACTAACGCTTCGGGTTCTCGTATGGTTCCAAGTCAGTTCAAAGTGCTGATCCTTGCCTCCTAACTCAATCCAAAAACCCTTTACAGCAGTAAAATTATAGTAAAAAGACAGAGTTAAAACCGAAAAATTCATTGATAAATCAACCAGTAACTTCCAGCGGCAAACACAAATAGCAACGGAAAAACATCATGAGAAAACCACATACTGCCTCAAGATGTTTGCATCTATTGCTAATCATTCTTGGTTTTATGCTACTGAGCAGTTGTACGTTTTCGTCCCCGGACGGCCCGCCTATCTACTGTTTGGTATTCGATGCCGATCGTCAGGTTAATACGGGAGTACAGCGACATCCCTTACCGATAAAGATACGCACACTGCTACTTCGTTCTGATGCAGAGTTTATGGATGCTGATTTCTTTAGCTTGCAAAACGATGCCCCGAACGCTCTTGGTAATAGCCTGCTGAGCAGCGATCAGTTCTTTCTGACGCCAGGGCAGAGAGGAAAAAAGCTACAGGGACAAATAGCACAAGATGCCCGTTACATCGGCGTTATTGCCGAATACCAAATCCTGAATGCTAAGGTTTGGCGCCTTTCCCTGCCGTTATCTACGATGCCCACAATAGATACCGACCAAGAGTGTCAATCTTCGTCAGATGGGCGGGGCACATATATCGTTGCGGGTATTGAGGGCTTGAAAACCATCAACACAAATGAATAGTAATCGGCTTTCTAAGGCAAGGAACGTATTTAATTATGATAATGAAAGAAGCTCATAAGATCGTTTGGACTGAAGGAATGTTTTTACGCCCACACCATTTTCAGCGGGCAGAACATTATCTGGAACATTACATACGCGCCTGGGGGCAAGCACACAATGGTTATTTCTGGGGTTTTTTAAATCTGGAAGTAGACCAAGAACTGCTACAGCAGGGCAAAATCGCACTGACTGAGGCTTGTGGCATCATGCCTGACGGAACGCCTTTCAACTTCAGCGGGGCACAATATGCGCCCACACCACTCGTGATAAAAACGAGTAAAAACAGTGAGAAAGTGGTACTGGCACTCCCCAGCCAACGTGCTGGTCGTGAGGAGATCATTTTTCAGGAGAAACCCGACGCACTAGCCCGTTATCTCGCGTATGAAGCGGAGGTCGATGATCTGAACGAGGTCTCCGTTAGCAGCACCGAGTTGCAATTTAGCTCCCTGCGTCTGCGTCTGATGCTGGAAAGCGACTTAAGTGCCGAGTGGACAGCATTAATTGTGGCGGAGATACAGGAAAAAAGTGATCCCCCCCGATTACAACTGGAAAAAAACTGCATTCCCCCAACACTTAATTGCCAAAACAATCACCAACTGAAAACCTTTATCAATGGTCTCGCAGGGCTGCTGCTGCAACGTAGCCTACAGATGAGCCTGCGCCTTCAGCAACCTGAGAACCGCAATAGTTCAGAAATGATTGATTTCATGCAGTTACAGTTGATTAACCGCTATGTGGGGCAAGTCAATCATGTCTCCCAGCTCAGTCATATACACCCGGAACGCCTGTTTGCCGAGTGGCTACAATTTGCCACTGAGCTGGCCAGTTTTTCTTTACAGCGTACACCTGATGCTCAGTTACCCGTGTATGACCACAACAATTTGGCTTATTGCTTTGGCGAACTGATGCTACTGCTGCGCCACGGGCTGTCAGTGATATTGAAAGACAACGCCATCCAACTGGCGTTGGTTGAGCGCTCCCCAGGGCTCAATGTCGCCATCATACAAGACGCAGCTATGATACGGGATTTCGATTTTGTTTTGGCAGTACGCGCTAATGTCACGGCTGACGTGCTATTGGCACATTTTCCGGCACAAATGAAGATTGCCCCCATCACCCAGATCCGCGATATCGTGCAGTTACAACTCCCAGGCATCAAGTTATGCAACACCTCAACGGCACCGCGTCAAATCCCGTACCACTCAGGCTATACCTACTTTCAACTAGAGAAGAGCGGTGACCTGTGGGAACAGATGGAACAATCCAGTGCTTTTGCCCTGTATTTGGCTGGTGATTTTCCTGGCATGAATATGGAATTTTGGGCCATTCGCAACCATACGGACAGGTAACCATGACTCAGGAAAAAACTCAATTAGTCTCTGGGAGCAATTCGCTGGTCTCTGCGGCCAGGCCGCTGCTGAATATTATTGCTAAAATTCGCCAGTCAGCGACCCATGATAACCCGACACAATTACGCCAACATTTGATTGAAGAGATCAGGCGTTTTGAACTTCGCTGCCAACTCGACAATCTGCCGTATGAAATCACTATTGGTGCACGTTATTGTTTGTGCACTTCACTGGATGAAGCTGCCGCGCTGATGCCCGCCTGGGGAGATGACAACATCTGGTCAGGGAATGGGCTGCTGGTCACTTTCCACAATGAAACCTTTGGCGGCGATAAGTTTTTTGATCTGCTCGCCAGGTTATCGCAAAACCCACACAAATATATCGAATTACTGGAGTTATTAAATTACTGCCTACTGCTCGGATTCAAAGGGCGTTACAAAGTCATGGACAACGGCCATTCACTGTTAGAAACGCTGAAACAGCGCCTGCAACAGCGCATTCGTTTGGTGCGTGGCGGTTATAGCGAGCTACTCTCTCCAGATGCCCAGACGTTTTCGGTTCAACAAAAACGCAGGAAGCCTAAGATGCCATTGTGGGCGAGCACCAGTCTCACCGCATTCCTGGCCTCACTACTGTTCATTGTGTTGAGCTGGAAGTTGGATGATGCCACTCGCCCAGTGCTGGCATCAATTTACCAGGTAGCCTTACCACAGTGGCTCACTCCCTTACCTATACCAGCAGTCTCCCCAGTATTAAATCTGGCGAACTTCCTGCAGGAAGAAATTGCCAGTGGGATGGTGGTGGTTCGTACCGATGACAAACAAAGTGTCATTGCTCTCAGAGGAGACGGGCTGTTCGACTCCGGTATGATCACAATACGCCCCGCCTACAATCAGGTCATTAATCACATCGGCAACGCACTGAACGGCGTCAGCGGTAAGATCATGGTCACGGGTTATAGCGATAATGTCCCTATTCGCAAATCAACCTTCACGTCCAATTCAGCACTTTCATTGGCCCGAGCAAATGCAGTCGGAAGCCAATTGCAAAAATACCTTGATAGTGCACAACGGGTAAAAACTGAAGGTCGTGGTGAAGCCAATCCGGTAGCCCCCAATGACAGCAAAAAGGATCGGGCATTAAACCGTCGGGTTGAAATTACATTATTAGTTCCGCCGGAAAATACGAAAACGGAATTGAATAAATTGCAGTAAAGGAACAATCAAAAATGTTAAAAAAATTACTCTCTATCCTTACCAATCGCTTGGTATGGGGAACTGTCGGCATCTCTATTTTGGCATTAGCCATTTGGATATTCGGCCCACAGGTTACTATCGGTAAAAGCCAACCCATGAAGTTGGAATTGAACCGCATCATTATCATCAGTGTCATCTATCTTCTCTGGGGGCTTTGGTACACTATTTCACGCCGTAATCGTGCCGCTTCCCCGCGTAATTTGAATGTCACTGATGCTTCATCAGAGAAAAATAAAAACCAGGAAGAACCGCAGCAAGAGAGTGACTTGACGCAGCGTTTTAACGAGGTGAAACAACGGCTGAAAAAAGCCTATTTCTTAAACCATACCGGTAAATTCCGTTGGATATCCTGTTTCAGTCAACACTATTTGTACCAGCTACCCTGGTATATGGTCATCGGCGCACCAGGTGCTGGGAAAACTACTGCGTTGGTCAACTCGGGGCTGAATTTTCCTTTGGCGGACCATATCAACCCTTTATCCCTGCACAATACCGGCGCTACCCGTGATTGTGACTGGTGGTTTACGAACGACGCCATACTGCTGGATACTGCGGGCCGTTACAGCATCCCCCATGGTCAGTACGATGAAAATACCGACGAATGGAAAAGATTCGTCGGTTTACTGAAAAAATATCGCCCTCGCCAGCCCATCAATGGCGTAGTCGTCACTATCAGTATTTTGGATCTGCTCTCTGATAGCCCCGAATCCTTGGCTAAACAGGCCAATGAGCTACGCAAACGACTGTTATCACTTGACGAACAACTGGGCATCCGCTTTCCGATCTATGTCATCATCAGCAAGAGTGATTTACTGCAGGGTTTCTCCGCTTATTTCGGTAATTTCGATAACAAACAACGTGATCAAATCTGGGGCTTGGTATTCCCTTATGAGGCTTCTAATCAGCCTGATTTCCACCTCGGCCATGAGTTTGAGCACCAATATGCCCTGCTGGAACAGCGACTCATTGATGCATTACCGGATACTCTGCTGACTAATCACTCAATGAATCAACGTGCAGAAAGTCATCTTTTTCCTCAACAATTTTCTGCATTACGCCCATTACTTCGTCAATATCTGGACACTTTATTCGTTACGTCAAGCTTTGAAACCCGTTTTATCCCACGCGGCATCTACTTCACCAGCGCGACTCAAGAAGGTTTACCCATTGACCAGGTGATGGGCGAATTAAGTCACTATTTACAGCTCTCTACTGCGGGCAGTCACGGCGATAGTTCGCCCCTTACGGCGGGCCTCCCCCAAAAGCGTTAGAGCCGCCCGTCCCTAAACAGAGTTTTTTTCTGAAAAAAATGCTGGAATACGTTGTTTTT
This sequence comes from Yersinia bercovieri ATCC 43970, assembly GCF_013282745.1. Classification (NCBI taxonomy): domain Bacteria; kingdom Pseudomonadati; phylum Pseudomonadota; class Gammaproteobacteria; order Enterobacterales; family Yersiniaceae; genus Yersinia; species Yersinia bercovieri. The sequence continues at coordinate 575,293 of NZ_CP054044.1, forward strand.
CGAGAGGCGGGACTGGCCAGCAGTAACAAATGGTGGGAATACCGTAACCGCGCACTTCACTGGGCGGGCTATATTCTGTTAGCAGCAATAGCGACAACATTAACTGTTTTATGGAGCAGTAATTACATCGACAGCAAAACCTACCTGACAGAGGTCAGAACCAAGGTGGCATCACTCGAGCGCCAGGGGCAAAAACTCTCACCACCGAAGCCAGAAGATATGCTCTCCATACTGCCATTTCTTGACAGTGTGCTGTCCCTGCCAGAAAGTCAGGATTTCCCGCTAAGGAACCCGCCGTTCACTTATCATATGGGCCTCTATTCAGGTGATGAAGTGAGTACAGCCAGTAATAAGTTGTACCAAAAAGCGCTAAAAGAACTGCTATTACCCCTGTTAGTTCAACAAATTACCAATACCCTGCGTAACGACCCACAAAATGATGTGGAGTTCAGCTATGAAGCACTGAAAGCGTACCAAATGCTATTTCTATCGGAGCGGTATGACGGTAAGTATTTGCGCTCTTGGGTGATACTCAACCTACAGCGCAACTTGCCGCAAGGGGTTCCACAAATACTGTTACAGCGGCTTGAATGGCACCTGAGCCAGTTGCTTGACAATCAGACTCAGATTTCACCCTACACCAAAAATCAACTGTTAGTGGAGCGAAGCCAGGCGATTATCAACCAGGTTCCATTATCTCAACGGGTCTATAGCAGACTAAAACGCCAGCTTAAACGCCAATGGCTCAGCCAGGCTGAGATCAAATTAGTGAACTTATTGACTCTGGCGGGGCCGCAAGCCGAGTTAGTCTTCTCCCGCAAGAGCGGTAAACCTCTGACGGATAGTGTGTCGGAGCTATTTACCCCACAAGGTTGGTCTGCATTCAACAAAGATATTGACCGCGCCGTCGATACACTGCGGGAAGAGGATACTTGGGTATTGGACAGCGGCCCAATAGAGCAAAAAAGGGCTATTTTGATTACCACTATACAACAGCTGTATATGCAGGAATTTATCAAAAACTGGGATGAGTTATTAAACGACATTCAATTGACAAATATTAGCAACCTGGAACAACGAATTAGTAGCGCACGCTTATTATCCAGCCCTCACTCTCCTTTGCTTAATTTACTGATGAACGTCAGTAAAAACACCCTGTTGCGCACTGACGCCCGCAACGGACTACTCGATAAAACCAAAAGCAAATTGAACCAGAGTAACAACCCAACATTGGATGTATTGTTTAATTCCACAACAGCCAATATTGGTGATGATATCGCGACTCAGCCTGTGCAGGCCATTAGGGCACATTACGCCCCATGGTTAGAGTTGTCTCGCAGTCAGGAGCAGGGTAATAAAGCCATTCCGTTCGATAATATACTCAAACAAGTGGATGAACTGTATAACTATCTGACTGCGGTGCAAGGGGCGACCAACAGTGGTATCGCAGTTCCACCAAGCGATATTATCTCACGTCTACAGGCAGATTCAGGGCGTTTACCCGAGCCACTCAAATCAATGTTGTTATCGCTAGCAGTGGGCGCGAGTAGCGACACTCAACATAAAGAGATGGAAAATCTCAAGCAGCGTATTAACTTCGAAGTGAGCAGTTTCTGCCAACAGGAAATAGCCAAACGCTATCCTTTATCCCCTCACGCCAAACAGGAAATCACGCCTGACGATCTGGCCCATATATTCGCCCCCAATATTGGCCTGATGGACAAATTCTTTCGCGACAATTTACAAGGGAAGGTGGATACCAGACAAAATAACTGGGCTTTTACCCCAGGAGTGGATGGCAAAATACTCCCTAGCAGCGGCAATATCCTGCAATCATTCCAACAGGCACAACAGATCCGTAATACTTTTTTTGCCGGCAGCACTCCTGCACCATCTTATCGCGTAACAGTACGCCCGGTGCGGATGGATAGCGACATTCTCAAGCTAACATTGGATATTGACGGGCAGCTGTTCAAGTATAGCCATGGCCCACTGGTGCCACTGGTAGTGACCTGGCCGGGTACACGTAATACTGACATGGTATCTCTACAATTAACGCTGGCTAATGGCTCTAGTGCTAATTTAACCACCAGCGGTCCGTGGGCGCTGAACCGTATGGTTGATATGGCGCAACCCTCTGAGGGCAGCAATAATCAATTGGCCTTCAATGGCAAACAATCCACCTTCAATATAGACGGTCATCGAGTCACACTGGAATTCATCGCAAACAGTATCTATAGCCCCTTTCAATTACCGGCTTTCTCCTGCCCTTAAAGCAACTTGCCTCTTGCGACAACATATGAAACCTAACCGACTAACCACCTGATAAAGGCGATTTAAAGCATGACGTCTGAATTAATCAATAAGTTGCTATCCCCCATAAATACAGCAAATCCTTGTGGGGAAAACTTAGAGTATGATGCTGATTTTTTGGCCTTGGAGCAGGCTTTTATAGGCAAGGCCGAACAACAATTTGGCGATACGATTATCCCCGCACAAACACCAGATTGGATGTTGGTTGAAGGTTTGGCCTGCAGTCTACTGACACGCACTAAAGACTTGCGCATCATGTTATATCTCACCCGAGCCTGGACTCAATTACGGGGCCTAGAGGGTTATGCCGATGGGCTGGAGCTAATCTATCAAACACTGGAAAACTATTGGAGTTCTCTATTTCCATCACTGGAGTTTGGGGGGGAAATCGACCCACTATTACGCACCAATGTGCTGGCAGAATTGGGTGATAAATCCATCCTGGCAACCTGTGTGTATAACAGCACTCTATTAAAAGAGACGGGCAGTGAAATTTCATTGCTAGCCGCGAGTGACTTACTTAATGGCAATAATCAAGATAATCCGAATTTCCCAGGGGGGCGCACACGTCTACAGAGCGAATTAATGCGCCAACAGCAATCTGTAACTCAACTGATTACCGACATCCCTCGATATCTTGTCGCTATCCACAAGCAGGTAACGCAACATTTAGGGGAAGCGGCGCAACCAGAATTTAATAATTTATTGAAAAAATTCAATACTATTGCTCAAGCCTGCCATCCGCCTCCAACCAGCCAACAGCCGCCAATGGCAACACAGCAGCTATCCATATTAACCCCACAAGCCACGCCAGCAGCATTCGACTGGCACGGTTTGCAAGTTCAATCACGCGATGATGCGCAACTGCTACTCGAGAAGGTAAAAAACTATTTTTACCTTTATGAACCCAGTCATCCGGCGCCATTGATGATCGATCGGGCGCAAAAACTGATAGCCCTGGATTTCATACAAATCATTCAAAACCTGATCCCCAATGGCCTTAGCCAGTTGGAGACCATTCTGGGCCAAACTTATGGCGAGGATCATCACTAATCATCATTTTTATGATGATCCTTTTTGGCTTATCAGTGCCCGAGCTAAATGCTCAATTCTCGTAACCCCGACCAGCAGACGGCGGGATAAACTTTTAATCATTATCTGATGTTAGATGGAGTGAATTATGTCCGGACAAAAATTCATCGCCCGTAATCGTGCACCACGTGTACAAATTGAATACGATATTGAGCTATACGGTGCAGAGCGCAAAGTTGAATTACCATTCGTCATGGGAGTTATGGCCGATTTGGCCGGAAAATCTACCGAACCTCAGTCAAGTGTTGGTGAACGCCAGTTCCTCGAAATCGATATCGACAACTTTGACGAGCGCATGAAATCACTCAAACCGAGAGTCGCCTACCAGGTAGACAATACCTTAAGCGGTGAAGGTAAGCTGAATATCGATCTGAGTTTCGAAAGTATGGACGCGTTTTCTCCCGCTGCTATCGCCCGCAAAATTCCAGCACTGAATCACCTACTTGATGCGCGGACTGAATTATCCAATCTGCTCTCCTATATGGATGGCAAGAATGGAGCAGAGGAACTGATCTCACAAATACTGCAAAATCCCGAGATGCTGAAGTCCCTTGTTAGTGCTCCCAAACCTGAAACCGAAGACAACAATAGTGACGACAATAAATCTGAGGAGTAATTAATGAACGATTTACAGTTGCAACAGCCATTTCAGCAAGCGACGGATATTCTATCCAGTGATGATTTCAACGCGCTGTTGAGTAAACAATTCCGACCAAAAACTGATCAGGCTAAAGAGTCAGTAGAAAATGCGGTGAAAATATTGGCTCAACAGGCGCTGAAAACAACGGTCTCAATTTCATCAGATGCTTATCACACCATTCAGGCATTAATTGCTGAGATTGATGAAAAACTATCACAACAAATCAATCAGATAATTCATCACGAAGACTTTCAAAAAATAGAGGGGGCATGGACTGGGCTAGACTTCCTGGTGCGCAACTCCGAAACTGATAATATGCTGAAAATACGCTTTATGAGTATTTCCAAGCAAGAGTTAGGTCGTACATTAAAACGGCATAAGGGTGCTGGCTGGGATCAGAGCCCGATATTCAAGAAAGTCTACGAGGAAGAGTATGGTCAGTTTGGTGGGGAACCCTTTGGTTGCCTGGTGGGAGATTACTATTTCGACCACAGCCCACCCGATGTGGAGCTGCTGGGCGAAATGGCGAAGATTGGTGCCGCATCCCATTGCCCGTTTATCACTGGCACGTCGCCGAATGTGATACAGATGGAGTCTTGGCAGGAGCTAGCCAACCCGCGCGATCTGAGCAAAATCTTCCAGAATACTGAATATGCCGCCTGGCGCAGTTTGCGCGAGTCTGAAGACTCACGCTATTTAGGTATGGTAATGCCACGTTTTCTGGCACGGCTGCCCTACGGTATCCTCACTAACCCGGTGGATGATTTCAACTTTGAGGAGAATTGTCACGATGCGGCACAGGGCAATTATGTTTGGGCAAATGCTGCCTACGCGATGGCTGTCAATATCAACCGATCATTCAAAGAGTTTGGTTGGTGTAGCGCAATACGTGGTGTGGAATCCGGCGGTGCCATAGGGGAGTTGCCATGCCACACTTTCTCAAGTGATGATGGCAGTATGAATGTACAGTGCCCAACAGAAGTTGCCATCAGTGATCGCCGAGAGAGTGAACTCGCGAAAAATGGTTTTATGCCGTTGGTGTACCGCAAAAACTCCGATGTGGCTGCATTTATTGGCGCCCAATCATTACAAAAGTCAGCGGAGTATCATGACCCAGATGCCACAGCCAATGCGCACCTCTCAGCCCGCCTTCCCTATCTATTTGCCTGCTGTCGCTTTGCGCACTACCTCAAGTGCATTGTGCGCGATAAAATTGGCTCTTTCCAAGAGCGTGAAGACATGGAACGTTGGCTCAATAACTGGATCATGAATTATGTTGATGGTGACCCAGTTAACTCCTCACAGGTAGTCAAATGCCGTAAACCACTGGCGGCAGCTGAAGTCGTCGTCGAGGAAAACGAAGATAACCCCGGATACTACAGTGCCAAATTTTTCCTGCGTCCACATTATCAGCTAGAAGGTTTGACGGTATCCTTGCGCCTGACATCAAAATTACCTTCGTTAAAACAAAATAATGCTTAAGTACTATCTCTAATTGATTATTATTAATTAGATGTTCATATCTCGTATATTTATATATGTTAATAACTCTAATTAAAATAAGACTGCATAGATACATTAATATGCAGTTTCATATGCCATGATTATGGCAAAATCGGCGTGTAATATCAGAGAGTTAATGGGAATAGACCATCCTATTTACTACCCTATTAACACTACTGAAATTAACTGCCAAATCGATCTATCCAACCATGATAAAGGATAACACTATGAGTGAACTTAATACCGATATGTTTATAAAAATTAGTCATGTTAAAGGTGAATCCAAAGAAAAATCATATAATGAAACAATAGCTATTAACTCTTTTTCCTGGGGAGCTACACAACCGGGAAATATGGGCAGTGGTGGTGGGGGAGGGGCTGGTAAAGTGGTTTATCACGACTTGCACGTTAATGCTTTCATCGATATAGCAAGCCCAACAATGCTGAGATTCTGCACTACGGGCAAACACATAGATCAAGTTGTGTTATCTGCTTGTAAAGCAGGGAATGCTGGAGCAAAATTTGAATATTTAACTATCACCTTAAAAGAAGCCTTGATTACGGCCATGCAATATACTGGGCCTGGTCATAACGGACAAGTTGGTATGATTTATACTTTCCAAGCTGCAATAGTAGATCAAAAGTATACTGAGCAAACAAAGGATGGGGGTCAAGGTGTAGGTAAAAACTTTGGATGGAATATCAAACAAGGCGTTGAAGTTTAATAAAAAACTCCCCAGGGTAACACCTGGGGTTCTATTTTACATTAAAAAATAAAATATAATAATTGAATCATTAGTCACATTTTATTTACTCTAAAATTAGCAGGAATAACTTATGCAACCACATAATGAAAAAAAACAAAATAATAAGATCTGCCATGTCAATTGCTGTCATAATTTATTTTCAAGAAGCACTCTTAACAACAGTGGAAATAACTATATTTTTAATAAAAATGAAAAAACACCTTACCGCATGCTTATTGTAACAGTATCTGCTGATGATAAATGCTATATCATAAACTATGACAATATTTCCAACATATTATTAAATAATGCACCTCTGGCAGAGAGTAAACAAATGGAATTGCTACACGGAGATCGCCTCTGCATCAATAACTACCAATTACAAATCAGTCAGTTACAACAATCAAATGCAATACCACAGTCTTGCGAAAGAGAAGTTCAGGCGACAGAACTCACCGATATCAAAGACGAAAAATACAATAAAAACCTCATTGAAGATAAAATTTGGGATACTCTATTAGAAGAGTTTCCTATGCCATTTTCTGCCTCCTCACCGTTGCTGGATGTCAGCGAAAGCAATAAGATTATGCAACCCTCACCCGAACTACCCACGGATAAACCAGGGGAGAACCTGGCGGGTCATATTCATGTGCAACAGAGAACAAGTGACCCCATGGCACTGTTCGATAACAGTACTGTTTTTGAATATGAAAACTTGCTGGCAGATACGACACCAAGCGTGTTATTGGCTGAGGATAATCAACAACTACAGCACTCAATCGCCCCACCGCATACGCCAAAAAATAATAGTTTTGAAGAGCACATGATACCGAAAATTATGGATACCATACAACCAGAAAAAAAACCTTCTGTGGCACTAAACAATAAAGATATATACCAGAACAGAACCCCCATAATTATTTCCCATGCTCTACAATCCTTAAATCCAATAACATTGATAGAAGAAGTCCGTAGTACACGCAGCATATCACGGTGGCCTCTACCCTATTATCGTAAAGCAATTTTATGGGATCACTTTGTAAAATCTTATCATCAACTTATTGTCGACACGAAGAGTGGGCATCTATCTGAGCTAATTCAAGCAAGTCAACCAACGCAAAACATGACAGACCAAATCTAAAGAGTAGCCAGATACCTGAATAGATACCGCCATCTAACAAAAATATAAGAATCATAAAGATTAGCTGAATCAGGATAATTAACTATGGATGCTAAACAACTTACTCCCTATCAAGAAAACGACCTACTGTACAACTCAAATTATCCTCAACGTAAAGAGAGTCAACGACAGACATCGCGTAATAATATACTGCCGATGCTACTCACCATGCTCACCGATAACGAACCACAAAAAAAACAAGAAGCGCCCTTAAGTAATTTAATATCACACCATGAACTACGACTTCATGTATTGCACGATCTGCAACGACTATTCAACTGCATCAATAGCGAGTCGAATAATACCTTAGGGGATCTTCCTTGGGTGCAACGCTCCACTATTAACTATGGTATCGCCTCCCTGGCAGGCAAATGTATCTCAGGCATCGAATGGAAAGATATTCAGTATGCGCTAACCCAGTCGATCCTTAACTTTGAGCCACGCATTCTACGCGATGGATTGCAGGTTAGTTGTGTGACGAATAACAGCTCACTAGAACTCTACAATGTACTATCAATTGAAATTAAAGGCCGTCTATGGTGCAAACCCCACCCACTCGAATTCCTGTTTCGTACTGATATGGATCTGGAAAGCGGCCACTTCGATCTAAAAGATATAGGGTAAGCAGATGGATACAAAACTGTTGAATTATTATAACCGTGAGCTGGCTTACCTCCGTGAGATGGGTACTGAGTTCAGCGAACGCTACCCAAAAGTTGCTGGCCGCCTTGGTATGCACGGAATTGAAGTAGCAGACCCCTATATCGAACGCCTGCTGGAAGGTTTTGCTTTTCTTACCTCGCGCATACAGTTAAAGATGGATGATGAGTTTCCGAATTTCTCCCAACATTTATTGGAGATCCTCTATCCCAATTATCTTTCACCTACACCATCAATAGCCATTGCAGAGTTGCAGCCGGATATCAGCAAAGGTGACATCAGTGGCGGTTTTGTGGTGCCACGTGGAACACGGATAGACAGCAGCTCACTAAAAAAGAGCGGCATAACCTGTAGCTATACCACCGCGCATAATGTCACTTTACAGCCCATACGGCTGAAACAGATTGAACTGACCGGTATTCCAACCGATATCCCCCTTTCAACACTTGACCCACATCTCAAGCACTGTGTCAGCGCACTGCGTATCCGGCTTGAGTGCGATGAGACAGTCACGCTGAACGACATGAAACTCGACCAGTTGGTGTTCTTTCTCGCAGGCCCTGACCAACAAGCAGTACAGCTGTTGGAGTTGCTCATGCAGCACAACATTGGGGTTGTGTATCAAACGGTAGAAGAGCAGCCACAGCGGTGGTTATTGGCAAAAGAGGCATTACGCCAGGAGGGATTTGAACCAGAGCAGGCGCTATTACCAAGTGATCAACGCAATTTTGAGGGCTATCGCCTACTGCAAGAATATTTTGCCTTTCCGGCACGTTTCCAGTTTTTTAGTGTTAACGGGCTACCGAGGCAGTTAAACAATAAGAGCGCATTGCGCCAATTCGAGATAGTGGTGTTATTGGATAGCCAGAGTGAGTTTCTGGAGCGTGTGGTTGACATCAACCATTTGGCACTGCACTGCACACCGGTTATCAACCTATTCCCTAAAGTGACCGAACGCATCACAATTAATGATAAAAACCACGAATACCATCTGGTGGTGGATAATATCCATCCGGTTGATTATGAAATATTTTCTATTCAACGACTGAGGGCTAGCAAACAGGACTACACGCAAGAGTTCAACCCATTCTACCGTACCGCAAGTACCGACAGCGGCAATTACGGTGCCTACTTTTCACAACGCCGCGAACAACGCACGCTGTCCAAACATGCGCGTCAACATGGTAGCCGTAATAACTACTCGGGTTCTGAACTATTTGTCTCACTGGTCGATGAGCACCAGTCGCCTTGGAATAGTGATCTTAAATACCTGACAGCCGACGTGCTGTGCACCAATCGTGATCTGCCGCTGATGTTACTGCAGCAACAAGGTAGTTTTGAAATGCCGGACTCGATCCCTATCAAGCAGGTTTCATTGCGAAAAGGGCCAACACCGCCACGGCCTGCGTTAGCGGAGGGCGTTGTTACATGGCGGTTAATCAGCCAGCTACAACTCAACTACCTCAGCATCATGGATAGTGACCCCGAGCAGGGCGCAGAGAGTCTACGTCAGTTACTTGGGCTATACGGTAATCTCAGCGAACCGGCTGTCGCCAAGCAAATTCAAGGAATACGTCACTGTCGCTTGCGCCCGGTCTATCGCCGCATTCCCGAGCCAGGGCCAATTGTATTCGCCCGTGGTATTGCCATTGAACTCACGGTGGACGATCAAGCATTCTCCGGCAGCAGCCCCTACTTACTTGGCAGTGTATTGGAGCACCTATTTTCACGTCTGGTGGCAATAAATACCTTTACCGAAATGACACTTTCCAGTCCGCAGTGTGGCGAAATTGCCCATTGGCAAGCACGTCTAGGTAAAAGGATGCTGATATGAGCGAATTTGTGGTGGAAAAAACCTTTCATATCAACAATAAATGCCGCTTGTCACTCGATTTTTGGCAGGATCTGATCACAAGCCCTGGCCGCCATGGGCTATTTCACCTATTACGGCACATTGATGCCCGATCGGGTCAACCCTTCTTGCTGGGGCAAGCACCACTACCACGCTACGAAATACTACGTTTGGGCCAGAAGCCCCAACTCTCCTTCTCCCCCTCAATATTGACAAAAGTTAGCTCACGTAGTGGTACACAACTGCATGAGGTCTCTATTTTCAACTTTGGTCTATTTGGCCCCGATGGCCCACTCCCTCTCCACCTGACCGAGTTTGTGCACGAGAGAATACAACACCATCAGGATGACACATTACTTGCATTTGCCGACCTATTTCACCATCGGCTGATCGCACTATTTTATCGTGCCTGGGCAGATACTCAGCCTACCGTCTCACTGGATCGCGCAGACCATAAACGCTTCGACAACTACTTCTCTAATCTGATTGGTATCGGGCAGCCCGCACTGCAAGCGCGCGATAGCATCAACGTTCACGCTAAGCACTTCATGGCTGGCCACTTAATTCGCCACAGTCACGATCCGGAAGGTCTGGGCAAAATATTGCGCCACTATTTTAAAGTGCCAGTACATATTGTGGAAAATGTTCCTCACTGGTTAAGAGTGGAACCCTGTGAACGAGCCAGACTACGAGCAGGGCGCAACGCCACACGTTTAGGGGTATCAACACTCCTCGGAGTCGCGGTACGCGATATACAGCACAAATTTCGTATCGAATTGGGTCCGATGTCGCAACAAGATTACGACCAATTCCTACCAGGCTCTGCATATTGTGAGCAACTACGCGACTGGGTGCGGCAATATCTTGGTATTGAGTTGGTTTGGGAACTGCGCTTAATTCTGGCAAAAGAGGCATTACAAAACACTCAAATTGGCGGCACACAGCGCCTGGGATTAAGCAGTTGGCTGAGCAACACCAAACCACAGCATGATGTCAGCGATTTGACGTTCAGCCCTGAGCCTGATGTGCGTCAGGATTAAGAGTGATCCCCTAAAACGCATTCCATATCTAAAACGTATTCCATATCCAAAAACATCACATTAGCCAATGCATATTGGGGTAACCCAATAAGTGGTCCAATCTATCATTTTGAAAATTAAGGAAAGGCATGTCTGAAATTAACCGTTCGACATTATTTAGAAAATTGAATAGTCATTTATTTACCGGCATAGAGAATGCCACTGCTTTTTGTAAGCTGCGCGGCAATCCATATGTTGAATTGGTACACTGGTTGCATCAATTAATGCAGTCAGCGGAAGGGGACTTACAGCAACTTATTCGCCATTTCGGCCTTGATGGAGATCGATTGGCGCAAGACATCATCGCCGCACTTGATAGTCTACCCCGTGGGGCCAGCGCCATATCCGATCTTTCTGAGCACATTGATAATGCGGTAGAACGGGCATGGGTACACAGCTCACTGCAATTCGGTTCACAGAAGATCCGTGGTGGTTATTTAGTGATTGCTCTTCTGAAAACACATAGCTTGCGCTATCAACTAACCGAAATATCTGCGCTATTCAGCCAGATCAATGTTGACCAATTGGTTGATCAATTCACAGTCATTACGGCCCGCTCGTCGGAAAATGTTTCTGCACCATTGATAGCAGAAACTACTGAGCCCACGACAAGCGGCAGTGTGTTGGCACAATATGGATTGGATCTCACAGCGCGTGCGCGCAAAGGGGAGATTGATCCGGTCGTCGGACGCGATGAAGAGATACGTCAAGTTATCGATATTCTCATGAGGCGTCGACAAAATAACCCATTACTGACTGGCGAGGCAGGTGTGGGGAAGACCGCAGTAGTGGAAGGTCTGGCCCTGCGTATTATCGCAGGGGATGTTCCACCACAACTGCGTGATGTACAACTCTATCTGCTTGATATCAATATGCTGCAAGCAGGTGCTGGAGTAAAAGGTGAATTTGAAAAACGATTACAGTCAGTGATTGATGAAGTGCAATCCAGCCAAACACCCACAGTTCTTTTTATTGATGAAATTCACACACTAATGGGAGCTGGTGGTCACCAAGGTACTGGCGATGCAGCTAATTTACTGAAACCTGCACTGGCTCGTGGTCAACTGCGCACTATCGGTGCAACGACCTGGGCTGAATACAAAAAGTATATCGAAAAAGATCCCGCGCTAACCCGTCGTTTCCAGGTAGTACAAGTTTATGAGCCAAACGAAGATAAGGCGCTGCTAATGCTTCGCAGTTTTGTATCACCTTTGGAACAGCACCACCATGTACTACTACTTGATGAAGCGGTGGATGCTGCAGTACACCTTTCTCATCGCTACATCCCGGCTCGCCAATTACCAGACAAAGCAATAGCCTTGCTAGACACGGCATGTGCTCGCGTAGCCATCAGCCAACACGCAGAACCCGCTTCCGTCGAGCATTGCCGGCGTAATATTGAAGCATTGCAGATTGAACTTGATATCGCGCGCCGTGAAATTAAGGTGAGTATTGGCAACCCGCAGCGTCCAGCAGAAATTGAAGCACAACTGGTTGTGCTGCAACAGCAGTTGGAAAAATTAACTTTACGTTGGCAACAGGAACTGCAGCTAACCAAACAGATCATTGCGTTACGGGGTAGATTGCACCAACAGGAAACAGATAAAGCCAACACGAAAATAGCAGAACCGCCCTCTCCCTCCATTGATGAATTGCGCTCACAACTTAGTGAATGTCATAAACAACTGGATGAGCTACAGGGTGAATCGCCGCTGATCTTCACTGCCGTTGATGCCAATGTCGTTGCAGCTGTTGTTGCCGACTGGACAGGTATTCCACTGGGCCGCATGGTCAAAAATGAAATTGAAGCGGTGTTACAACTTTCTGACACATTGAATCAACGAGTCTTCGGTCAGCACCATGCATTGGATTTGATTGCCCGCCGGGTTCACACTTCTCGCGCCAGACTAGATGATCCCAATAAACCCGTTGGCGTATTTCTGCTAGCTGGCCCTTCTGGTGTAGGTAAAACTGAAACAGCTTTTGCTTTAGCGGAAACCCTATACGGGGGCAAACAGAACATTATTACCATTAACATGAGTGAATTTCAGGAACCACACACTATTTCCACTCTGAAAGGAGCACCTCCAGGTTATGTTGGATATGGTGAGGGTGGAGTGCTCACTGAAGCCGTACGCCGCCGCCCCTACAGCGTGGTGCTACTGGATGAGATTGAGAAAGCACACCCGGATGTACACGAGATCTTTTTCCAGGTATTTGATAAGGGTTGGATGGAGGACGGCGAAGGGCGCTATATCGATTTCCGCAATACTATCATCATCTTGACGTCCAATGTAGGGAGTGAACTAATAACCAGGTTGTGTAGCAGGCCTGATCAGATCCCTGAGCCGAAGGCACTGCAGCAAATGTTGCGCCAAGAGCTGCTTTCAGTGTTCCCAGCGGCACTACTTGGCCGCCTACTGATAACACCCTATTATCCGCTTACCGACGTAATACTGGAAAATATTGTGCGCTTACAATTGGGCAATATTCAACACCGATTACTGGAAAATCATGGAATTACCAGTACATTCAGCAACGAGGTAATCGGCCAGATTGTGGCCCGATGCACCGAAGTAGAATCCGGGGCGAGAATGGTCGACACTATTCTGACGAATACTCTTATGCCGCAGATCAGCCACACTTTGCTGACGGCCAAAGCAAATGCGTTGCGCTATCACCAGTTACACATCTCGCTGGAAAATAATACATTTGTCTATCAGTATAATACTCTCGACGAAACACACTGATAACTGGGTACTTAGCATTAACTCCTGAGCTAAGTGCCTATTTAAATGTAACGCACTGCTGAATTTCAGTAGCCACTCATCCACTGTTTTTCGTATCACTTGCCTGACGTGCAGCAGAGCAAGCCTTACGTTGCTCAGGCTCTCGGACTTTTATTATTTCACGGGTTTCGTCGACGACCGGTAACGGGAACCCCATATCGTCATAGGCCGCGAAACTGGCTAAATGATAATCTGTCAGAGGTATATCCACTGCGGCTCGAAATCCCACTTTTTCCCCTGGGGCCAAAGGGCCAAAGGTTTGTAGTTTCGGCGTGGCCAATTGACAGTTAGCCCCGACAGGAATGATAACCAGATAACCTCCGGCGACTGCAGTATCGCCGGTATTAACCAGTGTTCCGCCCACAATAAATTGACCGCCCCCGCCCGCCCCCATATGGAATAGTAAATGTACTTCCCCTTTCCCCAACAATGGCGAACTCAAGAACACCCCAATAAGGAGTATAAAACCACGCACATATCTATACCCTTTCATAGGCTTTCCCTCAGTAGCCCACATTGCTGCGGTAAAGTTATTATTGATGAATAACAAATATAAAATTATAACGGGGGAATTAAAAAGAGGCGCTTCGCAGCAAGGTAATAAACGAACACGACATAACCTTTACGCTTCTCACACCAAGAGAGAAACAACTCATGAGTCGGCATCAAACCGGCGAATATATACGCCGGTCTCTCCCGTTAAAAATGCATTGCCACTCCCACAACAGGCCCATACTGGGTAACATCCCAGTCGAAGTCACCCTTTTTATAATTCTGGTACAACGCTCGATAACCGGCACGTAATTCTGTATTGACCCCCAAAATAACGGTACGATAACCGAGCCAGGTTTGCCCTTGAAGAGCGAGTTGGTCGTGCAAACCACCAATATCCCCCTCAATCCCCCAACGCCAACGATCCGACAGATCATATATTAACCGGCTCCCCACGAAGGGAATTTGCCAAAGAGCATGGTCACTAACCTCGTGCCCCAGCGCACCGATATGGGCAGATAAGCGAGTCCAGCGAACACCCACCAAAGGTTCCACAATAAAGAGTCGGGGATCATTAAAGATAGTATTTCCCCCCAATGGAAGTTGATAGGCCCGATAAAAAGCCCCAAGACTCACCATTGTTGAACTACCACGCCCACTTATCTGATCCCCATAGGCATCAATATTATGGCTGCCAGATAATCTAAGATATTGTGCATCAATAAACCCGCCCAGTCGTCCGTGAGTCACGCTCACGTTCCCCATAAAGCCAGCATTAGTATCACGCAATGCCTTATCAAAAGGAACATTCAACGGCGCTCTGTGCCCTAATGCCGACACATTACCATTCGATGACTGCGCCCAAAGATAGGGTGTAACGGTTATTGTCCAATCATCATTCGCTAATGGAGACGTGGCTGCAAATACAGTTGTATTTAAGCCAGATAAGCATAGTAACATTAACATGCGCAAAAATATCATAGGCATATAACACCTTCCGAATAAGTGATATAACCGATTATTGAGAAGCAAGCTATAACGGGAAATACTCCAGAACGTTAATTAAGTAATGAAAAAATTAATTTAAAATGGCGCCTTATCTATTTTTTCAAATGCATCAGAGATATCCCCTGACAAGGAAGTTTTGCGTGGATCAAAAGCGAAAATACTGCTTCCTGCTGATAAATTAAACTTTTTCAAGTCTACCCAAATAACACTAGGGCTAGTTGTCAGCTCAAAATAATACCGTTGATCGTTAAAATTAATGACCGTCCGATATTCTGTGTCATAAATACCAAAATTTTTGTAGGGTGCACCGAAGGGCACGGAAACATTTCGCGCAACGGCCATTATGCTCGCGACAGCCTCTCGTTCATTATTAGGTTCTGGCAGTAACTGAAGAAAATAGGTGGCACGTTCAAGTCTATCTGCTGAAGTCATATTGCCCGGTAAAGGTGTCGTACTTTGCGGGTGACTAAAATCCAATTTACCCAACATGGCCAGTTGTTCTGTATAAGGAGGATCATTGGTTACAACACGATTTTTTTTGTCCTGATGAATGACAGCTTTACCATCAATATATTCGATCAGAGCTGAATCCCCCGACGCATCTTCCAAAACCAAATGAACTGTCCCCTTAAATCCATTTACTGTCACCATCACGGGCTGTATTTGTGACAGTTTATCTAATGCTTCAGCCACTGTCGCAGCATTATCTAATGCATACTGCCCCCATATTCCAACCTGTAAGCCAGGTTTACTACTATCTCTTGGGCCATAATCCGTCGCATTAAGGTATAACATATGGATTGCCAGACCTTTTTCATTAAATCCATCGGCAGTGCCCCTACCATAAATTGCTGTCACCATACTGCCATATTGTGATGTCCATACCGCAGGGTTGTCCTTTACAACTGTATCTGAACCAAAATCAGCACCATTACGTGTTATACCTTTGGGAAATACAAATAACATAGGTTCTGTACTTTGCGGCCAATCCATTGATCGCGCAACAAACACCCCCAATTTATTATCATTCCATAAAATACGCGTGCAAGCTTCTGCGATCTGCAATGAATAAAAACCGGCAATAACAGCTGAGACAAAAAAGAACAATTTACGTGTACCTGTCAATTTTCTCATCATCAAATACTCCAGAACCTGTAAGCATTGCTGGTCTTCAAAGAAAACCAACCAGTTGACATAAGGCTCTGCACGCAAGTTGCAGTTGATCACTACTTGATAGAAAGAGCCTATCTATCCAGCATTTGAACGGTAGCTCGACTATGTCAAATATTCGCCACGAAGTTCTGGTAAAAATCAGCGTTTTCGATAATAGGATTAAAAGGATAAATACTTATACAGCCCCAGCTAGCTTATTGTTAAAAATAAATTCGAGTGACCGGTCATATTCTGCTTGACAGTCAAAATCAACCATTCATAACGTCAAATTTTTCACACTGGGAAATAGCTTATTTATGAAGAGAATAACGCCATGCTAATACCCTGAACGATAACATCATAACAACAGCAGATATCGGTGAAAAATAAGGATGAAAATCAATGCTAACCATAATTGGATTAGGCGCAGGTATCGGTACTCTTCTGAGCCGTTCATTAGGAATTTCTCCTGCAAATAGCCTGGCAGCTTATCTTATTACGTTATTTCTTCTCCAGTTCAGTATCTACTTACTGCCACAAGATCTATGGCTACAGCTCATCATTTTCATCATCCTATTATGGGGGATAGCAGCTCGATTTCATCATAGCTGGCACAGTGCTAGCCTAACACTAATATTAGTTTTTTCTGGTGGAAGTACAGCAGCCCTACTAACGGCTATCATATATTTATATAATGAGAATCTCTGGCCATTTGTTAAATGATGTAAAGAAGAAATATCTCTCATTGATAAACCACATATAAATAATCTAAAAACAATATCGACATGGCTCTAAAAAGCTAACTCCATGCAGGAAAAAGTGCAAGAATCAACATCCCGCGCAATTTAGAAAATATCATTACTCTCTTTCAACCTGATATTTAACATCTCTTTTCTGATTTTTCTAATAAGCATCTTCTGTTCTTTTTTTGTGGATGTAAATAACCCCCAATGAAAAAGAGTATTTAATGGAAACGTCAGAGATTCATCATTACCTTCCATCAAAATTTGTGTTGTTATAGTTGGCTGATAGCTTGGAACACTAAGCCGATTAACTTCTTTCTGATACCAAAACTCATACTTCTCATTCTCCCATGCCATATCCAGCACAGCTCCCCATTTATATATTTTGGCATCAATTTTTTGTGCCAAAAACGATGCTAAAGGCAATCCACCACTTAATAGCCAGGTGCCATTTAATTTTTTTACCTGTCGACCACAAACTTTTAATGGGGTATCTGTAAAACTGTTCCATGTAAATAGCCCTTGTTGGTAAAAACGGACAAAAGTCCCCTCGAGGAATCCTACACATCCACCATGTTCAGCCGATAAACGACACTTTCCTTCTACATCCATAATATTATCTATCTCTCAGAATAGAGAGATACTCCTTAATTAGTAAAAATTAAAAAAATGAATGAAAAATATTCTTACATGAATTAAGCATTAAATTTGATGTAACAAAAATACGGCACTTTAACTTTTAAAATCTTATAGAATCATAAATTATATTTATTTAACTTACTTAAATAGCCTGGTGTTGGCAATATTAAAAAACAAGTATCATAGTGTTATTATTATAAATTACAAATGGTTGACAAAGAACAAGTACAAACATAGCAGAGTAAAACCCTCATTAATAATGAAGAAAAGTTATCATTTGATAACCTAACTTAAGTACAAAAAAACCACGTCTACATACACAAGTGAAATCTGCTATTACTAGCAAGAAACGTCGACCTATTGATCGACTCATTATCAGTGATTTTGGCTACTAAATTTTTATAAATAGTCACAGGTAAACCTGTTGACAATAATGCACTACCGTTAAGAGAATTATTTTGTCATTGCAGTTCTACCCATCTTGCTTCGATTTGAAGCACAGTGCTCCCCACTAACCCTGTGGGGATTTTTTTATGACCGCCTGATTGAGCCAATTATTTTATTTCTCTATAATGAATTATTACCCTATATAAATCTGTCAGTTTTACTGGATGTCACCAATCGATAACTCTTTTTCATTATATTTAATATTGGTTATGGTTATATACTTAAAAAGGAGATTGTAAGAAATTCTTTTCTTATCCAGTTTTAGTTGAATAGGAGGGGCTTGTTGCAATTTTATATAGTTAACAATGATTTATAGGTAAACAACATGAAAACAATCATTGTAACAGTAAAAAACTCTACTCAAAATCATATAGTTATTGATAACTCGCCGAGATTTATCGATCAAATTTTGTATATTAATGGCCATCGACTTAGTCAACCAGATAGCGATCCACCAATACTTATATTAAAAAATGAATTATTAATAATTACTATGAATTGGCGGGGAAATGGAGTCAAGTCGATGATCGGTTTAACTTTTGATGATATATCCCTTAGCATTGGGCAAGACTCAAACGGTAATTTGGGTATAGCCCATGGTAGTAGACTTTGCGTTTCAAAATATAATGTACAGGATCAAGCCCCTTGGTCTATAACCATAGAGCTTATTGATTAATAAGTATATTTAGATTCATTTAATGACGAGAAAAAATATAACATTTACCAGATAGACGGTGCTGGGGAGCTATATCTCTGAATATGTATCAACGGGCATGAAAATATAATTATATTGAGGCGTGACTACTGGTTGGGCATAAGAAGGAGAAGCCACACCTCAATATATCTTTGATTACAAAGGCATTACCTTACTCCTAGTCAATTCATCTTCATTCATAACATGCTCTCCATATCTAAAAATCTCGTTAACTGGACCTGTTCTTCATTTCATAATCGTGAAAATTAATTTTCACCCTGATTGGTGTACTTCTATAATTATTGTTGTTATGACATAACTGCTAATATTATCTATATTAAGTTATTTACTTCATAACTGTGTTGTTCCCTGGTGAGGCACAACCTAACAATACAAACGGCTACTTTGAGCTGGCAAGAATAATATGCAAGTTGTGGCACTTTATTTTTTCAGTAGGATAAATGTGAGCCAGCACACATTTTAATATTCACAAACCTGAATTCATTCTCTAGCAAAACGTATAAAACGTGAACCTACCCCTTAATTAACTGAGTGCAGAGATGATGAAATCACTGTTCAGACAGGGTCTTAACAAATAAAACCCACAAAGATTGGTAGGCTATTTTAATATAGTCGCAGTGATTCAATATCATTAGCAGTTGGTTGATATTTTCACAAATTTTGCCTTATAAACTGAATCATTCTGCGAGGAAAACACGACAAATCCCTTTACTGACATCTTTGGTTTCAGTGAACCCTCAACCAGTGATGCATCCACAGTATCAAAATTGAACTTTTCCCCATCCGGCGCATAAACGTTAAAGCAAATATTGTTCAGGTCTATTGTCTTTTTACCTGCGTTATTGAGTTCAATATTAAATCGTTTGGTATAGATAAACCTCTCACCTATTGTCATAGTTCCCAGAGCACCTTGTTGTGCATTAATCATTATCGAGTCAAGGGCAGAGGCCGATGCGATAAAACTAATTGCAAATAAGGCAATAAAAGCAAGCCATTGTTTCATTTTCACATCAATTTCCCTTTGCTATTTTACAAAAAAATCACCAACGCCAACTATTTATTAACATATCATTCGAAAATTAAATGCCATATAAACATACATTAAATATATTAGTGTTAAGTCACCCTCTAGGATGTTGTTACAAATGAGAATGTAGCGATTATCACCTATAGAGTCTTGGATCTTGGAACAATGGGATATCAAAAAATGCGATGGGAAGTTTGTTGGAGGCTGGGTACAAGAGCATAGTCGGCATGTGAATATTAGCTTCACACCGGAGAAAAAATGTATTTACGAGGCACGGATTAGCTATAGTGACAAATCAGGGTACTATCAGATTATTACTACTCTGATAAAAAATAGAAAAAACAGAATCATGCCTAATTACAGGCTCCGAGCAACAAAGCCCGGAGCTTGCCATCTATTAGCTAAAGAACTCAACTGCTCCGCCATTAAGATTATACATAGCGCCAACTATTTTAATTTTTCCATCCTTCTCTAATCCATTGAGAATGCTGCTCCGGTTCCGTATTTCATTGATCGTATGCAGCACATTGCTTTTAGCAACAGCATCAACAAATTGATCATTTTTACCGGTTCTTTCTCCACTAAATTGCGTGGCCTCAATGGCTGGTTTAATTTGATTTAGCAGTCCGGTCAGATTACCGAGTTCTACGCCATCGATAGCCCCACGTACTGCGCCACAGGCCGTATGTCCTAATACCAGAACCACTTTTGCCCCGGCTGCTGCACAGGCAAACTCCATACTGCCCAGTAGATCATTATTTGCAATATTACCGGCAATACGGGCATTAAATGTCTCGCCAATCCCGGTATCAAAAAGAATTTCTGCCGGTGCCCGTGAATCAATGCAACTTAAGATAACCGCAGCAGGGTATTGCCCCTCAGCACTAGCACGTTTCTGAGCCAAATAATCATGCTGTTGCATCTTGCCTGTTCTAAAGCGGATATTACCCTCTTTCATTCCAGCAATAATTTGCTCCGGCGTTAATTTATCTCGCTCTTCACGTGTTAGTGCTGCTGCATAAGATATCCCCGGCGTGGCTAAACTTAATCCGCTGGCGATACCAAGAATAGACATCCCTACCGCGGTTTTTAATAACGAGCGGCGTTGTTTGGAATGTTTGACATCTGAATGATTGGCTGGGGACTGTGACATATTTATTTCCTTAAATATGATGGTTGCAAAGTGGGGCGGTTAGTTTCGCCCAAGCGGCCCTGTATAGCGGTCATTTTGTCGGGTAATCCATGCTCCCTGGTGAAGGCTTTACCTACAGCGGATACCCCTATTGCCAAACCAAACGCTGCTAGCTCTTTTATGGATGTATCTCTTTCCATATCAGCGAGCCTCACATAGAAAATAACACATATCGGCGGTCAGCTTTTTATAAACACATTGATAACTCTAATATAGTTATTCTTTTACCTATGAATATAGCGTTCAAAATCACATTTGTATTATTTTGTGGCCACACCCCAAGTTAGGATTATTCTTGTTATTTATCCTGCCGAGCCTATAAAAAGGCAAGATTAATCTTGACATAAAAAACAGACATCATGTTAATTACATGAAAAATATAATTAAAAAATAATCACAAGTCAGCAATCCTAATTAGGATTTCAATGGGTATATATCAATTTACTTTTTAAAGTTAAATGCTGATTTTCATGACTACTTCGATATATTTCTAAGTTTTATTAATTTAAAGACGCATGTTTCCACTAAAAATACGTCGTTATAGAGTACAGAAGAGACTTTTACCATACTTGGCGTAATCCCTATTCTGGGCTGTTAGTCATTTTACCCATCACAAAAGCCAGATTGGCTGCGGCGACCAAAGAAGCGGCATGTGCATCTGTACTCATTTGTTGTGCATTCAGCAAACCATTTGCCGCCTCGTTGGCGACTGTGATAGTGCCAACCCCATTGCGATAGGATTCCAGCGCAGCGTCATAGGTAATAAATGATGTTTTCACGAGATTTAATGCCGCCTGATTGGATTCAAGCGCCGAGCGCAATGTATCTGCCGCCACCACAATTTCACGCACAGCCAGATCTTGTGTTTTCTTAAAACCTTCGGTAGCAACCGCCGCACGCGATTGTGCCTCTTTAACCCGAGCTGCGCGGATCCCGCCATCGTAAAGAGGTACACTGACGCCAATCAGAATACTGGAGGATGAGGTCTGCGGGCTGATACCCGGCAAGCCCTGAATATCAAAGTGCCCATCGCCACCCGCGACAGCCCCAGCAAGATAGACTTTTGGCAGGAAATCCGCTTCAGTCGCTTTGATACCCGCCTTGGCCGCTTCTGCCGCCGCATAGCTAGCCAAGACATCTGGCCGCTGGGAAAGTGCCAGCCGAATCATCTTTTCTGTCGGTGGACTGGCAACCTCTGGCAAGGCACGATCCTCGGCATAACCGACTTTAATGACCAACGAAGGGGAAACCCCCATCGCCCCGAGTAATGCTTGATAGGCATCGCGTTCGGTGCCTTTTGTCATCACCCGGCGCAGCTCAGATTGCGCAACCTGCTGTTGTGCCAGCGCGACTTCTACCGTCGTAGCAATCCCATTTTTCCGGCGTTGTTCGGCAGCATCCTGAATCTTTAGGCTATTTTTTAGCGTCTGTTCTGCTATCTCGCGCTGAGTTTGTGCTGCGCCATATTGGAAGTAAGTGCGAGTCACGTCGTAAATGAGCTTCTGGTGCATACCATTAAAAGTCACATTGGCGGCATAGGAGGTCTGTTTCGCCGCATCAAGCAGTGCGCTGCGTTGCCCAAAATCAAAGATAAGCCACTGTAATGCCAAAGCAGGAACGACAGCGCTACCACTCGTTTTCAGATCCTTTTCGTTGCCGATCGCGTAAGGCAGCGGCGTGGTGGTACTCTGATAGCCACCAATCACACTCGCCGAAATGATCGGCAAAAATATAGCCTCCCCCATCCCTACCGCCAGCGCGGCCTGCCGCGCCTGTTGCCAGGCAATGCGAGTGTCAGGATTCTGACTCTGAGCGATATCAATCAGTTCCGGCAACGAATAGCTGTGGTCGCGATTGATACTGGGTGGTGGCGCAAGTTCCGCCACCAGCGGATTCGGCGGTACAGAAAAGTTCCCAGCCGCCACTGTGGCCCCAGCATTCGCATCAGGTGCCCAGGGTTCGGAATAAGATGCAGGAGCCAGATCTAAGCGATCGGTAGCACAACCGGCGATCAACATGCTCAAACTCAACACCGAATAAGTTAGGCTTATTTTGGCTATCCGGGCCGTCAGTACAGTGTGCGTCATCATGTCATCAAGTTCCCAGAAGCTGCTCGAGCCGCTTTATACGTTGTTGAATAGTCAGATCAATTGGCGATAATTCTGGCCGTGATGATGCGCTACTCTGTTGTTGTTCAGCCGATAATGTCATGGCATCGCCACCCGCTGAGAGCTGGCGCAATCGCGCTACATCGGACGCCGATTTTTCAATGGGTAGAAACAGCACCGGGCACAATTGACTCATTTCTGACAGTATCGCCTGTAAGCGCGCGCACTCCTCCTGCGAGGGGCGTAGCTGTGCTGGCTCAAAGGGGATCAGCGCCAGCTCCTCTTGCGCATCGGTAATCTCTGCCTCAACGGTGGTAGCTTCTCTTAGCGCCGCAGGTCGTGCATCCGCTGATAGTGCCGCCAAGTTTGTTAGCCCCGTCAATGCATGACGAATATGTATTTGTACCGCGTCAGCAATTGCCACTGGCCATAACCGAGTAAAAATCAGATACACCACCAGATTGCCCAGCAAGATGCCGAGCACCCTGTCGAGGGCTACCCCCATATCCGTGCTTGGCCCGAAGCCTTGTAGCACGGTAAGCAGGAAAGCCAGCCCTATCTGCACACCGGCATAGGCAATACGTTCGTTGCCACAGGAGACCCAAGCAGCCAATAGCGTGCAGCCAAATACCAGTGCCATCAATTGCCCAATATCATTCAGGTGGGGAATAATAAACATGATCGCCAGCACCCCTATCAGCGCCCCAATCAGGCAGCCAATAATCCGTAACACCAGTTTATGCACGGTCTCGCCGGTCGTCCCCAGCGCCGCAACATAGCAGGTGATCATGGCGGTATGAATATCCTGCCAATCCAATGCGCTATAGATCAGATAGCAGATAAGCGCCGCTGCTGTGGTTTTCAGTGCAAAACGCTGATGGGCGGGGTTAGTCAGCGCGTCTGCGGCAAAAAATGAGGATTTAGGGGCATCCAAATCTGGCCCAATATCACCATTCGCCAGTGCTATCAGCGCGTTGTTGATCTCATCGATTTCAGCGCTCGCACTCTTAAGCGCAAAGTGCGGGGGAACAACAAGCCGCCCCTCAGCAATCGCCTGCGCCACATCACGACAGTAGGCCGCAAGCTCAAGGCGCGCACTCTCAGGTGAGGTGGGGGGTAAAGCCGATGTCGCCAGCAGCAATCGGTAACTGCTGGTTACGGCACTCTCAAGCCAGATGGCCTCGGCACAGGGCCGCAGATGAAAGATACGGACAAAAAGCGCCCGCTGTTGATGCTCCTTTTGCCCTTCCTGTAGCAGTTGCCTCACTCCCGCCATATTGGTGACGTCCGGCTGCTGCAATGCCACGGCGACCCTGAGGAGTCGCTCGGATAAACTGGCGCGCAATAACCGCTGTGGCGCTCGGCCAAGGAGAAGGTTAAAGCCAATAATCAGTAACATCGGGGAAACCGCCATTAACCAGGCATACAACAGCCCCCGCGTTGCTACTTCACCCATCGGAATATTGCTGAGCAACGTCATCACAAATGCGATCACCAGCGCAATGATGCTGCCCACCGGGCCGAGTTTGCTGGCCGAGCCAAGATAGAGAAACAAAAACGAGCTGACGATCAAGGCCGCCATGCGCAGCGGCGCGGCTTCCAAAGTGAAGTGGATAAGCAGAAATACCAGCCCGACAACCAGCGACACCAGTAGGGTGATGGCGATGGCCATCACCATGCTCTCTACGCCATCCGGCTTCATAACGAAAATAATAAGATAGCAACTGAGCGCGGATTCCGGGATGCCGTACACCATGGCAACCATCGCCATCAATGCACAGAGCGCAGCTACCCGCCAGGTCATCGCGACTCGCCCGGGGAAATAGGCCAAATCCGCCTTTGCCTGACGGATTATGCCGCCAAGTGTACCGTCAGCAACCGTCGTCATTGCGCACGATAACCACAGCAGTCGCCCCAATACGCATCAGCTCCTCCGGTGGTTTTTCCAGACTGATTCTCACTGGGAAACGCTGGACAACACGCACCCAATTGAGGGATTTCGGCACATAAGGCAGGCCACGCGGGATATTCAGCATATCCTCGGAGCTAACGCCCCAACCAATCCCCTCAACCCGCCCCTCAATTGCGCGCTGACGATCCGCCATGACATACACGGTCGCGCAATCCCCCACTTTGATATGCTTCAATTCCGTTTCGCGGAAAAATGCTGAGGCATGCCAATGTTCGGTATTGATCAGTGTAAAAATAGCCTGATCCGGCACCACAAACTCACCAGCAGAGACAGTCAACCCCACAACCCGACCATCATGGGGCGCGCGGATTTGGGTATTCGCCAGTTCTCGTTCGGCAATAGCCAATGCTGCGCGACGCGCAACGACCAGCGCTTCAGCGGCGGCGGTGCTGCTGACCAAAGCTTGCGCCGCAAATGATTGTTTCAACGCCTGTTTTAGGCTGACCTCGGCATCGTGTTTTGCCGTTGCGGCATCATCGACTTGCTGAGCGGTAACATAGCCCTTGGGTAGCAGAGGTTGCAGCCGTGCCAATGTCTGCGTCGCTAATTTGAGGTTGGCTTGCGCCCGAACAATCTGCTCATCGGTAATCGCTGCATTGGATTGTTCAGCGACGACAGTCCGTTGCTGTGTATCACGGGCCGCCTGTGCCATTTTCAACTCAGCCTGCGCCTGTTCGACTTGCAGGCGATAGAGATCTGGCTCAATGGAGAACAGCAGGTCGCCACGCCGAACCTTGCTATTTTCCACCACATTAATGGCGCTAATACGACCAGGAACCGAGCTGGCAATATGCACCACGCTTGCTCCCAGCTCAGCATCCTCAGACAGCGGATTCAGTGTGGTCTGCCGCACTGAAAGCCATCCTGATATCACGGCCGCGACCATGATAACGCCCGCAACAATCAGCGCCAGTTGCCGCTTGCCCCCACTCCCTGGTAGTTTATTCATCATTATCATTCATCGCGTAAACAGTAATAGGGAACAGATAAATGCCACTGCCAGCGCCAGGCAGACATACACCAATAGCCGCCATGGCAGCACCTCATCAATACCAACACGAATAAACAGAACGCGAGCAATCACCGCCGTGATTATTCCGATAAAAGCGCATGCCATCCAGGAGGGGAAATAGGAGCCGACTAATGAAAATGAGGGGGCCTCAGCACCCGAGCATCCACTCAGCGCGATAGCTGAGAACAGACCCCATGATCCACACCATGGCGTCTGTTTTATGGTGCTTAATAACTTGCCGAAAAACCACTGCGGCTTCCTGAGGGAAGTCATATTATTCATTGAATAACCTTAATTAACACGCGACACTCCACCAGAAAACCGGGTTGATTAGCCTAAGCCGCCGCTACTGTTCGTTTCCCAAGGTATTTTTAAAAATTTGCCCATCTTTCATGATTAACCGAAATGCTTTCTCTGGCTGGGCAATGAGTTGGATATCATCGAGTGGATTACCCGCGACCAGGATCAAGTCAGCAAACGCACCATTCTCCACCACGCCCAACTGACCGGGATAGGGATTTCTTGGGCCAGAGAGGGCGCAAAGTTCAGCATTAACACTGGTCGCCATTTTGAGAATTTCAAGCGGTGAATACCAGCGAGTCAGCTTAGCCAATTGTGCGCCCTGCCGGGTTGCCAGCCGAGCATCAAACAGCGTATCAGTACCCCATGCCGTCTTGATGTTATATTTTTTCGCCAACCGGTATGCCGTATCTGTACCGGCAACCATTTCGAGTTGCTTGGCACGCGACGCCGGACTGGCCATGGGCACCGCATCCTCATCGTCGAGGAAGGGTTGCAGGCTCCACCAGATGCCTTTTTCTGCCATTAACTGGACAGTTTGCTCATCCACCAACTGGCCGTGCTCAATGCACTTAACCCCGCCTTTGATAGCCATAGTCACCGCTCGGGCAGTGTAGGCGTGGACCGTCACATAAGTACCCCAGTTTTCAGCGGCCGTGACCGCCGCCTGAATTTCTGGCACTGACCCCTCGGTCACACTGATGGAGTCATACATGGAAGCCACACCACCGCCCGCCATATATTTGAGTTGCGATGCACCGCGCATCAATTGCTCTCTGGCCCGCAATAACACCTGATCAACACCATCAGCAATGGCGGTCATACCCACGCGCTCGGCATAACTCAGCGGATCTGACGGCGTATGGGGCAACTCGCCAATCAAGCGAAAATCGCCGTGCCCGCCGGTTTGCGTGATGAATGCCCCCGAAGGGAAAATACGTGGGCCAGTCGCCACCTGTTCGTCGATTGCCCGTTTCAATCCAAAAACCGGCCCCCCCATATCACGCACGGTGGTGAAACCCCGCATCAATGTGGCATTGGCTTCAGCAATAGCCAGTGCCTGGATATAGTTAAAGTCGGCCGTCATGGCGGTCATCATCGACGGGCGAGCCATAATTGCGTGCCAGTGCGCATCAATCAGCCCCGGCATCAATACACCACCACCGCCATCAATCAGCTCCACATCCGGCGACAGCGGTGCATCCGCAGGCTCTACCGCCTTGATCTTGTTACCCTCCACTAATACTCGTAACCCATCCCGCAATTGGTCCGAAACACCATCAAAAACACGAACATTAATGAAAGCCTTGACGGGCACAGCATTGGCGGCGATATCTCTTTTTTGTCGTGATGTTTCCGGCACCGCCGCTGTGACAGTCGCCGCAGTAATGGGTGCTGATTGCGCGGCTTTCTGGGAAAATAGTGTATTGATGCGCGCGAATACAGGGCTATTACAGAGGCAACCTTCGCCATGAGTGTGGGGGAGCTGAATTAATGGCCTGTGAGACATAAATCTCTCCTGTATGAACAGTTCGCCGAATCAATAATCAGAGAGGCGCGATCTCAATCATAGAGCAAAGCACTATTATAGTTGCTAAAACCAAATATAAATAAATTAAATTTAGGCGACAGCTGTAGATTGTTGATGACAAAAAAATCAGTGATTATCTATAGTTGCGAACCAGCGCACTATAATTAAATAGCATTTGTGGCAGCACTATTAAATCCGTGAAAGCTATTATGTCGTATCAGCATAATTAGATTTTTTATAAAAGAAATAGTGATAACAACTGTCAGTCACTTTATTTAGCAGAAGCTCTAGCGGTAAATTTTAGAATGGGTATCACGCAACGTGAGTGCTAACTTGAAGGGGGCCGATTAACGGCTAAAACCAGTATTGTCATCAATGGCGGCATGAGATCCAGCAGGTAACTCATTGCAGGAGATAATAACTATCCTCTCCCGCACCTGATTTTATTTAGAAGGCATACTTCACGTTTAACCCGCCCGCCACACCTTCGCGCTTCCCGGTGAAACCCGTCAGCTTAATATCTACCG
Organism: Yersinia bercovieri ATCC 43970; assembly: GCF_013282745.1. Classification (NCBI taxonomy): domain Bacteria; kingdom Pseudomonadati; phylum Pseudomonadota; class Gammaproteobacteria; order Enterobacterales; family Yersiniaceae; genus Yersinia; species Yersinia bercovieri. The sequence goes on from NZ_CP054044.1 coordinate 604,012, forward strand.
ACAGGTTTTTTTGCTGCGTTGGGGTAAAGCGCAATCCAACCTCTGCAATGCCAGTGCTGCCTTTTACACTTGGTGAGGTGATGTTGTCACCGTCAATCGTGCCTTTGGCCTCACCAGCAAACTCATACTCGTAAGCCAGTCCACCAATAACATCCATTTGTGGTGTGGCGCTGTAGGTGGTGGTGATACCGGTAACTCCCTGAGTGGAGATCAAGCCCGTGAGTCTGTTAAGCAGGTTACGAGCAACCTGAAAGATCAGGTAAGAGACAAACTGGGTGAAGGCACACTCTCCGCTATCGTTAACAGTATAATTAATGCGACGGCTGACACAGGTGATGCGATATTAGGCGGAGCAGATTACGGCGCTGATGCAGCGATGGCGCTCACCTCATGTGCCATGGGAGACAGTTACTGCACTCAGGCATTAAACGATCTGGCGGGTAAAAATCAGGCTGCGGCAGATACGCTGAAAGCCCTGATGAAGAGTGAAACCTGGTCAGCGGTTGCAGGACAGGTGAAAGAAGCGGCTCAAGGTAACCAGCTTGCTCTTGAAGCAACAGGCGGAATGTTGGCGGGTATGTTCCTGCCGGGCAAAAAAATACCTGATATTGAGGCTGCTAAGTTACCAAGCGGACCGAGTAGCTCAATAGTTCCTAGTGGGGGATTAGCTGCTCATGAAGCGGCAGGTGGACACCTAATCGATAGGCATGTTGGAAAAACAGAAGCGGAGCTATTAAATAGAGTGTCAACGGGTAATGTTAAATCAGCGTCCTCATTCACAGATAGGGCTACTGCTGAAGCAGTCACAAGCAAGGCAATTGATAGCAATCAGGCTAAAATCGATAGTTATCTTTCTGGTAGCCAGAAAGGATATTTAGAGATTGATTATCAATCCAATGTACCGATTGGTATTAGTGTCTCTCGTGGTTCTACAAATGTCTCTTCAGTGACGAATGCTAGAATTATCATTGCGAGAGATCCTTCAATGCCAACAGGGTATAAAATTATTACTGGATATCCAACGCCATGATTATTAACGAAAAATATCCTTCTTTGTCATATCTACTAAGGTGTTACTTTAACCAGGATTTTGAGGTGCTGTTTGGTAATGCAGATGAAACATTGGCAGCTTATAAAGCTACTGAGACTGCGGAAGAGCGGTTGCAGATGAAGGCTGAAATAGATTATCTGCTGGCACTTTCTCTGCCAGATGATGAATTACAGGACATCCTGCTTAACAAAATTGATTGTAGTTATTATTACCCTAATGAATGGTCTTCATCCGAGGAATGGTTGAAGCATATATATAAACAAATGAACTGAAAGATCCCGGCCAGTTGGCCGGGATCTTTGCTTCTAAACCCTAAAAACTTCCCCTTCACGCCGCTGCAATCGGAGCACATCGGGCGCGGCGGTCACTTCCAGTTGTTCCGCGTCGGTAATGCCAGACTCAGTAAGCCAGTCGCCAGCAATCACCAACTCGCCGTTCTCCCGTACCCAATCTGCCCCTAAATCTTGGCGGTCTTGGCTGGCCTCGCACAGCACTTCCTAGGTGGCTTCGTCGGTGACGACAGTGATCCAGAGCATGTGATGCTGGCGTGTCAGTTGCAACGGGGTGCCAGTGGTAAATCCCAATGCGGCCAACGTGCCGCCTGTCAGTGTCAGTTCAGGGATCGGTTCGGGGGTAAAGGTGATGTTCATGCGGCACTGCGCGGAAAAGCAAGAGCGAATCTCACCTGTTCGAGCAGAAAAAATCGGGCCTGATGAGCACCGGCGGCATTGGTGTTACGGTGGGCAGTAACCGTCAAAAAACCACCGATCAGGCGCAAACCCTGACGAATGTTGGCAGCACGGTGGGCAGTCTGGGGGGCAATGTCACTCTTGAGGCCGGCGATCAGTTGAGCCACGCTGACGCCGCCGCTGATACTGCTCTGTTTCGAGTCATAATTATCACTGTCCTGCAGGCTTTGCAGCAGCAGGTCGCGGCCGGCATCCACCTTGACGGTTTCCCCGCTCGCCTGCGCGCCAATCAGCGCCGTATCACGACCACTGTGCAGTGACAGCGTGCCGCCACTGTCGAGTTGAGTTTCACTCCAGAAGGTGCCGTCGCCGTGCTCTTTTCCCTGCCCCTTGTTGGCGTTGGCAAAGATGCTCAGGCCACCGCCGGAGCTGCCGAACCCCAGACTGACGCCAATGTTGCCGCCGCTGCTGCTGTTGCTGCCGTCGGTTTTTTGGGGATTGGCGGCACCCAGTAGTAGCAAGTCACGGGCGGCTACTCGGTGGTACGGGAGAACGGCGAGTTGATTATTGGTGGGGATAGGCTCACCGAGTCCGGTATCGACGTTACGGCTCAGGTCATCGATATTTTTACTTCTTATCAGTAAGGACGGCTATACTTTCATAAAAATCCAATATATCAATAAAGTATTGCCATGAGTCATTACTAGTGAACATGGATATTTCATGCTTACAGCCTAATTTCCCAATATAAATTTCAGGGAAATCAGTTCCTCGTGCCGCAAATCGAAGACAATGGCTTGCTCGATAGTCAAACATTGCATCAGCTATAATATCATTTTCTATTTCTTCACTTTCGTAGAAGTGCCAAATTTTATAAGCCAAGGAGCCACTATCTGTGGTATCTATCGGTAATTCTGATGTTTTAATTTCGTATTCATTATCATATATCCATTCAATAAATACGGATAAATTGATATTTCCACAGAAAACTGATGTCGACTTAGTCTCATTTTTTATTGATATATCAACTAATTGATATTCATCCTGCAATGAACCTTTAAGTAAACTGACTCTTAATCTATTCATTATTTTCCCTTGATCAATTTGCTATATTCAGCCTTACTAATATCGCCGATGGTGATGTTGCCCTCAGATACCGCCGCCTGAGTCGTGCCCTCGGCATGCCCGCTCCCGCCCAGTCCTGACAGCGCTACACTGCCCAGATTGCTCAGCAGGTCAGACCCCACCGGGCCACCGCTGCTCAGGCTGCCGCCCTGATGCTCAGCCTTGAAATCGGCTTTATTTTCAATATTACTGAAGCCCAATGTGCCGGTGTCGAGGCTGTTTTTACTCTTGTCTGCGGTGCTGGCAATCACCGCGCCATCAAGTTGCGTGTGCTCGCCGACAGTAATATCAAAACCACCAGAGCCTGCAAAAATACCGGTCTGCTCCTGTACCGAGTCATAATTGCTGTGCAGTTTGTCACGACTCATGCTCAGGTTGGCCGAGCCGCCACTGCCCACCACCGCGGCACTGACGCCGCCGCTGATACTGCTCTGTTTCGAGTCATAATTATCACTGTCCTGCTGGCTTTGCAGCAGCAGGTCGCGGCCGACATCCACCTTGACGGTTTCACCGCTCGCCTGCGCGCCTATCAGCGAAGTATCACGCCCGCTGCTGAGCGACAGTGTGCCGCCTGTGTCAATCTGCGTTTCACTCCAGAAGGTGCCGTCGCCGTGCTCTTTTCCCTGCCCCTTGTTGGCGTTGGCAAAGATGCTCAGGCCACCGCCGGAGCTGCCGAACCCCAGACTGACGCCAATGTTGCCGCCGCTGCTGCTGTTGCTGCCGTCGGTTTTTTGGGTATTGGCGGCACCCAGTAGCAGTAAATCGCGTGCGGCATCCAGGGTGGTATCGCCGCCAGCTTTAAGCTGGCTGCCCGCAATCAGGATATCGCCGCTGCTCGCCGCGCCGCCCTGTCCGGTCGCATTGATGGTCAGGTTTAGAAGCAAAGATCCCGGCCAACTGGCCGGGATCTTTCAGTTCATTTGTTTATATATATGTTTCAACCACTCCTCAGATGAAGACCATTCATTAGGGTAATAATAACTACAATCAATTTTGTTAAGCAGGATGTCCTGTAATTCATCATCTGGCAGAGAAAGTGCCAGCAGATAATCTATTTCAGCCTTCATCTGCAACCGCTCTTCCGCAGTCTCAGTAGCTTTATAAGCTGCCAATGTTTCATCTGCATTACCAAACAGCACCTCAAAATCCTGGTTAAAGTAACACCTTAGTAGATATGACAAAGAAGGATATTTTTCGTTAATAATCATGGCGTTGGATATCCAGTAATAATTTTATACCCTGTTGGCATTGAAGGATCTCTCGCAATGATAATTCTAGCATTCGTCACTGAAGAGACATTTGTAGAACCACGAGAGACACTAATACCAATCGGTACATTGGATTGATAATCAATCTCTAAATATCCTTTCTGGCTACCAGAAAGATAACTATCGATTTTAGCCTGATTGCTATCAATTGCCTTGCTTGTGACTGCTTCAGCAGCAGCCCTATCTGTGAATGAGGACGCTGATTTAACATTACCCGTTGACACTCTATTTAATAGCTCCGCTTCTGTTTTTCCAACATGCCTATCGATTAGGTGTCCACCTGCCGCTTCATGAGCAGCTAATCCCCCACTAGGAACTATTGAGCTACTCGGTCCGCTTGGTAACTTAGCAGCCTCAATATCAGGTATTTTTTTGCCCGGCAGGAACATACCCGCCAACATTCCACCTGTTGCTTCAAGAACAAGCTGGTTACCTTGAGCCGCTTCTTTCACCTGTCCTGCAACCGCTGACCAGGTTTCACTCTTCATCAGGGCTTTCAGCGTATCTGCCGCAGCCTGATTTTTACCCGCCAGATCGTTTAATGCCTGAGTGCAGTACCGCCTGCGCACCACTGAGTGCCGCTTTAACACCTTGCAGCGCAGACAGTCGGCCATTGCTCTCTTCACTGGCCTCTTTGGCGGTGGTGACCGCGGTATTCATCGCGCTGCCGACTGCACCGGACAGTGCCAGTGTCAGGCCGCTACTTTTTTGCTCGACACTATGGGTCTGGCTGCTTTGATTTTCCGCCGCCAGAATAGTGACGTTTTTACCGGCGATCATGCTGGCATTGCCCAATACCTGACCGAATCCGGAATCACCGATGCGGGACAACTGGACGTCACCGCCGCTCCCGATGTGATCAGGTTGCAGCGGCGAGAGTTGGAGTTTTTAGGACTTAGATACAGTAACCCCGGCAAAAGCCGGGGTTACTGCTTAGTTACTTTCTATCCAGACTTGTTTAATCCAGCTTGCCAAATCCGGCCATTTCTCATCACTATAGCCATCTGTCGTCCAGTATCTAATTTGGCCGTCAGGAACAAGGCAATAATAACTACCGTTATCTTCACAGATAGGTAACCAACCTTCTGGTAGCCCCTGCTCTTTCGCATCACGTAGCGCCTGAGCAAGCTCACCGTAGTAATTCCCATCTTTAGTAACCGATAATAGCTCAACTGTTCCATAGAAGACGTTGCTGACCTCTTTTAGAGCTTTTTTATAGTCTTCTGGAAAAGTAAAACCAATATTTTTTTCATAGCTCGCTATTAATGCGTCGTCAGGTAGTTCTATATTAAGAATTTCACCACCTGACAAAATCTTTAACTCATTAATTACTTTGTCGATATCACTATTCATATGTTCTCCTACTTAAGTCCTGCAGCTCTTTCCTTCCAATAGTTAGAACGCCATTTATTAAACTCAGCACGGTTAATGCCAGAAGGAATACTGTTATCGTTGATATGGATAACTTCATGATTTTCCTTATGGAAAGATTGAGTGGCTTCAGCAATTGGCCCATCTTGTCGTTGCAACATATGATGGAGATTCACAGGGTTACCATCAGTACCTATTGGTGCCCTACCTGCATCCATTAGCTGGAGATTTGTTTTTCCAGACTTTGGATCCACATAGTGAGGATCGAACAAATCATGCCGCTGATAGACCTTATTACCATTAAATTGTATTGGTTCATCAGACCAATATTTTCTTTCCTGGCCGAAGTACTTGGCGCTACTAACTTCATCGCTGGCCTTATTGAGTAATTTCGACGCTTCAGCAATATCACCTTTTTTCAGTGCTGTCTCTGCTGCCTTGATCGCTTTACCCGCGACATCACCTGCACCTGGAATAAACCCTATCACGGCAATCAGGTAATCCAGCGTACTCTGGGCTTCCGCAATGCTCTTGATATCACCGATGATGGGAACGAAGTCTATCCCAAAACCGGCGGCACCTTTCAGCAATTCGTCGCTATTGGCCTGCATTTTGGCTGAACACGCATCGGCACTTATTCCCGCACAATTCTGAGCTTTGAATTCCTCCACCGCTGCTTCGATTTGCTTTTGTGCATTCTGGTATTTCTCGGCCTGCGATACACCAGAGACTTTCTGATCAACGATCTCACCCAGCGCATTATTCTCCACCGCATTCTTCCCTGTCTGTGCACCGGCAACCGTATCAGCGGTACTATCACCGGTCAAGCCACCGGCCAGTCCGGCCGCCAGTGTCGCCAACGCGCTGACCGTCTGCTTCTGATCTTCGGAGAGATTATCCTTGTCCCAGCCCATTGCCGCGATAATCGTCGGGGCCATTAACTCGGCAGTGACCGCGCCAGCCGCACCCGCCAGCGCACTGTTGCCACTGGCATAGGCGGTGACTGCACCCAATACGGCGTGCGCCATGGCGTTGGCTGCCTGATTATCTCCGGTGCTTTTCTTAATCACTTCAGCAAGATACGGTGCTGAGGCTCCCGCCAGTGCCTGCGCCATATTTCCTCCGGCCAAGCCCTGTATGGCTGCTGTCGCGGCCTGAAGCCCTTGTTGCAGTGCGCTACCGGTGCCGTATTTCTGCATTTCGGCTTTGTATTCTTTTGTCTCACGCAAGGCTTCCGCATCGCCTTTCAACTCAGGATGGCGTTTCAAAGCCTCCTCAAGCCCGAGGATATCCCCCTGCGTGCGCGCAATATCCATCGCCTGCGCACCAATTTCTCCTATCAGCTGCGCCGCCTTCAGCCGGTTTTGCTCTTTCTCTTTATCAAATATTGGCCCGATGCTGCCATTGGCGTTGTCGGTATCCCGGCTCAGGTCATCGACACTCTGCTGCTGTTTATCGGTATCACGGATGGTGATGTTGCCCTCAGATACCGCCGCCTGAGTGGTGCCTTCCGCATGACCGCTCCCTCCCAGTCCTGACAGCGCTACACTGCCCAGATTGCTCAGCAGGTCAGACCCCACCGGGCCGCCTGAACTCAGGCTGCCGCCCTGATGCTCGGCCTTGAAATCGGCTTTATTTTCAATATTACTGAAGCCCAGCGTGCCGGTGTCGAGGCTGTTTTTACTCTTGTCCGCGGTGCTGGCAATCACCGCGCCATCCAGCTGGGTATGCTCGCCGACGGTGATATCAAAGCCACCTTTACCGGCGTAGATACCGCTCTGCTCCTGCACCGAATCATAATTGCTGTGCAGTTTGTCGCGACTCATGCTCAGGTTGGCCGAGCCGCCACTGCCCACCACCGCGACACTGACGCCGCCGCTGATACTGCTCTGTTTCGAGTCATAATTATCACTGTCCTGCTGGCTTTGCAGTAACAGGTCACGGCCGACATTCACCTTGACGGTTTCACCGCTGGCTTGCGCGCCTATCAGCGAAGTATCACGCCCGCTGCTGATCGACAGTGTGCCGCCTGTGTCAATCTGGGTTTCACTCCAGAAGGTGCCGTCGCCGTGCTCTTTTCCCTGCCCCTTGTTGGCGTTGGCAAAGATGCTCAGGCCACCGCCGGAGCTGCCGAACCCCAGACTGACGCCAATGTTGCCGCCACTGCTGCTGTTACTGCCGTCGGTTTTTTGGGTATTGGCGGCACCGAGTAGTAGCAAGTCACGGGCGGCTACTCGGTGGTACGGGAGAACGGCGAGTTGATTATTGGTGGGGATAGGCTCACCGAGTCCGGTATCAATGACGCCGAACAACTGGAAGTCAGCGCCGCGCTTGGTGTTATTCGGTTGCAGCGGTGGGAAGTGGACGTTTTCAGGGCTTAGATATACGAACCCCGGCCAGTTGGCCGGGATTTTGTTACTTTAATTTAAGAGTATCTGTATACGGATTTTTAGTGAGGATATCATCAATTTCATGCTGAGCCTTTAATCTCCACTCGTCACTAATACTCCCCATAAGATCAAGTGCTTTATTAAATGCAATTTGCCGTCCATCTCTGTTCTCAACACGATTTTCCAGTTCATATTGAAAGGCAACCTTATAAATAAAGTCAGACATAATCCAATAAAACAGCTCATCTTTTGAACTCGTTGTTTTTCTAAAAAACTCCACCCCTCTCTCTGCATATATATAATTGTACAACCCACCATCATAGGAAATATGTGGCCTACCATCACCAGGTGATGATGAGAAAATGTGCAAATCACTTTCAGGAATCCCCACACTCTTCCCTAGGTCGTTGACTTTTTTTTGTATCTCAGAAAAAGAGAGCAACATATTACTTTATCTCCCGTAGATATCCATTTTTCACCAGCCAGTCAACATTCACTCGCTCTTGCATATTAGGTAATATTTGGACACCTCCACCTGGCTGACCAAAAGCAGGAGCAATTTCTCCTTGTATAGTAGGCAAGGGTTTTATTACCTCATACTCATAATATTTTTCAGCTTTAGCGCCCGGCGCAAGGGCACGTTGTTCGTAAGGTGTCCCTTTCGGTGCAAGGAAAGAACCATTGGGCTCTCCATATCTATCCAAACGAGCACCTACTGGGATTGTAGTTTTGACAGGATCACCTTCAAACCCCAAATTCTTAGGCCAATCCCATCCCCCATTAGCATTCTTGAATTGGTCATAGTAAGAATACCCGCCTGCCTCAACATCGGTAATAGCACTTGAACTGTTAGGGTTACCAGATGGTGTTTTAAGGTTTGGTGAGTCAATTTTGCCAACCACTTTCGCTGCAATTTTCTCTGTGAGTGCTGTACCCACTTTTGCAACACTAACGCCACCTGCAACAGTACCAATCAGCTCAGACACAAGTTTACCGGCTTCAACTCCAGCATTGTACGCACCACTTGCGCCAGCTTTCTGATACTCAGACTCCATCAGGTTGATGCGATCAATGTAGCTTTGCCTAACCGCATCTGACATGGTGCTAAAGATGTCATCGCTCGCTATCAGTTGCTTGATTGCATCATAAGTCGCAGCAGGATCACTGATGGATTTCGATAAACTTTCGACTGAGTCGTAAAGCCCTTGAGGAACACCAACCAGCATGCCTGCACTGTAGGCGGTATCTTGCCCCAGACTGATAGCATCCCATTTAGCACCCACTTGCAATTGGCAGGACACACTACCTTTACAAGTATTAAACTCTTTATCACTATCTGAGCGCTGTTGATTGCTCAGATAGTTATTCTCCACCGCATTCTTCCCTGTCTGTGCACCGGCAACCGTATCAGCGGTACTATCACCGGTCAAGCCACCGGCCAGTCCGGCCGCCAGTGTCGCCAACGCGCTGACCGTCTGCTTCTGATCTTCGGAGAGATTATCCTTGTCCCAGCCCATTGCCGCGATAATCGTCGGGGCCATTAACTCGGCAGTGACCGCGCCAGCCGCACCCGCCAGCGCACTGTTGCCACTGGCATAGGCGGTGACTGCACCCAATACGGCGTGCGCCATGGCGTTGGCTGCCTGATTATCTCCGGTGCTTTTCTTAATCACTTCAGCAAGATACGGTGCTGAGGCTCCCGCCAGTGCCTGCGCCATATTTCCTCCGGCCAAGCCCTGTATGGCTGCTGTCGCGGCCTGAAGCCCTTGTTGCAGTGCGCTACCGGTGCCGTATTTCTGCATTTCGGCTTTGTATTCTTTTGTCTCACGCAAGGCTTCCGCATCGCCTTTCAACTCAGGATGGCGTTTCAAAGCCTCCTCAAGCCCGAGGATATCCCCCTGCGTGCGCGCAATATCCATCGCCTGCGCACCAATTTCTCCTATCAGCTGCGCCGCCTTCAGCCGGTTTTGCTCTTTCTCTTTATCAAATATTGGCCCGATGCTGCCATTGGCGTTGTCGGTATCCCGGCTCAGGTCATCGACACTCTGCTGCTGTTTATCGGTATCACGGATGGTGATGTTGCCCTCAGATACCGCCGCCTGAGTGGTGCCTTCCGCATGACCGCTCCCTCCCAGTCCTGACAGCGCTACACTGCCCAGATTGCTCAGCAGGTCAGACCCCACCGGGCCGCCTGAACTCAGGCTGCCGCCCTGATGCTCGGCCTTGAAATCGGCTTTATTTTCAATATTACTGAAGCCCAATGTGCCGGTGTCGAGGCTGTTTTTACTCTTGTCTGCGGTGCTGGCAATCACCGCGCCATCAAGCTGGGTATGCTCGCCGACGGTGATATCAAAGCCACCTTTACCGGCGTAGATACCACTCTGCTCCTGCACCGAGTCATAATTGCTGTGCAGTTTGTCGCGACTCATGCTCAGGTTGGCAGAGCCGCCACTGCCCACCACCGCGACACTGACGCCGCCGCTGATACTGCTCTGTTTCGAGTCATAATTATCGCTGTCCTGCTGGCTTTGCAGCAGCAGGTCGCGGCCGACATCCACCTTGACGGTTTCCCCGCTCGCCTGCGCGCCAATCAGCGCCGTATCACGCCCGCTGCTGAGCGACAGTGTGCCGCCACTGTCGAGCTGAGTTTCACTCCAGAAGGTGCCGTCGCCGTGCTCTTTTCCCTGCCCCTTGTTGGCATTGGCAAAGATGCTCAGGCCACCGCCGGAGCTGCCGAACCCCAGACTGACGCCAATGTTGCCGCCGCTGCTGCTGTTGCTGCCGTCGGTTTTTTGGGTATTGGCGGCACCCAGTAGCAGTAAATCGCGTGCGGCATCCAGGGTGGTATCGCCGCCAGCTTTAAGCTGGCTGCCCGCAATCAGGATATCGCCGCTGCTCGCCGCGCCGCCCTGTCCGGTCGCATTGATGGTCAGGTTGTTGCCCGCCGTCACTGTCGAGCCGCTGACACTGGTCTGTTCCTGATGTTGCTGCGAGGCCGATTTTTGTGAGCCTAATGAGGCGCTGACGCCAAACATGCTGGCAGTATCACTGATGCCGAACAACTGGAGGTGACCGCTGCTCCCGGTGTTATTCGGTTGCAACGGTTGGGAGTTGGAGGATTTGAGGCTTAGGTGTAAAAATCCCGCCGTGAAGGGCGGGATTTCAATTGTCAGATTGCTATGCGCCTGTTAGGGCGCGGCAGGTAACAAAGCCTTATAGGCGCATATGAAAAAACCCCGGCTATGCCGGGAGATATTTATTACTATCAAATATAATTAACTATGAGTTTATTTATTTCATCTCGTAGCTGATCATCATTAAACTCATACTCCTCACGATCTTCATCTGGGTTATACATATCAGCCAGACAAAATATACTTGATAAACACTCACTTATCTTCGCATCATAGTTAAGTATATTTTTGTTATCTCTTTCTATACGCCAAAGCTCTATATATGCTTCTGAAAATACTGTTGCTGACAATCTTTCAGCAACAAAAGATCTAGCAAAGTCCAAAAGTAAGTAATTCATCTTAAAACCCCATTTTTCATAAAGTTATCATATTGTGGTGTCCCAGGAATGACTTTAAAACCTGTAATAAATTCACCTGTTTTATCAATAATAACTGCGTTATTTGTAGTAGGGTTAAAAAATACTTTAGAGTCTTTCACAAAACCATAAGTACCCTTTTCAAAGGTAGTAGTATCATCCATATGATTTTTAATTGCAGTCTCATACTGCTTAAGTGTTTCAGAGTTTTTCTTTGTGGTAACAACATCAAAATCAACTGCATGTTTGAATTTTTTATCTAACTGTTTGGTGCTGAAAACGATGCTATCAGAGGCAATTACAGCGCCAACATCAGGCAATTTCTTACCCGGCAGGAAAAGGCCTGCCAGCATTCCGCCTGTTGCTTCAAGAGCAAGCTGGTTACCTTGAGCCGCTTCTTTCACCTGTCCTGCAACCGCTGACCAGGTTTCACTCTTCATCAGGGCTTTCAGCGTATCTGCCGCAGCCTGATTTTTACCCGCCAGATCGTTTAATGCCTGAGTGCAGTAACTGTCTCCCATGGCACATGAGGTGAGCGCCATCGCTGCATCAGCGCCGTAATCTGCTCCGCCTAATATCGCATCACCTGTGTCAGCCGTCGCATTAATTATACTGTTAACGATAGCGGAGAGTGTGCCTTCACCCAGTTTGTCTCTTACCTGATCTTTCAGGTTGCTCGTAACCTGCTTAACAGACTCACGGGCTTGATCTCCACTCAGGGAGTTATTCTCCACCACCGTTTTACCGGTCTGCGCCCCTGCTACTGTATCCGCTGTACTGTCACCAATCAATCCACCCGCCAATCCTGCCGCCAGTGTCGCCAGCGCCGAGACCGTTTGTTTTTCCGTTTCGCTCAATTCGCTAACCGGCTTGCCGTAAGCATTTATTGCAATCATGCCTATCAGTTCGCCTGTCACCGCGCCACCCGCACCAACCAGCGCGTTATTACCCTGTGCCGCTGCCAGTGCGGCATTAACCGCCGCATGTGCCAGTGTGCGCGATACCGGATCATCAGGCAGGGTATCGGCGATAAGTTTAGTGATATACGGTGCAGCACCCCCCGCCAGTGCCGCCGCCATATTGCCGCCAGACAGCCCCTGTACCGCCGCCGTCGCTGCCTGTAAGGCGCGTTGTACCGAGCCTCCTGTTCCGAACCCGGAATCATTCAGCGCCTGATTGTATGCCGTGTCATACGCCTGTTTCCGGATGGCGTCTGCTGTTACCGGCTTGCCTTCTCTCTCCAGTTTCGCTTTCGCCGCCGCCTGTGCATCCGGGTCGTTCTGTTGCTTTTTCGCCGCCTTGGTCGCCACTATCGCGCCCTGTGTGCGCGCAATATCCATCGCCTGCGCACCAATTTCTCCTATCAGCTGCGCCGCCTTCAGCCGATTTTGCTCTTTCTCTTTATCAAATATCGGCCCGATGCTGCCGTTAGCATTGTCAGTGTCGCGGCTCAGCTCATCAACACTCTGCTGCTGTTTATCGGTATCACGGATGGTGATGTTGCCCTCAGATACCGCCGCCTGAGTGGTGCCTTCCGCATGACCGCTCCCTCCCAGCCCTGACAGCGCCACACTGCCCAGATTGCTCAGCAGGTCAGACCCCACCGGGCCGCCTGAACTCAGGCTGCCACCCTGATGCTCGGCCTTGAAATCGGCTTTATTTTCAATATTACTGAAGCCCAATGTGCCGGTGTCGAGGCTGTTTTTACTCTTGTCTGCGGTGCTGGCAATCACCGCGCCATCAAGCTGGGTATGCTCGCCGACGGTGATATCAAAGCCACCTTTACCGGCGTAGATACCGCTCTGCTCCTGCACCGAGTCATAATTGCTGTGCAGTTTGTCGCGACTCATGCTCAGGTTGGCAGAGCCACCGCCGCCGACCACCGCCATGCTGACACCGCCGCTGGTGCTGGTCTGCTTCGCATCATAATTATCGCTGTCCTGCTGGCTTTGCAGTAACAGGTCACGGCCGACATCCACCTTGACGGTTTCACCGCTGGCTTGCGCGCCTATCAGCGAAGTATCACGCCCGCTGCTGAGCGACAGCGTGCCGCCACTGTCGAGCTGGGTTTCACTCCAGAAGGTGCCGTCGCCGTGCTCTTTTCCCTGCCCCTTGTTGGCGTTGGCAAAGATGCTCAGGCCACCGCCGGAGCTGCCGAACCCCAGACTGACGCCAATGTTGCCGCCGCTGCTGCTGTTGCTGCCGTCGGTTTTCTGGGTATTGGCGGCACCGAGTAGCAGTAAATCTCGTGCGGCATCCAGGGTGGTGTCGCCGCCGGCTTTAAGCTGGCTGCCTTGCACCACAATATCGCCGCTGTTCGCCGAGTTCCCCTCACCGGTGGCCGTCACGCTCAGGTTGTTACCCGCCGTCACTGTCGATCCGCTGACACTGGTCTGTTCCTGATGTTGCTGCGAGGCCGATTTTTGTGAGCCTAATGAGGCACTGACGCCGAACATGCTGGCAGTATCGCCCCCTTGCGCCTGCACCAGTTGGCCTGCTTGTACTGCCTGCACCCCCGATAGCGCTGCTTTGGTGCCCTGCAAGGCGGCCAGTCGCCCGTCGGTCTCTTTGGTGACTTGCTGCGCAGTGGTGACCGCACTGTTGACGGCACTGCCGACCGGGCCGGACAGCGCCACCGTTAATCCGCTCTGTTTGCTCTCGGTGGTGTGCTGTTGTGACAGACTGTTCTCTGCGGCGATGATCGCCACATCCGCACCTTTCA